>CAZYVR010000265.1:7844-8324 GCA_964651145.1 uncultured Victivallales bacterium | reverse complement strand
AAAAAGACCGCGGCAAAAAAAGCCGTTGTAAAAAAAGCGCCTGAGAAAAAGACCGCGGCAAAAAAAGCCGTTGTAAAAAAAGCGCCTGAGAAAAAGACCGTGACAAAAAAAGTCGTTGCAAAAAAAGCGCCTGAGAAAAAGACCGTGGCAAAAAGAGCCGTTGTTAAGAAGATGCCAGCGGAAAAAGCAACGATAAAGACTGTAGTTAAGAAAGAGCCTATTAAAAATATGACAAATAAAAAGACTGCCGCTAAAAAAGCGACGGCAAAGAAAATAACCGCAAGCAAAACCGCTGCAAAGGCTCCCGCCAAGAAGGCTGTTGTTGCCAAGAAGGCTGTTGTTGCAAAGAATGCTGTGCCCAAAAAGGCTCCCGCTCAAAAGACTGCCGAAAAGGACGCAGTGACTAAAAAAGTTGCAGCTAAAAAAGAAACTTCCCAAAAGGCAGTTCAGAAGAAGACTCCTGAAAAGAAGACTCTTGAA
>CAZYVR010000265.1:0-7744 GCA_964651145.1 uncultured Victivallales bacterium | reverse complement strand
AAGAAGACTCCTGAAAAGAAGACTCCTGAAAAGAAGACTCCTGAAAAGAAGACTCCTGAAAAGAAGACTCTTGAAAAGAAGGTCACTAAAAAAGCAGTTGTAAAGAAGGCTTCAACAAAGAAGGTCACTAAAAAAGCAGTTGTAAAGAAGACTTCAACAAAAGCGATAGCTAAAGAAGAGCCCGTAAAAGTCAAAAGAGGCAGAAAAAAGAAGGTTGTGGAAGAGGCAGAAATTAGTCAGAAGCCTATTACTCGAAAAGACAGACAAGCGGAAAGACAAAAAGCCCTCAAGGCAAAATCAGTTTCAGTATCTAAAAACGACACAATGAAAGTTTACATGCAGGATATCGGACAGATATCTCTTGTAACCAAAGAAGAAGAAGTCGAGCTTGCCGCCAAGATCCACGGAGACGATGTGATCGAGCATGATGAAGCCCGCGCAACGCTTATCCAGGCAAACCTCCGTCTGGTTGTTAAAATAGCTCACGACTTCAAGGGACTGGGGCTTCCATTGCTGGACTTGATTTCAGAAGGAAATATTGGCTTGATGAGAGCCGTTGAAAAATTTGACCCGGCCAAAGGCGCAAAATTTAGTTCATATGCTGCGTGGTGGATAAAACAGTCAATGCGCAGAGCCTTGGCCAATCAAAGTCGAACAATAAGAATTCCGGTTCAATCAGCTGGAAAAATCAATAAAATAAAATCAGTCAGGATGAAGCTGACCGAAGAGCTGGGACGCGAGCCGACCGATGCGGAAATAGCCGCGCATCTTGATTTCAGCGAACGCACAGTGGCTGGCCTTCGCTTGGCTGATTTGCGGACATTTTCTTTGCACGACCCTATTCAGCAGGGCGAAGACGGTGAATTCCAGGATATAATCCCCGATCGCGGAGCCATGACACCGGACCGCATTCTCGGAGATGTTGAATCTGTGGATCGTTTGCTGGATTTGCTTATGGAGCTTGACCTCCGTGAAAGATTGATTTTGAAAATGCGTTTTGGGCTTGACGGAAGCAGGCCGCGAACTCTTGAAGAGGTCAGCCAGCAAATAGGCAGAACTCGCGAAAGAGTAAGGCAAATACAGAACCAAGCTTTAAGCAAGCTCAAAGCCATGCTGGCCGATGAAGCAGGATTTGCCAGCGATTAATCTTATTTTGATGTTGCAATTCTTTTTTTGAGCAATATCATATAACACACTTTAAAAAATTATAATGTTTAAACTCTTGAGAGGGGGTGAATCAGGATATGGAAATGACAGAAGTACGTCTAAAAAAAGGCGAGGCAATTGACAGAGCTCTCAGAAGACTCAAGAAGAAACTTGACAAAGAAGGCACCTTGAAAGAGCTTCGCAATAGAAGGCATTATGAAAAGCCGAGCGAAAAGAAACGCCGCAGTTTGCGCACCAAAAAACGCTAAACTGTAGCATTGATTAGATTCGAGAGGCGTCTTGATTTTTACAAGACGCCTTTTTTCTTCAACAACGTTGCACTTTTCAGACCCAAAATGGCTAAAATGTTGTCAAAAAAAAATACTTCAGGCAGGAAATGGTTTTTTCTGCCTATTCTGGACCATTATATTCTAACACAGTTTCTCATCCCGTTTTCTGTGCTCATAATCGGGTTTATTCTCCTGTTTATCATAGGCGATATTTTTAATGACTTGCAGGATTTTCTTGAAGCAAACACCGGCGACAAAGCAAAACTGCCGATTATGATCAAATATTTTATTCTTCTTCTCCCGGGCAATGTGCGCTTTATTCTTCCTATTTCCATCCTGCTGGCATGCATGTACACAATGGCCAACTTCGGAAAAAATATGGAAGTGACCGCGATGCGGGCTTCCGGCGTGTCATTGGTCAGATGTGGAGGCTCAATTTATCTGGTTGGACTTATTGTTACCGGGATTACCTTCTGGTTCAACGAACAGCTTGTGCCAGTATGCGAGAGACAGGCAGAAATACTGAAAGACAAGACGACCAGAGGAGAACATTACAGATCCGACTTGCAGAACATGCTTACATTTGTAAGCCCGAACAAAAAAAGGACATGGCTTTTTAAGTATTTCGATGTGAATGGAGTTCAAAAGGAAGTGTTGCTTAAAAAATACCAAAACACCTTGGATTCGGACAATAAAAGAAAATTGCAATGGGATCTCCAGGCAAAAGAAGCTAAGTTTATTCCAGGTCAGGGCTGGGAATTTGTCGACGCCGTATTGACGCCTTACACAGACGATGGATTCATGCAAAAACAATCCCTTAAATATCCCATCCTGAAAAAAAGCATTGATGAACTTCCGGAAACTCCAGAGCAAATAATAAACGCAGTAAAGCCCCCCGAGGAACTGCCGGTCTGGACTATCTATGAAATATTGAAAAATACCAAAGACATGGCGGAAAATTGCAAAAATGTCTATCGCACAGTCTTTTACTATCGCCTGGCGTTTCCATGGGCTTGCTTCCTTGCTGTTTTTTTGGGCGTGCCTCTGGCCGCCAAAAACGAGAGGGCGGGGGTTTTTAAATCCATAATTTTGGCGGTGGTGGTTATTGTGGGTTATCAAATGGCTTCGGAGGTATTCTTGATCCTCGGCAAGCGCGGCTTTTTGAATCCCATTGTCGCCGGATTGGCGCCGACTGGAGCATTTATCGCTTACGGCTGGCGCAATATTATCAGGCAGACTTGATCATGGCTAAGCAAAAGCTGCAAAAAAATGTGTATCGCGGTTTTGTCGGCTATATAATTTTGCCCCTGATCCTTATAAATTCTTATGCGTTCTGGAAATTATATGAAGCCTCAGGGCACTGGTCTTTGTCCATTGTGCCTATTTCTTTGTCTGACACATTAACGCACCTTGCTATTATTCTGGGAATAAACAATATTGTAATACTGTCGTTGATTATATATGTGAAATTTTTCAAAAAATAACCAGGGGGGGGTAAAAATATGGAAAACAACGAACTGTACAATGCGGACGAAAAAAGACAGCTTCTTTTGTTGGCGAGAAGCTCAATGGAAGCAAAATTGAAAAATGAGCCAATGCAGGACATTTCAAATTTGCCCGAAAAACTGAACGAAATTGCGTCATGCTTTGTCACTCTCCACACAAAGTCAGGAGCGCTGAGAGGCTGCATAGGCAATATCGGCGCATATGAGCCGCTGACAGAAAATGTGACGCACAATGCGGCAAATTCCGCATTTAATGATCCGCGCTTCCCGCCCGTGGCCAGCCTGGAGGAGCTTGCGAGGCTGGAAATTGAAATATCTGTTCTGACCGCCCCGAAAGAAATCGCTTTGCCCGAGGAGTTTATTGTGGGCGAGCATGGTGTAATTTTAAGCAACTCAGGCCGCTCTGCCGTTTTTCTTCCTCAAGTGGCACCCGAGCAAGGTTGGAGCAGGGACACAACCCTTGCTCATCTTTCAATGAAAGCCGGAATGGCCTCTGACGCATGGCGCGAGCCGGAAACTAAATTCAGCGTATTTAAAGCGATTGTATTTTCAGAAAAAGACATAAAAAAATAAGCAAGGAGCACATTGTGTGGATAGCAGTTGACCATTTAGTGACACCAGTCAAAAATATACCCGAAAATCTAGCCGATCTCGACTCGAACCTGCGTCCGTCAATAGCGCGCGAACTTAAAATAAATGCGATAGATGTGCTCGAATACAAGATTATTCGCAAAACTATTGACGCTCGCAAAAAAAATAATCTGCATTTCATTTTTAATCTCAGAGTCCGCCTGGCGGATAGCCTCCATCAAAAATTCACAGAGGCTCCGCCGGAGAAAAAGCATGGCATGGACGAAATTGCGACAAAAAAATCCCTCCCTCAAAATCCGATTGTGGTCGGCTCCGGCCCCGCCGGACTGATGGCTGCATACCTGCTTGCCGAATACGGCTGCAACCCGATTGTGATTGAACGCGGGCGCGAAGTCAATAAGCGGCATGACGATATTGACGATTTCCACAAGACAAGGCAACTTGATCCGGAAAGCAATTATCTTTTCGGAGAGGGCGGAGCCGGGACTTACTCAGACGGCAAGCTCTATACAGGACTGAAAGACAATCGCATAAAATACATACTCGAAACTTTCGCAGCGGCGGGAGCTCCAAAGCAGATATTGTATCTGAAGCGCCCTCACATAGGCTCAGACATCCTGCCGGAAATGGTCAAAAATATTCGCATGCAGATAAGAAGCATGGGCGGGACATTCCTTTGGAACAGCCGCGTTGACCAGATAATGTTGAAAGACGGCAAGTGCAAGGGAGTCATTCTGGCAAATGGCGAAAAACTAGAAGCCCCGCTGACAATACTGGCGCACGGATTAAGCGCTCGGGACCTCACCGCTAAATTAATTGGCGATATGGATTTCAAGCTGAAAGACTTTCAAATAGGCTGCAGAATAGAGCATAGCCAAAGCTTTGTCAATCAGATCCAATACGGAATGGACCCTTTGCCAGCCTTCCTTGATCCAGCGGAATACAACTTTACCAGCCGCCCGCAAGGAAACAGAAACATAGCCCAAGCCACCACGTTTTGCATGTGTCCGGGTGGCGAAATAATTCCGGCCACAAATATAGAAGGCCAGCTTTCCACCAATGGCATGAGTAGATTTGCGCGTGAAGGAATTTTTGCGAATGCAAGCATAATTGTGAATCAGAAAGCGGAAAATTTTTCTTCGCCTGATCACGCATTTGAATTTATTAATTCTCTGGAAAAAAAGGCTTATGAAGCTGGCGGCGGGAATTATGCATGTCCAGCCCAGGGCGCTTACGCATTTGTGCGCGGCGAGGAAGGGCTGCCTATATTCGAAAGCAGTTACAGATTTGGACTGAAATCGGATCGCATTGATGAAATGCTTCCTCAAAAAACAACGGAGGCCATAAGGGAAGCTCTTGCGCATTTTGAAAAACTCGCGCCAGGCTTTATGACTTCAGGCACAATTGTGGGAATAGAAACTCACGTGTCAAGCCCTGTCCGCTTTTTGAGAAATCCGGAAACGCTGGAAAGCTCCGCAAAAAATCTTTATATTGTCGGCGAGGGAGCAGGATGCGCGGGAGGAATCATCTCTTCCGCGCTCGATGGCTTGAAAATAGCGCAAGGCATCTTGACTGAAACTTCACTTAATTAACAACTCTAAAAAAATGGCTTTCGCAAATATTTTGCGATTGCCTCAAAACAACAAATATGAAAATTAAAACCTTTAGTCTTGCGACTAATATATTTATAGGGCTAGTCCTGGGCATTGCCTGCGGATTGTTTTTCGGAGACATTTGCGAAGACCTGAAAATCGTCGGGCAAGGCTTTATCAAATTGCTTCAGATGACAATCCTTCCATATATAATGGTGTCTCTTGTTCTTGGAATTGGGAGCCTTTCATATAAAGACGCAAAGCAGCTGGCCCTGAAAGGCAGCATCCTTTTGGGTGTGTTCTGGGGAGCCGGCCTTGCTATGATATTGGCTATGGCCTTTATATTTCCAAATTGGTCCTCTGGCGCTTTTTTCAGCACAAGCATTGTCGAGCCGCCTAAAGAAATAGATTTCCTCAGCTTGTACATTCCGTCCAACCCGTTCAATGCCATGGCAAACAACATTATCCCGGCGGTGGTGCTGTTCAGCTTGTGCGTGGGCACGGCCTTGATAGGGGTGAAGAAGAAGAAAATATTCCTCCACAACCTTTCGATCCTCGCTCAAACCCTAGTAAAAATAACCAGGGTTATAGTTAATCTGACTCCCATAGGCGTTTTTGCTATTTCCGCAGGCGCTGTGGGCACTATGAGCATAAACGAATTCGAACGATTGCAAGTATATTTTGTGGCCTATATACTGGCGGCTTTGATTATGACATTTTTCGTTTTGCCGGTTATCGTTATGGCCCTCACATCTTTTAAATACGGGGAAATAGTCAATGCCTCAAAAGACGCTCTCCTTACCGGATTCACAACTGGGAACCTCTTTATTGTCCTGCCCTTAGTGGAAAGAAATATTAAAGAACTATTTGAAAAACACAACAAAAAAGATAAGGAAACGGACGCGCTGATCGACATCATAACGCCTGTTTATTTTAACTTTCCTGACACAGGAAAACTTTTGTCGCTTATATTTATCCTCTTTGCCGCATGGTTCTCCGGGGCTCCAATGCCCGGCTCGCAATATCCAGTATTCGCCGTCACAGGCTTTTTTACTTTTTTTGGCGGGGCGGATATAGCCATCCCATTCCTCCTTAAAACATTTCAACTGCCTTCCGACCTCTTCCACCTTTACATCGTATCTGGCATCCTTAACGGAAGATTCTCCACGCTCCTGGCGGTTATGGACCTCTTTGCTTTTTCGCTTTTATGCACATGCGCCCTCATGGGAATGGTAAAAGTCAATATGAGGAAAATCGTCTCATACTCCATCGTGACGGTAACCGTGGTCTGCGGCATCCTGTTGGCAACAAAATTCACACTGACTATGATCTTGAAAGACTCTTCAGTCAACAGGGAAATGTTTGCCAGCATGAAAACTGAAAAGCTGACACATACTAAAATCCTTGTTTCATTGCCATCAAAAGCTCCCGATAAAGATGACAGACTGCCTGCCTTGGAAAGAATCAGAAAATATAAAAAGATCAGAGTGGGATACAACCCGGACTCTTTGCCTTTTGTTTACTACAACGCAAGAGACAATCTTGTGGGATACGACGTGGCGATGGCTCAAAAGCTTGCCGAAGAGCTGGGATGCACGCTTGAACTTCTCCCTTTTAACAATGATAAAATGCTTGAACAACTCAACGCCGGTTATTTTGACATCATTATGTCAGGAGTAACCGTGACTATAGACAGATTGGAAAAAGCCTCCTTTTCCAATCCCTATATGACACTGACTTTTGCGTTGATTGTGTTTGACTACGAAAAAGAGAAATTCAGCTCGCAAAAAAAACTGACCAAAATGAAAGACCTCCGAATTGCGGTTTTAAAAGACAGTATTCACTTAGATATGATAAAGAAGTATCTGCCTAACGCCAAAATCCTGCAAATCAGTCAGCGCGAGGATTTTTTCACACAGAACACAGATTGCAATGCGCTGATGACAACAGCCGAAGAGGGAGCCGCCTGGGCTCTTATTTATCCTGAATACGGGGTAGTTGTTCCGACGCCGCTTCTTTTAAGAATAAATGCGGCATATCCAGTGCGCAAGGGCGACTTTGGATTTGTCAATTTCATGAACCACTGGCTGGAGATGCAAAAGATAAATGGCTTTATAAAGACGCAATACGACTACTGGCTTTTGGGCATAGAATATGAAAAGAAAGAGCCTCACTGGTCCATACTTAGAAATGTGCTTGGCTGGTCCGAATAAATATCTTTCTAAAATACAAAATAAGGCATTTGAAAAAACCAATATAAACTGTATTTTAGTTGAGCAATTGATATGCGCCCATAGCTCAGTTGGTAGAGCAGATGACTCTTAATCATCGGGTCCAAGGTTCGAGTCCTTGTGGGCGCACCACTTTTTTACCTTCAAAAATACCCATTTAGCCTCATTTGTGCACATTTGACAAACCATAAAAATAGGGACACAATAGATACACAAAAGATCGATAGATATACAATAAGTATACAAGTATTTTGAGGCTGGACATGAAAAAAGTTCATTGTGGCGTCCCTTTTTTAGTTGAAGTGCGCCCTTTTGTCTGAACAGTTTTTCTTCTTTTAAGGTGTGAAACACCTGCGGCGGAGCCGCTCTTTTCTTAAAATGCGCCTAAA
>CAZYVR010000264.1:0-8480 GCA_964651145.1 uncultured Victivallales bacterium | reverse complement strand
TATATCCTGCTCGAGAATGGCGGCAAAGATATTCGCCGAGTCGACCAGGCTTTCTTCTACGGATTCCAGATATTGCTTTCTTACTTTGTCCCTGATCCATTTGGCTGAAAAGTAAAAGCCTAAAGCAACAATAATGAAATATCCCAAAAATATTCTTCTGCGAATTCTCACATGCTCTCCGTTATTGAATATCCAAATCCTCTGTGAGTCAGGATAATATCCCGGTCAGGGGCAATGGCTTTAAGTTTTGCGCGAATTGTCTTTACGTGAGTGTCCACTGTGCGTTCCATGCTTGTTTCCGGCTCTTCCCAGGCGCGTTCCATCAATTGTTTTCTGGAAAATATTCTGCCGGGGTTATCTGCCAGAGTTTTCAATATTTCGTATTCATAACGGGACAGTTTAAGCGGCTCGCTACAAAAAAATACGCAGCGTTTGTCATTGTCAACCTCCAAGCAATGGCAAGGGGCTTTTGGAGTTTTTTGGTTGTCTTTTATATTTGAGCGCGTGTCTGTTCTTCGCAGAACAGCTTTGATTCTGGCGGCTAGCTCGCGTGGGCTGAAAGGTTTTGTTACGTAATCATCCGCGCCTATTTCCAAGCCCACTATTTTGTCAATTTCATCTGAGCGGGCAGTGAGGAAGACTATTGGCACGTTTGCGGTTTTTCTTATTTCCTTGCAGAGCTCCATTCCATTCATATCCGGCAGCCCAACATCAAGAACGATCAGCGAAATGTCTGAATTGCAGTTCAAGGCATCTTTGCCTTCTCTGGCGGTTGCTCGCCAGAGGGGCTCGAAGCCTTCGGCTTCCAGCACAAAGCTGATGTTGTCGGCAATGGATGATTCGTCTTCAATTATCAGAATCTTTCGTCGCATAAAGGCTCCCGGATATTGAGTGCAAAAGAGTCCGGGAATATAACTCCCGGACATTGGAATTACAACGTGGCGGCTTTTTCGATCGGCGCAGGTTTTTTCTTTGCTTTTTTAGCGAACACTTCATTCCAGTTTGTCTGAGCTGTTACTTTCATCAGAACGGCAAGAGTCAGCACAGAGCCTATTGTCACGGTCAGGCCAGTCATGCCTTTAAGAAAGAAGCTGTATGAAAACAGAATAAGATAAAAGAGCTGTCCAGCGCATGCGAATTTCCACGGGAAGTTTTTTCCAAGCGCGGCGCGCAGGTATCCCGACACTAGAAATATTGTCACTATCGCGGATATGGCAAAAGCCATATGCACATTGACCAGATCCACCAGATAGACAAACAATAAATGAAACGCGAAAAAACCGGAGGCCACGAAAAGGTAATGCATAGGATGAATGTCTACTTTGCAAATAACATTTACGGCCATTATCATGACAAAGAAAAACAAAAGGCAAACCGGCGCAAAATATGTTATTCTTCCCGCCAAAGGGCCTGGGTTCAACTTCTCGGGCATCACTATTCCGATAGCTCGCGAAGTAATCAAGTTGTCAGCTTTCCAATTCAGCAAATAGCCATTTCCTGCAATATTTTTTTTGTCGGGCGAGAGCGTTCCATCCACAAAATCAATGTCTTGAAAATTGGTTTTTACAGTGACATTCAATTGTTTGATTTCTTTTATATTTCTGTCAGGCAGATATTCCCATGCAAACATTCCTCTCGCCTTGTATGAAATGACAACTTTTCTTGTCTGCCCCGGCTCAATTTTTATAATTTCATCTATGCCGTTTTCGAGGTCGACAAGGTTCTTTGTCAAATTGTCGTCGACAAGCATGGAAAAGTTGTCGTATGTGGCTTCCGACGATGGAAAGCTGAAATGCATTCTGACCTTTTCTGTTACTTTTTCCGAGTTTGTCAGTTCGTATTTTGCTTTGAACTGGCAGTCGTAAACGGGGTACCACATAAGGCCTTTGGCGCGATGCTCCAGATTTAATTCACATTCAATTTTATTGCTGACGGGAACCACGCTTCTTGTTTTTTTGGAGCCTGGGATTTTTACGAAAAAACGCGGAGCGTTCTGTTTTAGGATATCACCCCATTGAGCTTCAACTTTATGCTTTAATTTTTTGTCTGTCGCGAGGGCGCGTCTTTCAACAACCGAGCCTAAATGAAACCAGCCTGCGGATGCTAAAAGGAATACGGCGGCTATAGTCATTATTTTTGTGTAAGTCATCTTTTTTTATCCTTTTATGGTTATATTTTTTCCCTGTAATCCAGGGCAAGCTTCACTTCTTCTCCTTTGTAGAATGACCTGTAAAAGAAATAAGGTTTTCCGACAAGGCCTTTGGCGGGCGGGCAATGTTTTTCTTCTGTTGGCGTGACTCCTCCATCCGCCGAAATGACCTCGAGCTTTTTCGGCAGGCACACCACATAGTATAATTTTCTTGCCGTAAGTCCAGTGGCTGAAAGGATGGAGTCCAGTCTTCCGTGTATACCCATTTTTTTGCCTTTTCTTAGAAAAGCAAGTTCTATGCGTGAGGCGTCATTTTCAGACAATGGGATAATCCAGTGTCTATCGTCAAGAGTGTAGACTTTTTCGCTTTTCCCATTAACTTTCAGGTACCATATCTCTGCGTTCGGGACTTTTTTGAAGTATAGTCTTCTGCCGGATACTGCTGGCATGTCAAATTTTATGACAGACAATATATTGCCGTTTTCAGAAAAAGCTGAGTAGAAAAAAACAGAGTCAAGCACCACCACCGGAGCCTTTATCACTCCAAGGCGTTTCACGTTTATTATAACGGGCGTTTTTTCTGGATTGCTCATATATTCTTTGATTTTTTTCAGGTCTGATTTGAGCGAGGAATTCAGACTGGAAGCAGGATATCCTTTTGCCAGGTTTTTTCCGCTGATTTCTATGTCCGCCGAATCGGGCTCGTTTACATAAAAGTCTCCCTCTCTTCCGGAATTGCTCGCTATCCAGGGCAGTTCCATTGTGAATTTTTCAGTCTTGCCCTGGCATTCAAACATGAATTGAACATTGAAGTTGCGCTTCCAATTTTCCGGCAAGCTTATTTCTATTTCATTGTCAGTGACGACTTTTATCCATGAGCGTTTCAGGCTTGAAGAAATAAATCTGCTGCCCTTCTGGGATTTTAGAATAAATTTGCGTGATGAATTCCTTTCTGGAGTCATAAATACATTAAATAAAAGTCTTCTGCGCTGAAGCTGTATTTCTGTAAACATGTCAATTTCCGCGAGCTGCCCTTTTGCTTCTTTTGACTTCCGCTTGAACCTTACGGTCAACTCGTCTTTTGATGACAGATGAAAATGATTATTTTTTGATTCAAGACCGGGCTTTTCATACAAGCGATATCCTTTCGGAAGTTTCAGCGTCAATGAGTTTTGGAGACTTGATGGGAGCTTTATTGAAACAAATGATGACCTGTAATCCTCTTGCGCCGGAAGAAGCAGTTTTAATTCAATGTTGAATTTGTTGTCTTTTGCCTGGTTTTCAGGAAGGGCAAAAACCTGATTGTCTTTGTTGAAAAGTTTTACGCCAGAAAGTTTGTTTATCTTTGAAATGACAGCGTCATTCCCGAACAGTCTTATTTTTTCTGGATTTCCTTTGATAATTGTTCCAGAAATGACCGCGTCTATTTCTGCAAAACCTTCCTTTATTTCCAGTGCATATGAAGAGTTGTCTATGCAAATGACAGACTTTTCTTTTTTCTTCTGGACTTTTTCTTTTAGTTCCTGTTGGATATGTTCCCGGTAAAGATTTTTAAAATCTTTCCATGGAAGAGTTATTGAGTCTTGATTGCCTCCCAGCGTCGTCAAGCGCCAGCAAACAATGCCTGCCATGATAATTTTCTTTTTCATTCTCACCTCCCTGTTTTTGGTTGTTAAGAACAAGTGTAACAGATGAATTTGAAAGGGCGGTGAAGGGAATGTGAAATTATTGTGAAAAAAAAAGCCCCGGGCGCAAAACCCGGGGCTGTCTTATTTAGTCAGTGACTCAATTTATTATTGGTCAGTTTTTTTCTTGGCAGTTCTTTTTTTAGCAGCCGCTTTTTTAGCAATCGCTTTTTTAGCAATCG
Source organism: uncultured Victivallales bacterium (assembly GCA_964651145.1). GTDB lineage: Bacteria > Verrucomicrobiota > Lentisphaeria > Victivallales > GWF2-45-14 > CAZYVR01. Next base: position 4,464 of record CAZYVR010000264.1, on the reverse strand, counting down.
CTTTTTTAGCGACCGCTTTCTTGGCAATCGCTTTCTTGGCAACCGCTTTTTTAGCGACCGCTTTCTTGGCAACCGCTTTTTTAGCAACCGCTTTCTTGGCAGTTCTTTTCTTGGCAACCGCTTTCTTGGTGACAGCTTTTTTAGGCGCGGCTTGGGTCTTTGGAGTTGCCGGGCCTTTTTTAGCGATGAGCTCTTTTAGCATTTTTGAAACAGCGCTTTTAGTCATGGCTTTAAAGGCAAGAAGTTTTTTCTTTGATTCGCTTTGTGGAACGCCTTTTTCCTGTTCCCATCTGCCGATGGATTTGTGATTGATGCCGAGCAATTTAGCCATTTTTAATCTGCTTAAACCATGTTTTTTTCTCAGGCGCACAATTACTTTTGGTGAAAATTTTACAGATGCTATTTCTTCTTGCGTAGGCTCTGCTTTTAGTTGTTTTTCACCGATGACAATTTTCTGAAGTCCGGCCACTGTTTTTACAAGAGCGGCAATTTGTTTTTTCAGAGCAACATTTTCTCGCTTCAGTGTGTTGGCTGTTAGCTTGAGGGGCTTTTCTACTTTCAAAGCTTCTCGACGGGCTAGCCTTGCGATTTCATCCTGTAGCTGAGTTACGAATTTAGGCATGGAACCTCCTCTTTTTGTTTGAATTTAGGTGAAATAAACTAATAGAATATAGATATCATTTTCAATAAGTCAAAAAATAGAGGTTATTATTTAATTATTTTAAGAGAAAAAACGATTTGGAGCCTGTTTGTCCTTGCCTCTAATTGTTGAATTTTGACGATTGGCAGAGTAATTTGTAAGTATACGGCAAATCACAAAAACTTGAGGATGGGAAAATGCCTTCATTTACAGTTCAGAGAGGTTACGATAAAAGTTCAGAAATAGAAATCCCACCAGACGGCAAGCTTATTATTGGGCGGGATAAGCGTTGCGACATCGTCTTGGAAAAAGGAGACGTTTCCAGAAAGCACGTGCGCGTGGAATATGTCGGCAATAAAGTTTACCTTGAAGATTTGAACAGCTCCAATGGGACATTTGTCAATTCCCTTCCCATTGACAAGAGGTGTGAGCTCAAGCACATGGACGTTGTTCAGGTCGGCAAAAATGTGTTTGTTTTTAACGATGTGGACGACAACGTTCTTGCAGACACTGACACCATCAGTTTCAAAACAATTCAGCGGCCTACCGACTATTATTCTTTTGAATTCATGGCTCATATAATAAAAGAACTTGAAACAAATATAGGAAAAGTTTTCAAGGGCAAGCCAAAAGTCATCAGAAACCTGCTTATCACTCTTATGGCCGACGGGCATATATTGATAGAAGACGCTCCTGGCGTTGGGAAAAGCATTCTTGCTCAATCCCTTGCAAAATCAATACAGGGCGCGTACAAGCGCATCCAGTTTACTCCTGACATGCTTCCTTCAGACATCACCGGCGTCAGCATTTACAATGATCAGTCGCATGAGTTTTCATTTATACCCGGACCTATATTTGGGAATATTATTCTGGCGGACGAAATAAACAGGACTACGCCGCGAACTCAGTCGAGCCTTCTTGAGTGCATGTCTGAATCTGTAATAACCATTGACGGCAAAACGCATGTTCTTCCAAAGCCTTTCTACGTGGTTGCAACGCAAAATCCGCAGGATTATCACGGAACCTACCCTTTGCCTGAACCGCAGTTGGACCGTTTTCTTATGAGAATATCCATTGGGTATCCAAGCGAAGAAGCGGAGAAAGATATTCTCGATTCGCAAGTCAACACACATCCGCTCAATGAAATATCCTATGTTGTCAAAGCAATGGAAATAGTCCAGTGTCAGGCTTTGGTTAGGCAAGTTCATATATCGGACGCAATCAAAGATTATATTGTAAAAATAGTCAACGCCACGCGCAAGCATCCGGCCCTCGCTTCCGGTTGCAGTCCGCGCGCGTCTCTGTCCATGATGCGCGTGAGCCAGAGTCTTGCCGCATACTATGGACGGAAGTATGTCATTCCGCGAGATATTCGCGAGTTGGCCATTCCTGTTTTTGCGCACAGAATGACCATCAAGCTTAGAGCGGAGGGCGAATGGGAGAATTCCACCGCTGTGCTGAAAGAAATACTCGAATCAATTCCTGTGGAAAACGAGGAAAAAGAAACATGATTTTTGTGTTTCCCACTACCCGCGGAAAAGTTTTTTTACTTGCTGCGGCCGGGGCCGTGGGGGTGGCATTGGTTAATGTCAATCTCACAACATGCCTGGCTGCGGCATGCGTGACGTCTATTTTGTTTTCCAGCTTTATCCTTTCATTATTTTCCCTGCGGAAATTGGATTTGAAACGCGGACCGGCAAGAGACGGCGCGCTGGGCGATGGGATTTCTTTGCCTGTGACTATAATTAATAAAGGCGGCAACAATCGTCAGGCAATAGTCATTCGCGAGAAGTGCCCTTTTGCGGAAAAGTCGGCTCTGAATGTCCCTGTCGGGCCGTTGGCAAAGGGCGAATGCAGGCTGATAAACCGTAAGGTGTGCGCGGCGCGGCGCGGATTTTATAATCTTAACCGTATAACTCTGGTGGGCGGAGACCCGGCCGGCCTTTTCTGCAGGCGCAAACATTTTGACCTTCCCGGCGAAATAATGATATATCCTGACAGCGTGAAGCTCTCTTACATGCCCATAAAGTTAAAGAGACAGATACAGTCTTCCGTGCTTGGCAGACCTATCGGGGTGTCTGGTATAGGGCAGGAATTTTTCGGCGTGCGGGAGTACCGTCCGTCTGACGGCGTCCGTTTTATACACTGGAAATCAAGCGCGAAGCATAACTTATTAATGGTTCGCGAGTTTGAAGCCAATGCGCCAACCAAGGTCAGCATAGTTCTGGATGTGGAAGCGAAATTTGTGGGCGATGACGAGTTTAACAATAACTTCGAGTATTTGATAAAGACAGCCTCTTCTATGGTGAATTATCTGGCCGGCATGTATTGCCAGATATTATTTGTCACTGGCTATGGCAAGGACGATATTTGGATTTCTCATGGTGAAGCCTTCAGTGAGAAGGATAGAATAATGAACACTCTGGCTATGATTGAACCTAAAAAAACGCCACTGGAAGGCTTGTTGAAAGCGGGAATGGATTATTTTCAGCCGAATTCCATACTGTATTGCATGAGCATGTCAGAACCTGAAAGTCTTAACAAGAGCTTTGATTTGCTGATAGACAATGGCGTCGATGTCAGATGGATATACGCGCCTAAAAAATATTTCCCGAAATATTTGGATATGCGAGTTCCCGATGTTTCCGAAGACAAACATAAATTCACAGAGCGCTTCGGGCTGGCTCCGTATATAGCCAGGCGCAATCTGAGCATTTCAAGGATGCTGACTTATGGATGATAATAATGCCTTGGATAATGGGGGGATAAACGACAGCGCTCCGCTGACGCGGCCAGCTGGCGCTCCTTTTCATTGGCTATACTTTGTTCTTTATGGCTTGGCCATGACTGCGGCCCTTTGGAAACATGGTCATCCTGCATTTACTTTGACCATGCTTTCGCTTGCTCTGCCTGCAGCGTGCATCATATATGTGCCATATCGTTTTCTCGGGCGCGAAACTAGAAGTTGGCTTCAAATATCGGTGGTGATGCTTTCTATTTTATGGGCCATATTTCGTCTGACTCAACGAGTGCCTATTGACAAGATGTTGATAGAAACAATTTGCATGCTTGGGTTGAGTTTTGCGTTTACTTCGCGCGCGTCGGATTATGGATACCAGTTTTTGATAAGCATCCTGTTGCTTGTTTATGGCGCATTGTTGCCGCGCACGATGTATATATGCATACTTCCTGTTGCCTTTGTAATAGGGCTGCTGGTTCTGTACAGGTCCCGCTTGCGCGCTCTTTCCGGGGACAGCGGGATACAGGTTCCCAAAGGAATATTCCGGCGAAACTGGCGCTATCTGCTGTTGCACGCGTTTATTTCCATGTTGCTTTGGGCATACATATACTCTGTTTTGCCCACTAAACCCAGCCACGGAAAAGGAATTATTTCGGTTTCTTTCAGGAATGAAAACGAATCGTATATTGCCCCGCAATTTAACAATTGGGTCAAACCCAAGCAAGTCATGAAATCTTCAACAGGCATGCTTATTCCTGGAAGCAGGCCTGTGCAAGCCGGGAAAAGCGGGCCGAAAGTTTCATCGAAGGACAGCAAGGAAGCAATGGAGTCATCGGGGCAGGGCGCTGGAGCTCCCGGGAAGGAAATAGTGTTTCGCGTTAAATCGCCAGTGAAGCTTTATTGGCTTGGACAATTATACGACGTCTATGACGGGGACAAGTGGATAGTTTCCAAGCAATTGAAAAAACAGAAGCTGCCATGGAAAAATAACATGTGGTCGCACACAAAGCGCGTGGAGCAAAAAATAATCATGGAAAAATGGCTTCCCCCTGTTTTTTTCTCCGCATATCGCGCTTCATACTAT
>CAZYVR010000263.1:0-8481 GCA_964651145.1 uncultured Victivallales bacterium | reverse complement strand
TTGTATACATATTTGACTCAGGAGCCCAATTTCTTGGAGATGATAAATTTCAATCTAAGCTTCAATCTGTTTCAGGACGCCTTGCGTCACGCAAACCAGGACGCCCGAAAAAGTGCAATAATTTAAATGCAAGCACCTAATAATAAAGGATATATCTATAGTGGCACCTATTTTCGCCAATAACTTGTAAGTCTTTGACTGATAGGGATTAATTTGTACTGGCACCAATAACTTTTGGCACCAATAACTTTTGACTATTTGTTATATTTATTAAAATCAAGAAAGAACTTAAAGTGAAAATATATAAATTAATACCATTGATAACTCTCATATTGTGTGCGTCATGGACATTGTTATTGTTTGTTGACCCATTTACGAAAGAGGAAGACCCTTATGGGTACAATCAATTAGTGTTAATTGTGTTATTAAATTTCTCCATCTTGGTAATATCCCTAATGTCTGTTTACTATTCAATAAAAAAGAAGCTCTCTTGGTTTTTTACTATAAGTCTTTTTCTTGTTGCTCCATTTCACCTTTTGGGAGCAATACTTGAGCCTCCATTATGTATTATATTATTTATGTTTCCCTTTGCTCTGATTATTTACTCAATAATTAGAGCAAAGATTATCCCAATAAAAACCTAACCACCCCACTCACTGATTCAAAAAAAGAGACAAAAAAACTCGGTGCCAGTACAAAAACTCGGTGCCAGTACAAATTACTCCTTGAAATATAAGATGTTATGATTATATTCTTGAACTGAGCCGCTGTCGCGGCAGCAAACATTAATGGACATGACATAATGGCATAAAAAACTCGAACATCCTTTCAGAGATCTCCGCATGTCGCGGCGGTCAGCCCCAAACAAAGGAAAGGGTGTTCAAATGATGTACGAAGACAAACTGCGCCGCCGTCCGAAAATGAGCCGTCAGGACCGGGAAATCGTCAAAAGACTTCAGAAGTCGACTTCGCCGTAAATATCGGTGCCAGTACTAAATATCGGTGCCAGTACAAATTACTCCTTTAATTATAACATGTTATGATTATATTATTGCATTTTACTCCAGCGACAGATAAGTCGAGCGTTTTCTAAAGCAGGAAGGCTGCCGCCAACTGCAAGCTTCAGTTAATTGCTGCTTCGCTTCGCAATAAGCTGATTCAAGGCAGCGCGCCTTATCATGCTCTGTTGCGCAATCCATTTATGCCTAATGCTTTCGGCTTTTTATACGATAGCATTGAGCTTTGTTGATGGCTTTGCCATCATTTTTAATAGCAAGAAATAAAGATTGATGCATTGCAATTAATGAGTCTTACTGCAAAATTTATTGTCAATGTAGCTTTACAATGCGGCGATTAAACGCAATATTAATCCCATATGAATGTCGAACCTCGAAGGTTTTGCTTAAAATGCGTATTTTAATTGTTGATGATGATTTTGCAATCCGGAAGATTATTTCTATCTGGCTGCGTAAGCTGGGCGAATGTGATTTGGCCGAGAATGGGCGTGAGGCCGTTGATATGGCCAGAAAGGCTTACGAGGAAGGCAAACCATACAAGTTGATGTGTCTTGACATAATGATGCCTGTCATGAATGGCTTGGATGCGCTTAAAAATATTCGAAAAATGGAAAGCGACGAATTTGACATTGACACTGAAGACGAGATAAAGGTTATCATGGCGACAGCCGCTTCAAATCCCAAAAGCATTATGGGCGCGTTTAATGAGCAATGCGAGGCGTATTTGATAAAGCCTGTCGATGAGAAAGAGCTTTTTGAGACAATTAAGAAGCTGGGCATTGAAACTCCCTGACATCGCAAAAATGCAACTCAAACTATAATAATTTACCGGAGAATACTATGCTTTTCGGAGTAAATATTGACGAATTGAACAAATCTTTCGCGATCGAAGGGCATATTTCGTTTCAACCCGGCCCGGGCGGATTGCCTATGGCTTGTGTGGCAAACACTCATGCCGCCGCTGTTATTTCTGTCTACGGCGCTCACGTTATGAGTTTTGAGCCGCATGGCTCCGGGCCGATCCTGTGGCAGAGCGAACAGAGCTATTTTGAACAGGGCAAGCCCATTCGAGGAGGAATCCCGATTTGCTGGCCATGGTTTGGCGTGCATCCGACTGATAAGGAAAAGCCTTCTCATGGATTTGCCCGCGTTTCCATGTGGAAATTAATTTCAACTTCCCCCTTGGGCGACGGCTCCACAAGAATAGAGCTGGAATTGACCGAAAATGACGAAACACGCTCCCTGTGGCCGCATAATTTCAGGGTCAAGGCGGTTGTTACTGTCGGGGAGAAACTTGAGCTTGCATTGACCACCATCAACACCGGTTTTGAAAAAATTGAAGTCACAAACGCATTGCATTCTTATTTTTCAGTCAGCAACGTAAAGGATATCTCCATCTTAGGACTGGAAAAATGCCCATATGTGGACACTCTTCTCCCTGAAGGATTTAACAGGTTTAATCAGATCGGCCCGATTAGGATTGACTCCGAAACGGACCGCGTTTACTTGAAAACTGAGTCGGGGTATGTAATTGATGACCCCGGCATGACGCGCCGCATTCAAATAGGCAAGTCCGGGAGCAAATCCGCAGTGGTATGGAATCCCTGGTTGGACAAATCCAAGCGCATGCCTGATTTTGGTGACAACGAATATCCAGGAATGGTCTGCGTGGAAGTTGTAAACACAATGGATGACGCCTTTTCTCTCATGCCAGGCGAGGAACACACAGTCTCCACGACTATTTGCTCTGAATTATATTAAAAGCGGAGTCCCTCTATTTTATATGGGATGAATTTATGGATGGCATTTTCTGGAAGACTGGGAATGCTCTTTAGCATTTCTTCTCCCATGGAATAGTAATCCTGAATTATGGTTGTGACTTGCACGCCTATTCGCTCCAGGGAATCTTCATTGTCGAAGTCGCTGTAGAAAAGATTGTCCCATAGTTTTAGCTTGCGCTCAGCGGCCATCCTTAAGACGGCTCCAGTCATATTGCATGAACCGGCTGTCATAATGACCGGTTTTGCGGGATGAATGTCAAGCTTCATAAGCTTTTCAAAATTGCGCTGATGCTTGCTGGGGCACATCGGGCATATCCTGTAAAATTTGTTGTGAGCCGCGCATGCTTCTATAAAGCCTTCTTTTCTCTCTTCTGACACAAAATCTTCCAGGTCCCAGCCCAGATAGAAAAGCTGGCTGTTGTCAGGACAGAGTTTTATGTAATGCTCTGTCACTTCGCGGATTGCTTTGCGGTGGTTCGTGGACACAAAGTTAAAGCCTTCGTAATAGCGATTGCTTATTATTGTTTTGCGGCTTATTTCTTTCAGCCGTTCGACAAGCTTTTTGTCAGGGTGAATCAACGCAACTGCTTCATACTTCTCATGGAAACGCTTGTTTTTTAACGCGTCCGCAATGTCAATAAAATCAAGTTTTATCTCTTTTTTGCTGTTGAACAAGGCTCTGAACAACTGTTGCATATCGCTTTGGCCTACGCGCGTGTCCGTAAGCGGCATTGTTCCGGTGAATTTCGATGCCACAACAACTTTCCGCGGCAGGTCTTGGGTGGACACAAATGTGCCCAGGCGTCTCACTGAATTTAAAACCCCAGAGTCTATGAGTTCACTCAATGCTTTGTCTATTGTGGTTCGCGTGACAGAGTATTTTAGTATAAGCTCGTCTCGTTTCGGAAGCTTGTCTCCTTTCTTAAGGAGTCCAGAACGTATATCTGAAAGGATGGCGTCCCGAATTTTTATGTATTTCGGGACGCTCATAATTTTAAACCGGGGCTATTTTTCTGCATGTGTCGAGAACCTTCATCTGACGGTATACGCTTTCCGGTGTAATATACAGCGGTTTGCCGTTGCGTAAAGTCTGATAAAGGTCAAGATAGAAACCTTTTTCGCCGGGGCTCTTGTCTTTTTCGTTGCTCCAGGATTTTTCAATGAACGGAATCGTTTCCTTGCAGTATCCCCTGTCCGCGGCTGACGGACTTTCATCCACTTTGCGCTTTGGTAGTTTTTTGGGATTGAAATATTTCCAGTTCAGCTCGCTGAAGGTTCCGGCAAGGCTTCCCTGCGTGCCCATCACGAGCCAGTTATATTGTGGATATGCGCAAGCCGCTGTGATTTCAACTTCAACAGTGGGCGAATCTTTTCCATGCAGGATAACTTTTACGTGGTCGTCTGCGTCGCCAAGAGTAAGGGCCTTGTCTCTCAGGCAGAATACCTTCGGTGTCTTTTCGCCGAACAGCACAAGAGCCTGATCGATCGGATGCGGCCCGGTGTTGTTCATTGTGCCGCCGCCGAATTTTTTCATGGTCTGCCAGTCCCAGCGCCTGGCAAAGCCATGGTGGGCTATTTTTATTTGAACTATCCTTCCCAGGACTCCTGAATCTATTGCCTTTTTGACCGCCAGAAAATCTGCTCCGTAGCGTCTGTTCTGAAATATGGAAAGGACTTTTCCGGTTTTCTTTGAGCAGTCAATCATTTTCTTTGCCGCTTGCAAAGAGGTCGCCATTGGCTTTTCGCAAACAACATTCTTGCCTGCTTCCATTGCCTCTATGCTGCATTTTGCATGCAGTTGATTGGGCATGGCCACTACAACCAGCTCGACTTCGTCATCCTGAATAAGCCCTTTGTAGGTTTTATAAGAGCGGCACTTGAACCTATCCTCGGCCTCCTTCAGCCTTTCAGGGTTTTTGTCGAAAACAGCAACCACGTCATATTGTTTTTTTAATGGCTCTATAAGTCTGCCGTGAATGCCCCAGCCGCTGCGTCCCAGACCTGCTATGCCAACTTTTATCTTGCCTTTTTTCTTTGTGGGCATGATTTTTTCTCCAGATTATTTGTTCGCAATTTTCTGTTCAATTTTCTTCAGGGTGGCGAGCTCGTGAGGAAGATGTTCTTCGTAAGGAAATTCTTTCCATCCTATCCACTCGCCGCTGGCGTAGCCGCTGTAATCTGTCCCGGCCATGAGCTCAAGGGCTTTTTGGTGGTCGACCATGCCTGTGCCTATTTTAGCAAGCGAAAGAGCTTTGTCTTCGCCTTCCCATACGCCGTCATGAATATGCAGGTGCTTTATCCATGGCTTGAGGGTTTCAAAAGCGAATTCCATTGATTTTTCCGCTGTCCTTACAGGATGCATGATGTCCCAGTTGGCTGCTATCGCCGGACTGTTTACCTTTTTCAAAACGGCGGCAACGTGTTCGGGATCGCACCAGTCGTCATGTGTTTCAAAGCAGACATTCACGCCTTTTTCTTCAGCGTAGGGCGCTGCTTCCTTCAAAGCTTCGGCAACGCTGTTTATTGCCTCTTCGCGGCTGATCCCTTCTGGGATTCCTCCGCCGAAAACTCTCAGATTGGGACATCCGATGTCAGATGCAAGCTTTATGCTTTTCAAGGTCAAGTCAATGCTGTCCTTGCATTTTTTGGGGTCGGCATAGGAACAAGACGTGGCAAGGCAGGCCAGCTCAATATTGCTTTTGGCTATTTTTTTCTTTATTTCTTTTCGCGTTTCTGCATCAGCGTCTATTTCGATTCCGTGTTTGTGTCCCGAGCCTATCCTTGGCTCTATTGCGTCATAACCAAGTTTTTCCGCTAGCTCTATTGCTTCGTTCAGCGACAATTCCGGGCACGAGAACGTCATAAATGAATATTTCATGACCATTTCCTTTTTAGTTCAGTTTTTTAATTAATATCGGTTCTATTGGAGTTTTTAATAAAACCGGTTTTATTTAGGATAGTAAAAAAAACGTATTTTGTCAAGAGCCTTTTTAGGATATAATTGATTTTTAATTTTAAAATTTTAAAGATACAGACTTGTTGCATGGAATAATGATCTGGCTTGCAGAAATGCCTAGACGCTTAAATTCTTTTTAGAAATTCGGATATTCCAGATATTTTATTTGAATAGCACAAGCTTATCTTCTTCTGAGGAAACTCTTGCCGCATCCAGAATTCTTGTCAAATTCAACGCGCTCTCCAAAGAAACAGGATATTCCCTTTTTTCCATGACAGCCATTGCTATCTCTGGGTAAATTACCTTTGCGTCGCCATACCTGTTTCCGGTGGTTATTCTGTGTCCCTCTTTCACTTTGTCATCAATTATCTTGCAAGTCGGCTTGTTTCCATATGACTCAGTGTCAAGATTGTCAAAAAAATTTATTTTGTGTATTTCTATTTCCGTTTCCTTAACAATAATGGTTCCTTTGTCTCCTTGAATGACCCAGTTAGGGCAATTCAGAGAAGCAACATTATGCTCGGACACTATAAGAGTTCCATCATCCATTGTTATGACAACAAAGAACACGTCTTCGGCGTCACCGGGATTTATTACTTGCTCCAGTCTGGCGAAAACTGATTTAACCTTTCTGCCTGACAACAATACAGGAGGCTCTATCAAGTGTGGTCCCCAGTTTAAAAGATAGCCTCCGCCATGTTTTTTCTGAGTTTGCCAGTCTTTTCTGATTGAAAAGTCATATTCCTGTCTGCGAATCTGAAATACTTTTCCTATAATCCCGGAAGCAATCAACTCTTTTAATCTTAAATAGTCGCACCCCCAACGGGCTGGCAACCACGGCATAAGCAGTCTCTCGCTCTTTTTCGCCGACTCAATCATTTTTAAAGCCTCGTCCTCATTTACCCCCCATGGCTTTGTCACAAGGACATTAACCCCGGCATTCAGGCAATCGCAAACCATTTGACAATGCTGATCGCTTCTTGTTACAATCACCACCAAATCCAAATTTTCCTTTTCGAGCATCTCAAGATACTCTTCGTAAAGAGCGCATCCAAAGCGAGCCTTGGCTTTTGCCAGAGCATCTTTGTCAATGTCACAGACCGCTGTCATTTCAAATTCGCTAAGAACTTCAATTGGATCCGCGTGGAGCGTGCTTCCACTTCTGCCGTAACCAAGTATTGCCGTTTTTATTTTCGTATTCATAAAAAATCATTAGCTCCATAATTGTATGTTTTGACAAAATTAAAAATAAGTCATAATGAATATTTTAAACTAAATTAATGATAAATAAATTGATGTTATGTGCTTATTTTTGTATTATTTGATCATAGATTGAAAAACATATGATAAGATGGACGCAAGTTTTGTGCAAATAGAATTGTAATTCTTCAGTGAAGCTGGCGCGGCGACATCAAACAGCTATGGTTTTCGCCCTTGGCGAGCGCTCATTGCCGCGCGGCTAGCCGATGTTCCGCCCTGACAAGCCCCCGGAGGCATGTTTTTACTTTAAAAAACCACTTTCACTTAGGGGGTGCAATAGAATTATCTTTGCTGAAAATCAGGCGGGATTTTTTTTTTGACTTCATCAAGAGCCTTCATTATGTCGGGCTGGTTGATGTCTGCCTTCAGGGATTTTCGATAAATTTCCAGAGCTTTTTTATACTCGCCCTTGGCTTCATAACATTTGCCTATGCGATAATATGCTTCAAGTTCGCTCGGGACAGCTTTCAATAGAGTTTGATAGATGCCAATTGCCTTGTTCCATTTTTTTTGTCTGCTATATAAGTAGCCCAGATTGAGATAGTTGCTCGGATAGTCCCAGGCTGTGCTAATGCCTCTTTTCAATAGCTTTTCCGCCTCTGCATATTTTTGGACTTTTAAATATTTTTTTGCTTCTTTGTTAAAATTTTCAGCGGCGAGCGTCTGGCTCTTTGTTGATTTGTCCCTATGCTTTTCCACTGTTTGTTTGCCTGTTGTGATTGCCACAAGCACAGGAATTCCTATTTTTTTGCTTTCAAAGGTTATTGACTTAATTTCTTTTTCAGGATGAGGGTTCATCCAGGCTGTCATGTAAAGACTGGCTTTTCCGTATTTTTTGTTTTTGCCTGTCCAGACTGTTTTTGTTACGGTGTTTGTTTCATAAAGAAAAGGATTTGATGGTGAGCTGTGCGCCCAGTCCCTGAGATTTATTCCTCTTGTCTCTTACCGGCTTTAACTGGTGTTTTCTTTGAATATTCGGACAGGATGCTCAATCATTCTCCCGTAATTTATTCAATATTTAAATTGTCATAAAGCTTATTGTAAAAAAACGTAATTAACAGGTTTATTTCATAGAAATATGATCTATTTATCATTAAACACTATTTCCAAGACGCATGGCTTTCTTAGAGAAAAATGCAGATAATAGCAGTTTTTTTCCTCCGCAAGAATAAAAGGAGTTTTACTTTTAAGTGAAAACGATAAATCGGGATTATCTGGGAAAAAAACAATCTTGTTTGCCTGATTGAAAATTCTTTTATAGCCTTTACTTGCCTTTTTTAATTCAACTCTTTTTTCGCCAGAGGAAACCAAAATGGGCCGCGACGACTTTAGAGGAATTATGTTACATCTTAGAATAGCATATTTCACCTTATATCCGGGCGGAATGGAAAGGAGTGTTGTAATACATGCTTTACCTGATTCTTTAAGATGCAGTTCGCTCATATAGGACAAGTGTATCTCGGAAAAC
>CAZYVR010000262.1:0-8491 GCA_964651145.1 uncultured Victivallales bacterium | reverse complement strand
GACATCCTTGGGCGGCTCGGCTTTTCAGGCTTAATACCCCGATTTTGATTTTCCTTGTCATGGGAAGGTGTCATAATTCCTTTTCCTTCTCAAACCTCCCAGGTTAATTAAATATACAGTAAATCTGCGTCCAATCAATGCAGATTACTCGCCACGCACAAAACACTGGTTTTTTTGAACTCAAGGAATTATGACACCTTCCTCGAAATAGAGTTATCTTTGTCTTTTGGCAACTGGCGGGTCCTGAACTCTCTTGGATAGATAGCGTATTCATGATGGAAGAAACGTGAAAACGCCTGAAGATTGCTAAAACCAAAAACATCCGCTATCTGGCTAATAGTCAAATCGGAATGACGCAGCATCTCCGCCGCTTTCTCCCCTTTGAGCTGCCGCATTTTCCTCATGGCTGACCCGCCTGTCTGCTCCCGGAACAAACGCACAAAGTTACTTTTTGACATATTTACGTGCTTTGCCAGGTCGTCCAAGCGCGGAGAATCAAACACATTTCGCCTCATAAAATGGATAACCTGCGCAACACGCTTGTCCAACGTCTTTTCCGACTCTCCGGGGAGGAGACAAGTCTGTAGTAGCTCCAGAAGAAGAATTCCAAGATAATGTCCTTTGATCTCGCGGTTGAGTAAATCAGGATTGAACAACTCGCTTAAAACATTGCTGTATTTTTTAAATGAGATGATCATAGGCGGAATACGATTGAAACGAGTAGTTTCAGGATCGAATTTTAAACTATTCAAAATACTGTTCTTCGGTCCGATAATTTGGTGCTTTACATAGGATGGCGCCAAAAAACAATCCCCATCAGGCACCTCGACAATCTGATCCTCCAAGTAAATCTTAGCGACACCTTTCTGGTATTGGTCGATTTGCCAACTATGATGAGTATGGCTCCCCGGATAGAAGCATCGAAGCCGACAGTTTAAGGTTAGCAACTCAATCTTCATTTAATCATTCTTGATAACATATTAATCATCCAAGCTAACGACAATTCTACTAAAAACGTTTACCTTATAGTAATAATTTATATCATTAATGACAATTTTCAATTTAAAGACATGACAATGGAAAAAACTGATCTCACATTAAAGCGTATGGCGCCCGAACGCCGACAGGCAATTCGTGTTTTGCAAAATAAATACAGCGAAATAATGCAAGACAATGACATGCTGAGCCAACACATTGGACAGCTGGACTCACTTGACCTAACAATAATCTCAAAACGTTTTTTTTCCGACACGACCTCGATGCCAGCAAAGGCAAAGATAATTACAGAGCAATGCCCAGGGGAAAACAGACACCTTGTTGCAATCTGCGAAAATATTCTCAAACATCGATTCGACATGCTGGGAACCGGTCTGCTGGACTATGGAGCGACAATCAACTGGCATAAAGACATCGTTGCAAATTATGCCTGGCCCAAAGACCAGGAATTCGTAAAGATGGGCGCTGACGCGTTTGACATCATCATCGACCGCAACAACACCGCCGAGTTGAAGGCGCCATGGGACTTGTCCAATATGCACTGGCTCCCTTCTTTGGCAACAGCCTATTACTTGAACCAGGATCAACGCTACATCGACCGCTTTATCGCCGACACCAAGCACTGGCTAAAAGAAAATCCTCCCTTCTATGGCGTCAATTGGTTTTGCCCGATGAATATCGCCATGCGCGCCATCAATCTGATTGTCGGGTTGACCGCCCTCCGCCCCAAACTCCCGTTGGAGTTTGTCCAGGAGACACTCGAATCCCTGCTTCTCCATGGTATTGTCACGATGGGATATCTTGAGATTGAAACTCACGCTAAACGCAATAACCACTATTTGACCAACCTTGTGGGGCTATACTTTCTGGGACAATTATTTAAAGACATTGAGCTGGGCGGGGAGTGGCTGACATTCGCCAAAAAAGAGCTGGAGTTGGAATCCGCCTACCACTTTTATGATGACGGAGTGATTTTCGAAGACTCAAGTTGCTATCATCGTCTATCGTCCGAAATGTTGCTTTACGCTGCTATTCTCGCAAAGGACAACAATGACGATTTTTCTGAAGATTTTCTGATTCGACTGCGAAAATCCTTGCAATTTACCGCCGATATTTTGCAGCCCAACAACAGAATCCCGCAGTTTGGGGACAACGATAATGGTCGCCTGATCCAGTTTTTCGGCTATTCGACTGCTGCGGTCAACGACCATCGCCACCTCTTGGCCTTAGGGGGAGAGTTCTTCGATGACAACAGCCTTAGAGCAGCGGGAGCCGGCGCCGAACCAGAAGCTATCTGGACTTTAGGGGCGTGTCAAGCGGCCAAGGAACAGCCTGGGAAATGTCCCCAATTCTCCTCTTATGACGAAGCGGGCTATTATATTATGCGGTCCCCGCAAACCACCATGCTCATCCGCAACGCCAGAATCAATGGTTATTGCGGTGGCGGTCATGCCCACTGCGACCAGCTTAGTCTTACCTTGAACCATCAAGGGGTCGATATTCTGGTCGATCCCGGCTCCTATCGCTATTCCAGCGACTTCGACGCTCGCAACGCCTTCCGGTCGGTGGAATATCATAATACCATTCAAATCAACGATTCCCCCATGCACTTCTATGATAGTGAGACATTCGCTGGCCTATGGTGGATGCGCGACTTTGCCAACGCAAAAACACTTCAGGCTACGTTTGAGAATAACCAATTCAACTTCATTGGGGAAATCTCATCGTATCAAAAAAGCGACGGTTGTCTTGTCTCCAGACAAATCACCTGTGACTCGACTATTTCCGCCATCCGTATTACTGATCACGTCTCCACCTCCGCAGACACCCCCAAGGAATCCCTCGCTTACTCACGCTATTTATTCGGGCCGGAACTGCAGTTTCTTCCTATCGACTCCAGCGGTGGACATTTAATAAAGAATGGAAAAGTAATAGCCAAACTATTCATCACCCCCGGCGCGTCATTCAAGCTTAAGAAACTCTGGTTTTCACCACGGTACGGCGAACGAATCCCCACCTTGCAACTGGAGATCAGCTGGAGCCCATTGGAACAAGCAACATTAATATCGACAATTACATTAAATCAGGCCTCACTTCGATGAGAAGACATTTGTCAAGGACTGAATCAATAACATCAAACTCCAAAGGATAAAAAAATGAATCTCACCAATTTTCAACAAGCGGCAGTCAAAGCCGGAAACTGGTTAGTGAACACGCAACAGAGCAAGTACGACGATGCCAATCGCGGACGCTTTTATTACGCCGTCAATCTGGAAAGCGGCTACATTGAATTAAGCACCGGCTGGCAAACTGGATTTGCAGTCATGGCTCTACTCTCATTGCACAACCTAACTCAAGACCAAAAGTATCTTGATGCCGCCAAACAAGGAATTGACTACATCAAGAGTTTGCAAATTCTTGATCCGAGAAAGAAAAATTTGTTTGGCGCTTTGCGCGAGGAAACGCCGCAAACCCAATGGCTGCACCCGCGCGATGCCCTTTCAGCCGGCTGGGCGCTGCTAATTTACGGCTGTTACACCAACGACTTCGATAGCATAGAGCGGGCTGAGCTGTTTGGCGACTGGATGATCAACTATGCCTTCCGCGGCGACTGGCCGTTATGCACCATTAACCTGGGACCAAAGGGGGCGCCAGCCGATGACTTGCAGGGCAGTTTTCAGTCTGGCGGCATTCTGTTTTTCATCGACCTATTCAAGCAAACTCAGGATATGCGCTACTATGACACAGCTTTACGCATGAGTGATTACTATGTCGACCACTTTGTTGATGACAAAGGCGTGATTCAGGTACTGATCGATCCTATCGGCAACAATCCCGGCGTCAACGACACTGAAAAATGGCCGTTGCCCTGGCAACGGATGCATCAAGTGAATGACGACTTTGGCGGTATTGCCTTGGCTGGAAGTTATGACTTGTTCAAAAAGGAGATATACAAACAGCGGATGAACGCCTATTTTAACTGGATTCAGAGCGTTGAAAATGATGACGGCTCATTCTTGAATCCGGTCATGGAAGTCGGCTCCGCAACTGTTCCGATTTTCCTGAACTCATTCAGGTCACTGGCTGAAGACGAACAGCTCAGCCCTCTCAATGAGCTCAATCAGCGCTCTCTGGAATTCCTGATGTCAATCCAGCAAGACTCAGATGATGTCAACATAAACGGCGCCTTCATGGGAATGGACAACAAATGCCGCGACGGCCTGGGCGAATGGGTCAATATTCGTTGCACTGCCTATGCGATCATTGCGTTGTTGCAACAATCCGGACATTCCATCTTCCCGAAGAATGACTGACTGCAATAAGACGGGAGTAAAAAAATGAAAAATCAATTCAGTCGTGCCGTTATGCCTGAAGCGCGCGGACAGGATATCAGCGCTGTTCTTCGAGGCTGGGAGGTCATGCTTGTTGAAATACTTGACTTGATGCTGGAGAGATATGAACAGCAACCGGATTATCCTTTTATAGATATGAAGTTCAATACGGTTACTGGCACTGATTTTTCGGTTCCGGATGATCCGAAGAAGGATGTCAAAAGCCGTAATGTTGTTTTTGGTTGGATACAAGGACGGGCTCTGGAAGCTCTGGTCGGTCATGTTAAATGGTTTCGGGATTTCTAGAGGATGTCGCGTAAAACACAAAGCCTTCTCTAAATCTCTCTATTCTTGCTAGTTCTTTACAATAAGAATTTTAGAAATAAAAGAAATTTTTTAATAAATTTCCAGGAAAATGCAATTTTTAAAACGGATTTCGCAAAAATGATGTTCTCTGTTTTGAAATTAGCCTCAAAAAATTACTTGGAAGTCTTTTGAAACATTTCTATCTGGAATTATCGGATTCAGGGTGAATTTTGAGATTAACATTCTCTATTTTGACTTTTAAATTAAAAAAATATCTTTTAAACTTAGCTTCAATCGATAAATTTGATTGTCGCTGCCACGGGAGGGTGTTATAATTAATATTCCTCCCAAACAATGCGGATTACTCTTCACGCTCAAAAAGTAGTCTTTCCGAACTCAATGAATAATGATACCCACCGGGAATCCGCTGTCCTCTGTACGTTTTTAGCGATTTGCCCTATTGCCATAATAAAGTATTGATAGATAATAAATTAACTATAAATAATGATGTTTCAAGGATAAATTTAACGGAAAGATGACGGATGGCTTTCGTTTGTCGCTTTTTCAGCATATTGCCAGTTCAGGCGAGGTATTGAAGCTTACAATCCATCATGTATTTTAAGTTTCAATTATTGAAAGACAATGAGATATAAAAATCAAAGATATTCCTTTGCCGGAGAACTGGCCTCCGCTTGTCCGACAGGCGATGATTCACGCGTCGTCTCTGGCTCATTACTGTATCGTTTTCACACGAAGCCATTCTGTAAATTCGTCCATTGAGCGCGTCCGACTGAAGGTCAAAAACGACAGATTGGAAACAAAAGTTTCTCAACTTGAAAATCAGCTCCGAATAAATCAGGACCGCTTAAGCAGAGTCCCTTCAAAAAGCCGACCGCATTACATATCGACAGAGCGCATGGATATTCTCATGCATAAAGCTGGAATCTTAAACAAACTGCCGAAGCTTTCATGATTAATCCGGGAACTATATCATCCTGGATGAGGCGCGTTGATGACGATGACTTTTTCAAGGAACAAACCCCCGTTAACAAATATCCGGACGCTCTTAAGCTGCTTGTTCAGAAATTCAAAGTTCTCGTTCCGGTTTTCGGGAAGAAGAAAATTGCGGCTTTTTTTCTGAGGGCAGGGCTGGATCTTTCCGCTGCAAGTGTTGGCAGGTTTATTAAAGATTTGCCATCGGATTCGCCGGAGCCTATTGATAATAAAACTGACAAAGAAGAAAAAATCAAGAGAGTGACTTCCCGTCATCCAAATCACACCTGGATTATTGATTTGACAGCTGTTCCGATTGGCGGTTTTAGCTGCACATGGATGCCGCAAAGCATAAAGCAATCATGGCCATTCTGCTGGTGGGTGGCAATTGTCATTGATCACTTTTTCAGAAAAGTCATTGGCTCTGCCGTTTTTCATGAGCCTCCTGAAGCAAAGGATATTGTTAGGCTTTTGAATAAGCTGATTCGCAAAATTAAGCGCAAGCCAAAGTACATTATATCCGACAAAGGTTAGCAATTTTTCTGTGAATATTATAAGAAATGGTGCGATTTAAAAAAGATCACGCCGCGTTATGGAGCAGTTGGTAAACACGGAAGCATCGCAATAATCGAAAGATTTATGAAATCGCTAAAAAATGAATGTACGCGAAGGCTAATTCTTATTCCCTATGATATTGAAGAAATTCGTGAGGAGTTGAGCTTTTATATCGTATGGTACAATCAGTTTCGTCCGCATGAATATTTAAAATCAAAAACTCCACAGGAGGTTTATAATCACTCGCCGCCTTTGAAGGTTATTGAATTCAAACACAATTCAAATTTGCCGGAATTGAAGCTCAATATCTCATATCTGGATGGCTGGAAACATCTGCCTGTTGTCGAGATAAAAGAAGCGGCGTAATTTTATTTCACATTTTCATTTCCATCTAATTTCTTCTTTCAGAGGAACAGGATAATTCTGCTTCGGCTCTCAAAAATAACGGAATTTTCCTTTTCAAAGACGGATTTCTCTGCTATTTTACAATTTCAGTTGTCAAAGGAACACGTTGAAATCGGCTGAATTTGACTGCTATTCCGCTATTTTACCCCTATCGGGGAATCGCTGAGCCCCTACAACAATATCAAATTCTTTATTCATAAACAATTCCACACTTAAAATAATTCGTGTTTCCACTAGAATACAGTTCTTCATTAATTTGTCAACACCTCGATGAGATTGAATGATAATTAAATGATAAGCAAGCGAAATAAAAAGATCTCTAAGTGATAAAAAGCCTTGACAGAAATAAAAAAACAGCTATAATCGACTTCATAAGAAGAACTAAAGATGAAAAATAATGAAAAAGCTAAGAACACTTGAAATTGTAGAATATTTAAAAGAGAAAAAACATTGCTCAATGACTGAGTTGATGGAGCAATTCAAGGTGTCTCCGGCAACAATTCACAGAGACATAGCTGAATTGACCTCCAAAAAACTCATTCAAAAAGTGCACGGCGGCGTGACAATCGCCAATCATAAATCAGATGGAGGCCTGGAACAGCTAAACTCACATTTTTCGGACCGCGTGAACAAAAATATAGAGAAGAAATTAATAATAGCAGAAAAAGCCCTTGAGCATATCGCGGATGGCGACATAGTTTTTCTTGACTCATCAACAACAGCCTTTCATCTTGCGAGAACAATTCAGCAAACAAACTTTTCCAATCTGACAATAATCACCAATTCCATATTAATAATACAGGAATTTTACTTGTTCCCATCTCATTTTTTTCTCATTTCAGTTGGCGGCAATTTTAACTGCCAGCTCAATTCATTCCTGGGAAAGACCGCTGTCGAAAATCTCAAACGCTTAAAGATAAACAAAGCATTTTTTTCGGCTGTTGGAATTACAGAAAGCGGGATTAGCACATTTCACGAGACCAATGCAGAATTTTTGAAAGAAGCGCTGAAGCTGGCCGATAAAAAATACTTGCTGATTGACAGTTCAAAATTTGGAAAAGCTGGCATCTTTAAAATATGCGAAATGGAAGAAATAGATTGCGTCATTTCAGATGAAAAAGATAAATAAGGAAAACTTCTAGATGGAACTGCAAAATAAAAAAGTTGTATTTGAAGAATTGCGGAAGCGTTATCTGTTCGAATTGACTCATAAGATACTTCCGTTCTGGACGGAGTATGCAATAGATGAAAGCGGAGCCATAAACAATTGCATTAAAGAGGACGGTTCCGTTGTCAGCCGGGATCGCTATTACTGGGGGCAAGGCCGCGCTCTTTGGTCTTTTTCCGCCGTATATAATTATATTGAAAAAAATCAGAAGTGGCTGAATATAGCAAGCAATCTTTTTGATTACATATGCCAGTTCGGCTTCGACGAATCCGGCAATTGTGTTTATCTGACAGATGGCAACGGCAAGGTAAAAAAAGGAGCTGTCAGCATACATTCTGACGCATTCGTGCTTTATGGGATAAGTGAATATTATCATGCGACCGGAAATGAACGAGCAAAAGAGTGCATGTCGCGCATTTATGAGAACACTGCCAGCCAATTAAACGATCCTTGCATGATTCAAACGCATCCTTTCGACACGCCTGAAGGGCTTCGCGCTCATAGCGTGCATATGGTATTTGCGCATCTTTACTATAAAGCCGGGGTTTGCCTTGATAATGATAAAATCAAGGAGCATGGACTTAAGTTGGCGAAGGAACTTTTAGTTCTTTTTTATAATGGTCAGAAAGACGCCCTTATGGAATACAGCGTGCTTGATCCGATCAAAGCCGCAAAACACAGTGAATATCTGGATATATATAATCCTGGGCATGGAATTGAGGCAATGTGGTTTCTC
>CAZYVR010000261.1:0-8493 GCA_964651145.1 uncultured Victivallales bacterium | reverse complement strand
GGAATCCTGCATTATTCAATAGAATATCGACCTGTCCAAAATGTTCGACTACCTTGGAAATCAAGCCGGAGCGCTCTTCACGCTTGCCAAGATCAGCCTGGAGGTATAGCCCGTCACTTCCCAGCTCTTTTATTTTGAGCATCAAATCGTCCGCCTCCGAGCTTTGCGAAATAATGGCAACTTTTGCGCCGCGCTCTGCCAACGCCAAAGACATCGCCCGTCCTAGCCCACGGCGTCCACCAGTTATGACTGCGGTTTTTCCTGTAAAATCCAAGTAATCCTTCATGACAAAACCTTCCATATGTTGCTTTCTTTATCTTTTTATAGTATATTGCTTTTAGGTTTAATTCGGAATACGAATATATTAAAATAACATGCGATTTTATGGCATATTTTGACAATAAAACTTCATTAGTGCAGTTGAATCCATTTCTGGATTTAAGTTTTACCCATATTTGCACTGCCATTTTTGACTATCACATAACTAACATTTTCCCAACCAATATCATTTTGATGGTGCTGGATGATAATCAGGAAGGCAATAACTTCCTTGAAAATGTGGCGGAGTGTAAAAAAATGCCACTACTGAAGGATTACGTATACTTCGTCTCATGCGGCTTAGAAACGCGATTTGACATAACCCCGGGGATTACAACGCTTGCATTGCATTTCAATCTCACTTTTTTCCATGGCATTGACATTTTTTCAGGCACAAAACATTGCGAAATGGATTATGACCCAAATTTCACTGCAAGCATCCGCTCTATTGTAAACGAAGAAAAGGACGAGCTGAAAGCGGCTTGCGCGTTGAAGGCCGAAACAATGCGCTTTTGCCTTCCATTTTGGCCGAAAGACGTGGCTCTGAAGCTGCCAGTCATTCAAAAGTATGAGCCAATTTTTCGTTTTGTTCGCAAACACGGCAATGCCGAGTTGACGGTTAGGGCTTTGGCTGAACAAACGGGGCAGCGGCAGGATGTTTTTTCGCGCGCTTTCAGCCGAGATCTAGGCCAGTCTCCAAAGAAATTTATCCAAGATGATCTGGTTAGGAAAATTTCTGTCTGCCTGCTTTCACCTCAAGCAAGTGTCAAGCAGGCAGCAGAGGAACTGAAATTCAGTTCGGAGTTTTACATGTCGCACTTTTTCAAGAGGCACACAGGTCTTTCTCCGCGAGAATATCAAGCAAAATTTCGAAAATGAGAAACATTATTTCTGCAAATCTAATGCAATCAGGCTTCTTTTGTAGCATCCATAATCCATAATGTTTTCCTATGATATTACCGTTATTTGACTTTTAAGTCAAAATTCTTCAGTACAGAGGCCGCGAAGCGCATCTGTTCCGATGTCGGCGCAGGCACATGTGGCATTGTGTCTGGCTTTCCTAAAGCTTCATATTTAGACCTCGCCAGATTATGATACGGAAGAAGACGCACCCCTATTATATTTTTCAACTTGCTCAAAAACTTGCCAATCGCGTCAAAACTCGCCTCGTCAAAATTGAACTCTGGGATTGCCGGAATGCGAATTTCGATCGGCACACCGCATTGGGACAACCGTTCTAGATTGCTCAGAACTAAGTTGCACGATAAGCCGGTATGCTTTTGGCTCTGCTGGGCGTCGGTATGTTTTACGTCATAAAGAAACATATCAACATAGGGAAGCGCTGTTTCAAAATTGCTCCATGGCGTTGCTCCGGATGTGTCAATGGCGCAGTGAACTCCTTTTTTCTGCAAGCGTTTGAATACTTCCTTGCAAAACTCCGCTTGCAGCAACGGTTCCCCGCCGGAAATAGTGCAGCCCCCATTTGAATTAGAATAAAAGACTTTGTCTTCAATAACTTTGTCAACCGCTTCTTCAACGGTTATTTCACGCCCGTAATTTTCCAGCGCGCCGGGCAAGCAGGCATCTACGCATTTGCCGCAAGCAATGCATTTGCTCCGGTCTAAAGTGTGAATTCCTTCTTTAAGGGCATGAGCGTTGTTGGGGCATATTTCTACGCATTTGCCGCAACCTGTGCATTTTTTTCCCAAAAAGCCGATTTCAGTTTTTTTAGAAATGCTCTCCGGGTTATGACACCAGCGACAGCTTAACGAACAGCCTTTCATAAAAAGCGTGGTGCGGATTCCGGGGCCGTCATGGATGGCAAATCGCTTTATATCGACCAAAAGCCCAGTCATTACGCCACCTCGGCTTTGGTTATGAATATATTCTGTTCTTCCAGCGACAAATCGGCAAAGTACACATTCCATCCGCATACACGCACTTGCAAGCCAGCATATTTTTCGGGGTTTAGCTGTGCGTCTCGCAGAACATCAGCATCAAAAATATTGAATTGAATAGCCATGCCGCCTTTTTCAAAGTAAGAATGAATAATAGCTATAATTGCCTGCGTTCCATCTTCACCATTCACCGCACTGGGATGAAGCATAATGTCAAGCACAGAGCCGCTGGGAAATTGAGACAGATTGATTTTTGTGACGGAGTTAATAAGCGAAGTTACACCGTTTTTATCCTTGCCAAACATCGCCCCAGTATTTAGAGCCAGTGTTTCTCCAGCCAAATGTCCATCGGGAAGCGCTCCGGTTAGTTTGCCAAAATTTTGAGAGTTAACTATTATTGAATAAAGGGCTGCTTGAAAAACACCGCCGCGAGCGTTGGGCTCCCTGTTTATCCGTGTCCCAAGAAAATTGGTCAGCAATACAGCAAGATCATCCACCCGGCTGTCATTGTTGCCCCACTTTGGAACGCGGTTTTGCGCAGTGAGGCGGAGTTCTTCATGACCCTTCCAGTTTGCGCTCAGAGCGGTTTTAAGTTCAACAAGAGTGCAGTGCTTTTTCTCGTAAACAAGTTGCCTGATAACAGCGAGAGAATCCACTGCATTGGCCAGACCGGAACAGATGACGCCTGTCGTGTTATATTTTGCGCCGCCGTTGGACACATCCAGTCCTTTTTCGAGGCAAGCTTCCATCGTGCCAGAAAGGAGGGGGGAAGGATTTACGCGCGGCCACATGAGTTCCTGTCTCCTTGTCCGCTCAGCAGCAAGGGTTATCTGCGAATCAAGCATTTTGATGTAAGCGTTCAAAAAATCGTCAAAGGATGAATAATCTCCTTGAGCCAGCGTTAATTCAATGCTTTTTACCAGATTTATGGCAGCAGCTCCAGAGCAACACATTTCTTTGCCCATAACAGATGGCTCATAACATCCGATCAGAATGTAGTTGTTGGCGTCTTCGATGGTCTTGCCGTTTTTCATTAGCATTTCGACTGTCTTCGAATCATTGCTTATCACCACGGAGGTATTGCCAGATTGAATGCAGCCCACGACTTCTTTCAGAAACGCATCCGGTGTTTCGGGCGACAGCCGCACCGAAAGCTTTGGATTGATCGTTTGCATTTCTCTATAGGCTTCAAAGCCGAGATAAGACAGTTCGTTTACTTCAGGCCCAAAGAGAAAGTTTTTGCCGAAAGCTTTCCCTTGAGTTTTGGCGTAGAATTTTATCCAGAAGAATTTGAGAAGCTCCTTTGCTTCATCACGGTCAAGGCTGCCTGATTTTATATCATTGGAGTAGAAATCGCAATAAAGGGTGTCAAATCTTCCCATGGAGCGAACCGGTTCTCCTTCCATTTCCTGAAGCTCATGATAAAGATACGCCAACTGCAAGGCCTCGCGAAAGGTTTGCGGCTGGCGCTCGCCCAAAGCCGCAAGCGCTACATTCCCTGAAGCTTCGCCGAGACGTTTTGCCAGCAAAGCCGCTGCATCATAAACCATGGTCACTGCTTCATGAAATTCTCCGCTTTTTGCGGCCGCCTTGTCGCGCATGCCTGTCAATCCGTGTTTTAATAGATTCTCCCAATCCGGCGAAGTATGACTCAAATCTAACATAGAATTTAAAGAGCCTGAAATTAAAGGGGTGGCGTTTTTAAATTCTTTCTCGTCTTCTTCCTGTTTCCACTTATTCCGCAGTTCAATCAGCATGTTATGGTGTTCCACTTTGTCGGCAAAATAGTCGTCTGATTCAACAGCTATGCGTCCCTGGGTGCAAATCAAATAAAAAAGCCATGCTCGGGTCATTATTCGCGACTCGTATAGGTTTTCTTTGCAGTGTCGATCCAATTCCACGCGGAGCTGTTTGCCGGATAATCCCGAGTCCTTGTCAAAATTTATATTCAGATACTGTTGTTCCAGTTGCTCGCGAATAAGGTCAAACTTTTTCATGTTTATACTTCTCCGCCAATTCGTCCATCTTTTTGTCCCACTCCGGGCTTATGACCTGAAATTCCGGGTTGTCGCGATAGAACTTTATACAACGCCGTATGCCCTGGTCAAAATTCGTGGTGCAGGTAAATTCAGGAACCAGAGTCCTGACTTTTCGGCTGTCGTGAATAGCGCTGCTGGAACAATAAATCAGTTTTTCGCCAAAGTCACGGCTAAACTCTTCCAATTCAAATCCCAGATCATGCGCCGGAATATGGCACAGCTTAGTTTTTTTCCCGAGGGCTTCACCGATTTTTTCCGCAACCCGATTCCAGCTAAGATATTCTTCAGAGGTAATATGAAAAGCTTCTCCGAAAGCGTCAGAATTCCCAAATAGGCCTATAAAAGCTTTGGCGAAGTCTGAAACATGGGTGACGGTGCATAAGGCCTCTCCATCATCATGCATAGGCAAGGGTTTGCCTTGCAATATGCGATTCGCAATAGTCCACGAATATGCTTGATGCCCTGGTCCTATCGGATGGAGAATGCGAAGGTCGTTATATGTGAAAGCAGGGCGAACAATAGTGAAATTCAGTCCATTGTTTCGGCGCTCCTCTTCTAGGCGCCTTTCGCAAAGGATCTTATTTTTGGAATATTCCCATAATGTGTTTCCAGCCATAGTTCTATCTTCTGTAATAATTTCACATGCAGATTTTTGACGGTAAACTGTTGCGGAGGAAATAAAGATAAACTGTTTGGCACGCCCTCTGAAAATGTCCAGAGTGTTATCGAGCTGATCCACTCCATAGGATAGGAAATCAGCCACCACGTCAAAATTCATCCCTTTGATTTTTGCAAGCGTCTCATCCGGCTGCCTTATATCCGCCTGGATGCAATGCGCGTTCGAAGGGATAAACTTAGAGAGTTTGGATGTGCCACGTGTAAGAATATATAATTCTATATCATCTTTTTGTGCAGCCAATGCGGAAATTCCGCTGCTGATGCATCCTGTTCCGCCAATAAGCAAGACTTTCATAGACATATTATTGTCCTCTTTTAATTTTAATTTTGCAACCTTCAGACGCAGAACGATAGATGGCATCCATCAGAAGACTGGTTTTCCAGCCTTCTTCAACTGAGCAGACAGGTGTTGTCTTGTTAAGTATAGCGTCAACAACATCCTGCACTAAAGGGGAATGATAATTATCACAGCTTGTTACTTCCAGAGAATGTTTTTCATTCCCCCGCAAAAGGACTACGGGAGACTTGGGATCATGCGGCGACCAGCCAGGCCAGGTAATACGCCCCTGAGTTCCCACTATCTCAAAGTTATGTTTGTATGCGGTCTGCGAATGCCAATTAAAATTAAGAGTAAAGAAACCTCCGCTGGCCAATTCAAGAATTATCGCGGCATGGTCCTCCACATTAATTTCTGGATTAAAAGCCCCGCAAAAAGCTGACACGCTTATTGGCAACCCACACAAGCCAACTACAGCATCAAAGAAATGTGAACCTAAATGGCATAAAATCCCGCCGCCGGAAACTGTTTTGTTCAAAATCCATTTGTTTTCTCTTGTGAGAACAGACGCCACATCCATGTAAAGCAAATGGCTTGCTGAACCGCCAATGATTTCCCCTATTTCAGAACGTTCGAGCAATTGTTTTGTGCATTGGTATTGACCGGAAAAGCGACGGTAGTAAGCGCAAGCGGCAATCAAGCCTGAGCTTTTCGCGGCATCCACCAGTTCCCGGCATTCAGCGGAGTTTAATCCCATCGGTTTCTCAACAATCACATGCTTGCCAGTCTCCAAAGAGCGCAAGCTCATAGGTATATGATGCTTTACTGGAACTGATATATAAACCGCATCTGCGCCACTGTCGCTTAATGCTTTATCAATGTCGGTATAAACTTTATCAACAGAATGCTTTTGAGCTAAAAACGATGCCTTTTCCATTGAGATATCGCAAATAGCGCTAAGCTCTGAATTTTTAGCGCTTGCCAAGGCTGGACCTACTCGATTATTAGCGATTTCTCCAGCTCCTACCAGCAGCCATTTTATTGTTGACATTTTAAACATTCCTTTTTAGCGCGTTAATTTGTTGTGTTGATAATACATTCCATAATGATTTTTGGGAATAGTTGAAAATACCTTTTATATGTCGTATAGTGCCATTTGGTTTTTTAAACTGATATCATAGAAATGACAATTATGGCAAATAAAATCCTTGAATGGTTGAACACAACGGGCATGGAACAAAGCCTTGATATTCAATGTTTATTTTGTCGAAAATTGCATATTGCTCCATCATCCGCTAATAAGTGGGTTACTCAATCATTCCCTGTTTTGGCAATGCTCACCGATGGCGGCGGCAAGATTGCCATTGATGAAAAGTCGAAAACTGTTTATCCTCTCAGGATTCGACAGCCTTATTTTCTGGCAGCCAATTTAAAGCGACAACCTCAAGCGGAATATCCAAATGGATTTGAGGTGTTGGCGATTGGCTTTCAAGTTAAAGTGTTAGGGGGAGTTGACTTGTTGAGTTTTTTTAAAATTCCAGTGTTTTTTGAGCAAGCCCGCGAGGAGCGTTTATGCGAGTTGATGCTGGAGTTATATGCGATGGAATCCAACCAAGGCTCCGGTTGGCTTCAACGCATCGTATCCCAAAAAAGAATTCGCGATGAAATTATTGAAAACATTGTTTCAGTTGCGTCTCCCGCTAACGGTCCGGCTTTCCCTTTTATGGAAAACTGTCATTGCATACCTGCCGTTAAATACCTTAATGAAAATTTTGCGGCTCCGCTAAATATTTCCAAATTAATGAAGATGTGTTGTCTTTCCCGCACACATTTTTTCCGCCTCTTTAAAAAGCAGATAAATATCACGCCATTTGAATATATAAAACGGCGGCGTTTACAAGAAGCTCAGAATATGTTGCTAAATACCACTATGACGATTGCCGAAATCGGCAATCAGATTGGTTGGCCGGATCAATTCCACTTCAGCCGCATCTTCAAAAAAGAAACCGGTATCTCTCCCAAGCAATACCGTTCACAGTTCAGTTCTAAGATAGATAGGGTGTAAGTGTCCAAGAAAACCCCGATAGGGTGTAGATAGTCAGGTGCCCCGTGCAAAGGTGCAATAATCCAACGGGTGAAAGTCCCGGCCCGGCAAAGGTCGTCCCTGCCGGGTAGCTATCCTGACAACTGAGGAGGCAACAAATCGGTTGAAGCTCAGGAAAAAGACAGTCTAACCGGGGTAGTGGATGACAATGGCAAAATACCTCGCACGGAAATTTTTACAGTATGTGGATGATTGGGGACGTCTAGCTTCAAATGCTCTCTGTTTTTGTGAAATCAGGTATAAAAAGTTGCACTAGCCAGCGAAGGGTTTTAAAAAAATTTCTTAGACTTAAGTGCTTGATTATAAGCCATTGGGAAAAACAGAGAATATCGGAGAGCATTTCCTGGTTTTCAACGCCTGCTGTAGGTAATTCTTTCCCAGTTGTAAGTATGCCCTTCGGAACCACATTCATCAAACCATAAGGCATCAATCTTACCGTATCCTGAAAGTATTTCGGAAATCTGGTTGATGAAATGCTCGTCATAGGCTTCCGGATCCTCAAACTTTGGATTGCCCCATTCCGCAGGTGAATAATAAAGCCCGGGACGGATGTCATTTTTATGGCAGGCATCGACAAATTCCTTTACTACATCGCCTTTTCCGTTTTTCCACGGGGAAGAGGCCACTGAGAAATCAGTATATTCTGAAGGCCATAAAGCGAATCCGTCATGATGTTTGGCAATGAGAACCATATAATTAACACCCGCTTTTTTTGCTATTTCCGATCATTGATTGCAATCCAGGGAAACTGGATTGAATGCTGAAGGGCTCATGGGTTTATTGTCCCAATCACGATAACCTTCATAAAAAGTTCTTATTCCGAAATGGATAAAAACGCCGAATTCCGAGTCCTGATATTCAAGCTGCCTTGCCGTTGGCTTTTGTGTTACCATATTTTATTTCTCCATAATTGAATGATTAGATAATACTGTTCAAGATCTTGTCAGCCG
This sequence comes from uncultured Victivallales bacterium, assembly GCA_964651145.1. Taxonomy (GTDB): domain Bacteria; phylum Verrucomicrobiota; class Lentisphaeria; order Victivallales; family GWF2-45-14; genus CAZYVR01. The sequence goes on along the minus strand of CAZYVR010000261.1, from coordinate 229 downwards.
GGGAATGGCAAAAACCGGATAAAAGAATTTTGTATCGCACGGTCGCCCTGTCCAAATATTAAAACCGTCAGATTTCAGGATTATTTTGAGCTCGAATTGTCAATTAATCCGTCAAGCATGCGTCATTTTTAGGATTCTCGAAAAAATAGGCTTTTCTGCGCTTTGCCGTGCAATCATTCAGCCCTATATTGATCTTTTTATACAATCATAAAGAAAGCATCATATGAAA
>CAZYVR010000260.1:0-8498 GCA_964651145.1 uncultured Victivallales bacterium | reverse complement strand
CTGGAGCATCATAATATAGTCACCGCGATAGATGCCGGCAACGAGAGCGGCACTTATTACCTTGCGCCATGACTTATGTCAAAGGCGAAGACCTTGAGGAGCGCATTGAAAGGCTGGGCATTATCCCCGAAAAAAACGCTTTGACTTATGCGCTTCAGATCGCGGAGGCTTTGGATTATGCCTGGACTAAATGCGGGCTTCTCCACAAGGATATCAAGCCTGGCAACATCATGGTCAATGAAAATGCGGAGGCTTTTCTTTTGGATATGGGCATAGCCCAGTTCATAGGCGACATTAAGCCTAACACGGAACATATTGAGGGCTCTCCGTTTTATATGAGCCCCGAGCAGACCCGCGCGGACACTTTGGATTGGAGCAGCGATCTGTATTCTTTGGGCGCTTCGCTTTATCATATGGTAGTCGGGACTCCGCCATTTGACAATCCTGACTTGATGAGAATTGTCGAGATGCACACAGACACTCCTCTGCCTGATCCCAAAGAAAGAAATCCTGAGGCGGATGTTTCGCCTGAAACCATGAAGCTTCTTCACAAGATGCTGGCAAAGACTCCGCAGGAGCGCTTCCAGTCATGGCAAGAATTTGAGAAGATGGTAAAGCGCATTCTCAGAAAAGCCAGAAGCGCCCCAAAAGGCGCGTCCGGCAAAAAATCCAGCTCCGTCAAACAGGGCAAAGCCAGATCCAATATGCCCCAGCCTGCAAAAAGAAAAATTCAGCCAACATCAAGCAGGCCGCACGTGGTCATTAAGAAACGAAGTTCAGTTTTGTCTCTGATAAATACAGTCATAGTCCTTGTTATCCTTGGCATGGTCTCATATTTTGGAATAAGAATGATATTGGAGTCGCGGGCTGGCGACACATTGAAAAAAGCACAGGAATATGTTCAGCGCAAACAGTATGATTATGATTATGCCTTGCGTCTTTTTGAGGATGCCCAAAAAGCGGCCAACCGTTTTCCGGTTGGAGCCTCCACAAAGAAAAAAGTCATGGACGAATACAGCAAGCATACGGTTGTTCTCGCTGAGAAGATCAAAGCCAAAGAGGCATTTCAAAAAGCCTTTGATGAATTGGGGGGCGTTTACGGCGATGTAATGAGAGCGGTAAAAGAAAAGCATGCGGGCAAAGCTTTGCAGCATTGCAACAAGGCTATGAAGATGCTTAATAAACTTTCGCCTTGTGACGATGACGACAAGGAAAACCTCAAGATACTCAAGCGCAATTTGAATATTCAACGCGCGAGAATAAAACGCGCGTTGAAGCGCGCCAAAAAAACACGGTAGCTTTACGGTATCCTGAGCATTGCCGTGTTTTCCAGAAGGAAGGCCATCAGAATCAAAGCTATTGCTGTGATGATGAAATACTGGGCCAGTTCCCGATAGTCTATGATCCTTGGCTGTTCGGCTGTGGTTTTTTCCATCTTGTCGATTTGGTTCATTACCTTTTCAAGGCCTTCTGAATCGGCGGCGCTGTAATATTTGCCATCCGAAAGCTTGGCTATGTCTCTCATTAACGGTTCGTCAAACTGTCCTTCCAAAGGCACAAAGCGTTCGCCGAAAGGCGTGTTCTGGACGTAGTAAGCGTTTTGGCTTCCGATGCCGACGGTATATATGGCAACGTCAAAGCGCTTTGCCAGTTTTGCCGCTTGGCGCGGCGTTATTTTCGCGTTCACATTGTTGCTTCCGTCAGTGAAAAGCACCAGCACCCGGCGTTTTGAATCGGCGTTTTTAAGTCTGTGCACTGCGCTTGCTATAGGTCCGGCGATTCCAGTTGCGTCGCCGATAATGCCCGGTTGGAGGCGGTCGAGGTTTGCTATCAGCCAGCCATGGTCGAGGGTCGGGGGGCACGCGTTGTATGGAAGAGGCGCAAAGCCCACCAGGCCTATTCTGTCGTTAGGCCTTTTTGCTATGAACTTTTTAATTTCCTGCTTGGCTATTTCAAGCCTGTTTTTAATGGTTCCTGACTTTATTCCATTGAGAAGAGCCTGGCCCGATGTCACGTTTTGGGGCAGATCATGCGCCTGCATGCTTCCTGACAGGTCGACCGCCAGCATTATGTCAATGCCTTCCGCGCGCTGTTTTATTTCTTCGAGGCCTTGCTGGGGGCGCGCGAGAGCGATAATCAGCAATGCCATCGCCAGCGCATAGATAAAGAGAGGGATTCTGAATGCGCGGAATTTTTTTTGTCCGGTAGCCGCGTTAAACGGCTTCAGTGACGGGATCTTTATGGATGGCAGAGCCCTTTTTGCCGCCAATATATAAATAATGACAAGCGGCGCAAGAAAAAGCAGGAACCATGGATATGCAATAATCATTTTTTCTCATTTACCTCCGGTTTTGTTTCCGTCACCAGTTTTTCGGCTTTGTCCATTGCATCCTCCAGGGATGAAGTATCGGCTGGAAGGTTGGCAAACTTTACCAGGTCAGCGGAAGTCATGAATTCTTTAAGAAAATGTCTGTGGTTTTCAGCCAGCGGACTTTTCGTTTTGTTTAAATCATGAAGAAATTCGTAAGTTGTTTGTTGCGGGGCGGGAAGGGTGAATCTTTTTTCAAGATAATTTCTGACAATATCCGTGAGTTTTGAAAAGCAGACAGGGCTTGGCAGTTTTCCATTTTTCAGTTGGGCGCGAAGCTCGCTGAGCTCGCAGAAAGCGATGCCCCATGGAGTGAGAATTATTCTTGCTTCGCCTTTCTTTCTTCTGAATATAAAGAACAATGCGAGGATGAAAATCACCAGAACGATTGTGGCAGTTATTATAGTAAAAGCCCAGCTTGAGGTTTGCGATTCTTTTTCTATCCGGGAAGCCAGAGCCAGCTCCTTTGATTTGTCCACGTTAAGAGGCATTGCTTTGAATGCAGGTATTTTTAAGGCAATGTTTGTGTCGCCGCTTTTTCCGGAGCCTTCATTAAAAATCACATCAAGCGTTCCCTTGGGAATGTCTCCAGTGCGGTACGGCTGAATGTTTGCGCGCACTTTCCATATGCAGTATCCGTAGCGGATTTTGAACAGTTCTATGCGCGGCTTTCCTGTCTGTTGCGAGCCTTTTCCCGGCGCAGCCACGGCTTCCACCGGGAAGCGATGCCAGGGGCATTTGAAAAGAGCGTAGGCTTCGATGTTGGTTCCCAGGCGTTTTTCGCCTTCCGGCTCCAGAATTACTTCTGAAAACTTTTCGATCGGAGTGTCATTTCTTATGCCTCTCCAGTATGCGTATCCCGCCAGAGCCACAACCAAGGCTGCCGCTCCAAAGCTGCAAATAAGCATTGTCAAAAGAAATTTTCTGCTGAATATGGACATATTCCTCGATTCCTGTGATTAAAAAATTATCGTTTGCCCTGTCTCTTTCTGAAAAAAGAGACAAGGGGTTTTACTATGTCTTCGCCGCATTTTATGTCGATCATATCGACTTTTGCTTTTTTGCAGGCGTCGGCGCTGGCGGAATGCATAAGGTCGGCGGCTTTGGCGAAGTTTCCGCAAACGCTTTTTGTTCCCGGGAAAAACGAGGCATTTCCATTTTCAGAATCTTCCACCACAACTCCAACAGAGCCCGGCCATTTCAGCTCCAGGGGGTCAAGAATTCTTACGGATATCAGGTCGTGCCTGCGATTGGCTATTTTAAGCGTTTTCTCGAAGCTTTCATCTTCAATGAGGTCGCTGATAAGAAAAATTACAGACTTCTTATGAAGAACTTTCATCAGCGATTCAAGCCCGGCGTTGATGTTGGTGCCCTTGCCCTGCGGCTTGTGCGCCATCAGTTCGCGGATAAGCCGGAGGCCGTGAGAGCGTCCGGCGCGTGGGGGCAGATACAATTCAGTTCTGTCGGTGAACATTAGCAGCCCGACTTTGTCGTTGTTGCGTATGGCGCTGAAAGCCAGCAGCGCGGCCAATTCCACGCCCTGGCGGTTTTTTGTTTTGTCGCCGCTTCCGAAAGCTCCGGAAGCTGACGCGTCCACAGCCAGTATGACCGTCAATTCGCGTTCTTCCACATATTTTTTTATGTATGGGGCGCCCATTCGCGCGGTCACGTTCCAGTCGATGTCGCGGACATCGTCTTCGGGTGTGTATTCCCGCACCTCTTCAAACTCGATTCCTCGTCCTTTGAAGACGCTATGGTAAGCGCCGCCAGTGATTTCGTCCACTATTCGGCGTGTTTTTATTTCAACTTTTCTTACCTGTGCTATTAAGTCTTTGGGCAACATAATATTTCCATGATTCAATATTAATGATTAAGTCTTAAATTCCGTCAAACAATGCCAAACGGCAATGTTTTTAAGGGGTGCGAAGTTCATCCAGTATGCGCTTGATGATATCATCGCTGTTAAAGCCTTCCGCTTCCGCCTCATATGAAAGCAGCAGTCTGTGCCGCAAAACATCCGGGGCAATTTCTTTGACGTCTTGCGGAACGACGTATGCGCGGCCTTCCAGAAAAGCAGTGGCTTTTGACGCGAGAGCCAGGCAGATAGCGGCTCTTGGAGACGCGCCATATTCTATGAATGTATCCAGGCCATCAAGGTTTGCCTCAGACTGACGGGAGGAAAGGTCGGCGCGCCTGTCGGGTCTTGTGGCAATCGTCACGTCCAGGATGTATTCAATTATTTTTTCGTCAATGTAGACTTTGTCAACCCATTTTCTGGCTGTTTCGATGTCTGAAAGCTCCGCCGCAGGCATGGCTTGGATTTTCATTTCAGGATGCGCCATGCGTTCGACGATGACTCTTTCTTCGCTTCGCGAAGGATAGTCGATTTTCAGCTTGAACATAAAGCGGTCAACTTGAGCTTCCGGCAATGGGTACGTGCCTTCCTGTTCAATGGGGTTTTGTGTTGCCATTACCAGGAAGGGGCGTGGCATTTTGTGTTGTTCTCCAGCAATGGTGACTTGTTTTTCCTGCATACATTCCAGCAGGGCGCTTTGCACCTTGGCTGGCGCGCGGTTTATTTCGTCGGCCAGGACTACATTTGCAAATATCGGACCCAGCTTTACACTGAAAGCGCTTTCTTTCTGATTGTATATTGTGGTGCCGACCACATCCGCCGGCAACAAGTCCGGAGTGAATTGAATTCTTGAAAAAGAGCCGTTCAGAGATTGAGCCAGTGTCTTTACAGCCATAGTCTTTGCCAGGCCGGGAAGGCCTTCAAGCAAAATATGCCCGTCGGCTATTAATGACAGCAACAGGCGATTTACTAATTTTTCCTGTCCCACAATTATTTTGCCTATTTCTGTTTTCAGCGGTTGAACAAATGTGGACACTTCCCGGATTTTGGCTTGTAATTCTTGAATTTCACTTTGTTGCATGTTTGCCGACTCCTCTGTTTTTTATCTTGAATTTGTATTTGATTTCGTGCTTGTTGCTTGTTATAGACATATGATTTTAAAAAAAGTTCAAATTTCACTGATTTTTTTTGCGGATGGATCAATTGGAAGTTTTATCTGGAAAATGGCTCCGCCATTTTTTGCGTTTTTTGCGGTTATGGTTCCGTTATGGTTTTCTATTATTCCTTTGCATATGCTCAAGCCCAGACCTGTGCCGCGCGATATGTCTTTGGTCGAGTAGAATGCTTCAAATATGCTTTCCAAGCAGTCTTCGCGCACGCCGGGGCCATTGTCTTCTATCTGCAGCATAACGGACTCATTGTCAAAGGAGGTTGAAAGTTTTATTGTTCCGTTTCGTTGCAATTCATCGCTCGCATTTTTTAATAAATTCACTAAAACTTGTTCTATTTCCTGAGCGTTTACAGTTATTTTAGGCATATTTTCGGCCAGTTTTTTTTGAAAAGTCAGATATCTGAGCCGATTCTGGCAAAGCTCAATCGCGCTCAGTGCTATGTTGTTTATATTTTCAGAGCTTTTTGTTTCTGATATTCGCGCAAGTTCTCTTGTGCGCCTCAGCAGCCTTTTAATTTTTTCAACTCCAATTTTGCCTTGAACAATGCAGTCCATCAGGTCTTTTCTTATATCTTCGTCAAGGTGAGTTGATGACAATTTCAGCATGATCAGGTCTAGATATCCCGACACCGGAGTGATATAGTTGTTCATTTCGTGAGCTATCCCAGCCGAAAGTTCGCCCAGAGTGGACAGGCGCTCCGCGTGGACAAGCTGCGCTGCGCGTTCTTCCGCCAGTTCCCCCATTATTCTCGCAAATTTGGACAGGGCTTTGTTTTTCTCTTTGAGCACCAGATTTATCTCGGAGAGGCTTATTTCGTATTCCATCGCGCGCATTCCAACAGCCAGTCGGCTTTTTAGCTGACTTTTTTCTATTGGCTTGCCTATATAATCATCTGCGCCCGCATCCAAGCCTTCCACTATCTCTTGTTTTGAGGTTTTTCCTGTCAGAAGAATCACATAAATAAAAGGCATCGCATTTTCAGGGTCTTTTATTTTTCTGCAAAGCTCAAGGCCGTCAATTTTAGGCATTACCCAATCTATCAGGGCTATTTTAGGCGGATCGTCGGCTCCAAGAATGTCCCAGGCTTCTTTGCCATTGGAAGCGGCAGTGACGTCATATCCCCATTTTGTTAGCAAAACAACCAGAATCCTTAAAATAGTCGGGTCATCGTCAGCAACAAGAATTTTCATTTCGTCCCTCCCAGGCGGGCCATTATCATTATTATACTGGCGCACACAATAAAATCTTAGCTTAAATATACTCTATGGTTGTGCCTTTTTAAAATGGAAAAGTCTTATTTTTCTCTATTGAAAGCCCTGAATGACAATATTTTACTCCTAATGGCAAATTATTGCTCATTGCACCCCGTTGCGTTCATGTGTTTTTTTTGTATAATCACAGCAGAACTTGAAATTCAAAAAATTATAAGGAGAAACACCAATGAGCAAGCTGGCAATTAACGGAGGAGAAAGAACAATCCCTGAAGGTTATATTAAAAACTGGCCGCCTGTGGATGACACCGATCGTAAAATGGTTTTGGATTCACTCAATGGCGGAAGTCATGCATGCGGGCCAAATGTGAATGCCTTTAGTGAAGAATACGCGCAGTGGAACGGGAATAAATATGCCATTTTTACAAACAGCGGAACTGCGGCTTTGCATATGGGAATAGTCGCATGCGGAGTGGGGGCAGGAGACCATGTGCTGGTCACGTCATATTCATGGAGTTCCAGCGCAACATGCATACTGCATCATAACGCTATTCCGATTTTTGTCGACATTGACTTTGACACAATCAATATTGACGTGGACAAAATAGAAGCGGCCATCACTCCGAGAACAAAAGCCATTGTCGTTGTTCATCTTCATGGATTGGCTGTCAATATGGACAAAGTAATGGCGGTTGCGCGCAAGCATAACCTGAAAGTTATCGAGGACGCATGCCAGGCGCACGGAGCCCTTTTCAATGGCAAAAAAGTCGGGACAATGGGCGACTGCGCCGCGTTCAGCTTTAATCAGAACAAATGCCTCTGCACCGGCGAAGGCGGAATGTTTGTGACAAACAGTGAAGAAATGAAAAACGAAGCTGCCAAGCTTTGGAGCTTTGGAGAAACCCGCACTCCGTCGGAAAATCGCGACTATCACGCTTACGCGCTTGGATGGATGTATCGCGGCAACGATTTGACCGCCGCTTTCGGACGCGCGCAATTGAAAAAAATTGACGGCTATTTCAACATTCAGCGCGAAAACGGCGCCGTTATGAATGATAAGCTCAAAAGCGTAAAAGGACTTATTCTTCCGACTGAGCCTGAAGGGCATACGCACAATTGGTACAATTACACTAGCCGCATAGACATGGAGGCCATTGGCTGGAGCGGAGATCCACAGCGCATGCGCAACGCTGTGATGAAAACTCTTCAGGCGGAAGGCGTGCCTGTCAGTGTATGGCAGAGCTTTATTCTTCCCGCCATGACTGTGTTCCGCGCAAAGAACGCATATGGAAAAGGTTGCCCATGGACATTTGACAATTCCGGAGACGGGGTGGAATATATACCAGAAAATTATCCGATGGCCCAAAAGCATTGCGACACTCATTTTGGAATGACCATGCCGTTGCGCGCGCCGAATCGCACGGATGTCGCTGAAAAAGTGACCGAAGGATTTGCAAAAGTTTTTGAGAACATAGATCAAATAGATCCTGACAAAGTACTTGACAATTAATTGTAAAAGGCAAAAAAATGAAAACGGGAAAAATTCTGATAGGTTGGGGCTCAAGAGATGTGACTCCTGCAATAAAATGTTCATTGCGTGGTCAGTTCCATGTTCGAATTTCTGAATATGTCAAAGATCCTCTGACCACAACGGCATTGGCTATGGAGGCTGAAGATTCTTCGACCCAGGCAATAATCGTTTCATTGGACGCGGTCGGCGTGTCGGATTATGTCATGGATGGGTGCCGTGAGGCGTTAAAGACAAAACTTAAAGATTTTGATACTGATAAGATGTTTATCAGCGCCACTCACACTCACACCGCGCCTGAACAGCTCGGAAGTAATTTGTCTGTGTCTCCCTTGTTGCCCGATGATGTTCTTTCAGGGAAGGA
>CAZYVR010000259.1:0-8509 GCA_964651145.1 uncultured Victivallales bacterium | reverse complement strand
TTTTGATATATTTTATTATACATTGGAAGATTGCGCTATTAGCAATTAATATATAAGAGAAATTGCGGATTTATGCGAAAATCTCGAGGGGGAGCGTGGAGCATGGATGATTTTTCAGGCAGGAATGATGACATCTTTTCTTCTAGAGGAAGTTTTTCGCAATATCGAAAAATTACTCTAGCCGCTGTATTGTTGGGTGTGGCATCTGTAATTGCGGCTCTGCTTATTACTTACTTTTCGTATAGACAAGCCTCTAAAGACGCCGAAAGACAATATTACAAATCTTATTTAAAAACGGCCAGAATGCTGGTAGCCTGCATTGATTTGCCCCATGAAAGACCCCTTTCCGATAAAGCATTATTGCATAACATGTTAGAACATTGGGTCGTAAACAAAGAATGCATGCCATCTGATGAATATATGTGCGTCGTCAACGACAAGGGGGAATTGCTTTTGCACACGCTTTCACCTGAGACCGTTGGAAATAACGTTGCAGACAACCTTTTGGTTGATGAACAAATGCGCCCAATTTGCCGTTTAGGCGATATTTCAAAAGCAGAGCAACAACATAACCGTGTGGGCGGATATATTTCCAGCTCTGGCCATGAGCAGATTGCCGCTTTTGCCTTTGACCCTCTGCGAAAATGGATAGTGGGTGTTCATCGCTCCAAAGAAGCGGTGGAGCGCGAGGCCAGAGCGGGATTTTGGCCTCTTCTAATAGCCCTGTTTGTAATTGGCGGCGTATTAATTCCAATCTCGCTTTTTCTTCTCTGTTTAACATCTTGCTTTTCGCAAAAAAATCAAAAACGCATAGAATTGGCTCTTCGTGAAAGCGAGGGAAGGTATCGAATCTTTTTTCAAAAATCAATCGATGGGATGCTTATTCTCGACAAGGATAAAATAATTGACTGCAATGACGCGTCCTTGAAGATATTGGGGTACAAGAATAAAGAAGATTTGCAAAATCTTCATCCCTGGGAAATTTCCCCGGAAAAGCAGCCAGGTGGAGAAAAATCATTAGAAAAAGCGGAAAAAATTATTGCTTTGACTTTGAAAAATGGTTCTTCCCGTTTTGAATGGGTTCACAAAAAAGCAAATGGCGAGTTGTTGCCTGTTGAAATTTCCATAACAGTAGTGCCCGAGCCTCATCAAGAAGGGAAAAAGCTTTTGCATACAGTATGGCGGGATATTACTGAACGGAAAAAAGCGGAGGAAGAATTAAAAAAATTGGAGGAAGTGGTAAGGTTGAGCCCGGCTGTTGCGTTTCTCTGGAAAAATACGGAAGACTGGCCAGTGGAGTATGTATCAAGAAACGCAAAAGACTTATTTGGCTACCCTGTTGAAGAGTTCATGTCAGGGCAAGTTAATTATGCTGACATCATTCATCCAGAAGACGTTTTGTCAGTTAAGGAAGCGTTGAAGTCTTGCATAGAACAAGGAAAACTTGAATTCATTTTCAAATACAGGGTAATAACAAAAGACAAAAAAATTAAGTGGCTGGAAGAAAGAAGCCGCATTCGAAAAAATACAGAAGGACAAATAACTCATTTCCAAGGCGTTATTTTAGACATTACCGAAAAAGAGCAAGCCCGGCAAACTCTTTTTGAAAGCGAACATCGCTTCAGGGAGCTGTTCAACAACATGAGCAGTGGAGTGACCATATATAATGTGATCCAACAGGAAGACAAGCGTCTGGCATTTGCTTTTGTGGATATAAACCGGGCTGGAGAAAAAATCAGTCAAACCAGCAAAGAGCAGTTAATAGGACTAGGAGCCAAGGACGCATTTCCTGAAATTTTTGACCAAAAACTTCTTGAAGAATTCGAGCGCGTATGGAAAACAGGCAACGCTGAACTTTTGCCTGCCTCAATGTATACACGCAAAAAGCATCCTTGCTGGATCGAACATTATGTTTATAAGCTTCCAGCCGGACAGATTGTGTCTGTTTACGATGACGTAACAGAGCGCAAACAGGTGGAAGAAGCGTTGCAAAAAAGCGAGGAGACGCATCGAGGACTTTTGCGTCGGCTTAGTGAGGCTGTATATAGAATGTCCATACCTGAAGGCGTGTATGAATACTTCAGCCCCGCGGCCAAGGATGTCTTCGGTTATTCGCCGGAGGATTTCCTTAACAATCCTATGTTCATAGGAAAGGTTATTCATCCTGATTTTAAGGTATATTTTGCCGAGGCGTGGCAAAATATACTAAAAGGAGAGGTTGCGTCAACTTATGAATACAAGATATTGGACAACAATGGTTGCGCTCGATGGATTTCTCAGACAAACACAGGAATATTTGACAAAGCAGGAAACATTATAGCAATTGAGGCTTGCTGCACAAATATAACGAAGCAAAAAAATGCACAAAAAGAGCTCGAGAGAACAAAGTCCTACCTTGACAACATAATAGACTCCATGCCCTCGCTGTTGATAGGCGTTGACTCTGATGGAAGGATAACGCAATGGAATAATAGCGCAGAAAAAGAAACAGGACTCCCCTTTGGCAAAGCGTCCGGTCATAGCATAGACGAAATACTTCCCTATATGAGTGATAAAATGGAAGAGATACATGAAGCCATCCGAAAACGAGAGCCACTGAAGGAACAACGGATAGTCAGGCATATTGATGGAGAATTGTATTATTCTGACATTATGATTTACCCGCTGGTTCAGAATGGAGGAAACGGAGCGGTTGTCAGGGTTGACGATGTGACAGAAAGAGTGCGTCTTGAAAACATGATGATTCAAACGGAAAAGATGATGTCGGTCGGAGGACTTGCGGCAGGAATGGCGCATGAAATAAACAATCCTCTTGGGGTTATAATGCAAGGAAGCGAAAATGTGCTGCGTCGAATATCCCCTGCCCTGCCATCAAACAAAAAGACTGCCGCTGAATGTGGATTGGATTTTGAAAAAATGGACAAATATCTGGAAAAGCGAAAAATTAAAGAATTTGTAGAAGATGTGAGGAAGGCGGCGGCGCGCGCGTCAAAAATTGTAAAAAACATGCTCCAATTCAGCCGCCGCAGCGAATCATACATGTCTTCCTGTGACATATCAGAGATCATAGACGCCAGCATTGAGCTTGCATCCAATGATTATGACTTAAAAAAGAAATACGATTTCAGGCACATAAAAATAGAGCGCAATTACGCTCCTGATATCAATGAAATATTTTGTATAGAATCAGAACTTAAACAAGTTCTGTTGAATCTGTTAAAGAATGCGGCTCAGTCCATCTCTTCAAAGGAATACTCTGATGAAGAAACTCCCCGAATTGCAATACGCACGCTCAATGATCACGACTTTGTCAAAATTGAAGTGGAAGACAATGGCCTGGGGATGGGGGAGAATACGCGCAAACGCATATTTGAGCCCTTTTTCACAACCAAGCAAGTGGGGATAGGCACTGGCTTGGGGCTGTCAGTGTCATATTTCATAATAACGGAAAATCATAAAGGAACGATGGGGGTGACTGCCAGTCCGGGAGGTGGCGCAATCTTTACCATACGCATACCCAAAAAACAGGAAAAAGAACAATGAATAACCAAAAAATAAAACTGCTGATAGTTGATGATGAAGAGATGCTTTGTCGTAATTTAGAAGCTTTTTTTAAGGACGAAGGCTTTGATGTTGTAGCAGAAAGCAACGGAGAAGACGCTTTGGCTAAACTGAGGCACAATGTTTTTGACTTGGGATTTTTTGACATGCGTCTGCCGGGAATCAATGGCAATGAACTAATATTAAAGGCGCATGAGATAAATCCAGACATGAAATTCATTATTTACACAGGCTCATCTAATTATATGCTGCCAGCCAATCTTATAAATATAGGAATCAGCGAAGAAGACGTATTTATAAAACCGGTGGCTGAAACTAATCTTTTCCTCAAAAGAATAAAACAATTGCTAAAAAGACTTTGACCCCTTCAGGAGGTGCAAGTTTATTTGCTATGGCAAGTTTATTTGCCACATTCCGTTTAGAATGCCTGCCTTATATAAATACCCATAACACTCAATGAGCGCAACTAGCTTATTCTTAAGTAATTAATGGAATGGCAACTCTTTCTGTTCGTAATGGCATTTATGGGCATTTTGTTATCTAAGCGCAAGTAATTTTTCGCCCATTTTGTTTTTGCTCATCAAGTCCATTGAGGCGTAAGGCGTTCAGAATAAGCACATTCGCGTATTAATGCTTATTCTGGCATGCATGTTGCTATTTACTTTACCATGAATTCTGAATATAAATAAAGTTTAAATATGTCAAGGGGAACATGAAACATATTCTTATAGCTGAAGATGAACCCAAGCTAAGATTTTCACTTTCATGTATACTTAAAGGGAGAGGATACAAAGTTTCTTTAGCAGACAATGGCAATCAAGCTCTTGAAATAATCAAGGAATCCCATAATAAACAGATCGATTTAATACTTCTTGATATTCAAATGCCACATTTAAATGGATTGCAGTTCCTTGACGAATTAGAAAAACTGGATTGTCCATCACCGCCAACTCTTGTGATGACAGGTTTCGGCAGCCGAGAAATACTTCTAGAAATTATTCACAGAGGATGCATTGAATACATAGACAAGCCATTTACACCGGAAGAACTTTTTGTGGCAATAGACAATTCCGTGAAAAAAGTTGAATCCATTGAGCGCAAGCGCAATAAGGAAAGCGCAAACTCGCAGGCTAAGTTAAAGGGCATTGAAAATGAAAAATAAGAAAATCAATAATATTTCAGAACAATTTAGCGCGGCAACAGCCGGGCGGCTGGTACATTCACAAGTGACATCCCCTCCCCCCCCTGTTACCCGAATTCCAGCCGCAAAAAGGCTATTGTCGCGCTTCCTTTTAAATTTGACATGCAATAATAATATTTCAGAACAATTTAGCGCGGCAACAGCCGGGCGGCCAGAACATTCACAAGTGACCTCCCCCTCCCCTGTTACCCAAATTCCAGCCGCAAAAAGGCTGTTGCCGCGCGCCCTTTTAGATTTGACATGCAATAATAATATTTTTGCGCGGCAACAGTTGGGAGGCTGAGATCTTCTCTAGCAACATCCCCCCCCTATGTTGCTATAATCTCAGTCTCAAAAGGCTGTTGCCGCGCTTTCTTTTTCCGCAAGAAAGCAATGGAGCAAGGCGTCGTTTAGCAGTGGACGTTCCAGGAATTGAATTGATATTTGCGTATTCAAATAGACATTGAAAAAATAAGATTGAATGATAATTTTAAAAATAGGGGGATCAGGCAATTTTAGTCTGCCTCTCCTTTTTTTATCAAGATCAAGCCTCCAAAAATCAAAAAAAGGTTCATTTTAATATTATGCAGAGAAAAAGAAACAAGTCTATTGTGAGAAGAATAATTATTCCTGCAATCCTGTTGCCTCTTATAATAACCGCAATGGTTGTTTATTTTGTGGACAGGCACAAAACCCTATATCACTTCCACATTGCTGTGCCCGAAAGCATTTATAGAAGCGGAACTCTATCGCCGCGAGGCTTAAAAATGGTTTTGGCAATGACTAAGGTTAAAACTATTATAAATCTCCGTTCAGAAGGCGAAAATACCCTTCTCTGGCATGCCCGGGAAAAGGAATATGCAGAAAGGCATGGCATCAAGATGATAGACATTCCAATGGAAGCAGGAACACCCCCTGCCCCTAAACAATTAAAAGAGTTTTTCAAAATAGTCGAAAATCCAGCAATGTTGCCGGTTCTAATCCATTGTGAGGCTGGCGTTATCAGAACAGGAATGATTCTTGCCGCATATAAGATAAAAATGCTGAATCAGAGCAACGAAAAAGCTTTGAGCGACCAATTGGCTTTGTACCCCAAGCATACCTTCGATCCTCCGGTTCGCAATTTCATAAAAACGTACAAGTCATTGCCCCAAATATGGGAAAGAAATCATTGAATCGATTGTTCCTAAAGTGCCCAGGTTCATTACATTTTATCTAATGTTCAACTCGAAAATGTAACAATTTTTATTCATCACTATTTCGTATAACTTCATATACTAAATATCCTGTTTTGCCATCTTTTATTGTTTTAGCTATAAATTTAATGCCATGTTCATCTTGCTTAAAAGGGATTTTTTCGATGCGTTTGCCTCTCGTATTGCAACCCCATATTTGAACTTTGCCTTTTAATGAGAGCTGGATTTCTGCGTGCGCATATTTAAGGAGGTGCGGGAGGCTCCCTCTTTTTTCTAAAACTTGCATATTTTCATTCATGAAGGTTGCGTTTGTATTTTTTATATCCGTCAGATGAAACAGGATAATCCGCTTTGAATTGCCAAGCGTTTGTCCATCTAGCGCTGAGGCGCTGACAACCGCAAAACCTTCCATGCTTTTTACGTGTAAAAAATTTCCGAAAACCGATTTTTTATCAGAAACAACAAATGCTTCTGTTTTAGGAGTTATAATTTTGAAACATTCCTCTTTGCCCAGAAGAGTTATCTCATTAGTGTCAGAAATATATTTTGATTGTTCAATATCAATATGTTTTTTGTTTAAAACTCCTTTTTCTAACATTTGTTTCAAAAGATCTTTTTCATCATTAAAGCAACAACCAGTCTTTATTATTTTTCTTGTCTCTTCGCCCCTGCCAACATAGATTGTATATTTATCTTCAAGAACGTCGTTGTTTCCAAGTACAATGGTGCCGGTTCTTGAAATAAGTGAAAGCAATGAATATTCATACGGATGCCTTTCTCCACAACTCCTGCCCTTGCCTTCTTTAAGATAGTCTTCAGTAAGAACGTAAGGAATGACATTATTTGCTTTCTTTACATCTCCACGCAGAAATAAAAGCATGCCAATCTTATCAGAAAGAAGATTTATGGGATCACTGAGAGTATTAAAAAGGCCTATAGGGGCCGGATTCATAATCTGTTTTTCGTTATTGGCAAGCGTATGCCTGAACAGGGCGTCCCAATCCTGAAGCGCAGAATAGCCGCCTACTATAGGACCGCTTTCCGCTCTAAAAGAATTGGGGCCGGAAAAATTAAATTCTGTAACCATAAACGGCTTTCCTAGTATTCTTACGGGCGCCAGAGTTCGCGGAATGGCCGCAAGGAAATTAATTATAGAAAGGTTAGTAAACTGCATTGGAAGCGACCATCTCTTTTCAAGCCAGCGTGGATGATCCCAGTATCCGTGTATTTCTGTAAAATCGAGATTGCGTCTGTGAAAACTCAAGGCAAGCTCTGTGCGGTTATTGCCATCGCTTAGAATAGTTTTAACACCAAGCTTTCTCAGATAGTTAGCCATTTCCTGATAAGCTTCCGCTTGGCGTTCAATAAGAAAACGTTCAAAAACAATCTTTTTTTCAGCGTCATTGTTAAATTTTATCTTGTTTTTTTTAAGCCATTCCTCAAAGCGTTTCATGGTTATTTCTTTTAGGCGAGGCGATTTATTCCAGCACATAGTAAGCCAGTCCTCGTTCAGCACACATATACTCATTAACGCTGGATCATCCACCCATTTTAAACCAGTGTAGGGATTTTTCCGAAGAAGAAATTTCTTGCAAAAAGCCTTCCAATTTTCCATTGCCGGTGGATGCACTTGCACTAAAGCCTTATAAATATGCAAATCATCAATGCTCTCATTATATCCTGGTATTTCTCCATCGCTAATTGATCTTGACGCATACATGTCTGTTGCTATATAAATGCCTGATTCCTTCATTTTTGCAAAAAGATAATCCAGTTTATTCAATTGCTTTGAATCCCAGTCAAGGCTTGTTTTTCTAGCCTCACTTTGAATGTGTTTTTCAAAGTGATGAATTCGAATGGCGTTGTAACCCATTTTTACAGCAAAACTGGCTAGGAAATCAACTTTATATTTATCCATGCAATTGACATTGTGAGCTATGTCAAAACCATAAAACTTAATGCGCTTATTCGGTTTGTTCTTAAAGGATAAATGTCCATTTTTAATAATAATTCGCCCATATTTTCCTGCGGGATAATGATCCCTAAGAAATGAAAAGTCGAGAATGCTACCACTTTGTATTTCAGGTTTTCTCAAAGACATTGAACTCCATTTACATCCTTCTTTAATAAATGCCTTTTTTGTAAACATCTTATTATTATTCGCGCTATGATTAGAACCGCTTATGGCAATGACCATCCATACGCAGGTATTGGCGGAAGCGAGTTCCAAAGATTTAATCTCTTTTCTTTCTATCTTGAATTTAGAAAGATATATTCCGATTGGCGCCGAATTATTGGAAGCTGTCCACTTAACCGCCCCATTTTTGAGCGACATGGGATCCCACCAGTTTCCAACATCAATTCCCTGTTTGATTGAAACAGTTTGCTTAGTCCCGTCTGTATAATTAACAGTAACAACGCCAACTGGAGTATTGTTTGGGGGCGTCCAAGCAACAGCGTGAAGGAAATAGAGATACTGAAAACTCCTGTTAAGGTCATTGATTTTAGCCTTATCCAGGAAGTAGTTTCTTTTTGAAAAACTGAACACCATACATGATTTATCATTGTTTTT
>CAZYVR010000258.1:0-8527 GCA_964651145.1 uncultured Victivallales bacterium | reverse complement strand
GAAGGCTATGGATATAGCCATGGGGATGAGGAATTGCGCCTGCATGCTTTTTTCCAGTATCAAAGGCATCAGGCCGACAAATGTGGTGATGGTTGTCAGCATTATGGCGCGGAAGCGTCTTTTTCCTCCTTCACGGAGCGCTTCAAACAAAGGCGTGCCTGCGGCAAGGCGCATATTTATTCCCTCGATGAGCACTATCGCATCGTTGACCACGATTCCCGACAGCGCCACCATTCCAAACATGCTCATGATAGTCAAAGGCATTCCAAACACCAGATGGCCTATTATTCCGCCAATAAGCCCGAATGGAATTGTTGTCATAATGACAGCTGGCTGTATGTAAGAGCGGAACATGGAAGCTATAATGAAATATATGCCGAAAAGAGCCAGCGGGAAGCCAATAAGGAGACTTCCTAAAGAATCGCGCACTTCTTTGGCTTGGCCTTCCGTGGAATAGTCGATGTCATACTTTGCCATGAGCTGTGGCATGAAATTTTGTGCAAGATCGTCCAGGATTTCCTGCGCGTTCGCTTTTTTATTGTCAATGTCCGATGACACAATCACAATTCTTTTGCGGTTTTCGCGATTGATGGTGCTCTGCCCCTCCGCAAGCTTTATGGTGGCAATGCTCCTGAATGGAATCATTTCGCCTTGAATACTCCTTATGCGGAGCTTTTCAAAATATTCTATTGAGTCGCGCCCTGATTTTTCGGGATAGCGGACTTTCACTTTTACATCGTCGCGCCCGCGTTGTATCCGCAAGGCTTCGTTGCCGTAGAAGCCTCCGTGAAGATGGCGCGCTATATCGTTCAGAGTCAAGCCCATCTGATGTCCTTCCGGCTTGATGTCTACGACAAATTCTCTTTTCCCGGGACGGTAATCTGACTGAACGTCAAATGTTCCCACCAGGCTTTTCAGTTTTGCCTCCAACTCGTCCGAGGCTTTGAGCAGTTTTTTGTGATCGTCGCCTTTTAGCTGAATTTCTATAGGATTGCCCCCGGGGCCTTTTCGGAAAGTCTCAAATTTGGTGGCGATAGCCCCTGGGATACTGCCAGTGTGTTTTTGCCACGCGCTTATAAGGTCAAGGTAGTATATATTCCTTTTTTCAGATGGCAACAATTCTATTGCAACTTCCAATTCGTTGGGGTTGCCGGAGCCTTCTCCAAATTTTATGCTGCCTCCAACCAGTCCATATACGCCAACAGTCAGCTTGTAGGGTTCAGGAACCTTGAATTCTTCTTCCACTTTTTTCCAGCTTGAAAATAATCTTTGAGCCGCAAGCCTGGTTTCTTTTATAGGAGTCCCGTTGGGGAATTCCACCTTGGCTTTGATAAAATCGTCATCAGCCTGAGGCATGAACACGAATTTTATTATTCCGCCCTTATACAGCCCTATACTGATTATGAGCGTGGATATTGCAATGCACAACGCTACATATCGCCATTGGAGAGCTTTGTCTATGAATGGGCCGTAGATATTTTCAATAAAATGGTCAAGGCTCCTGGTCACGTATCCTCTCAGGCGCTGTCCATGGCGGAATAATTTAATTTTGGACATCTGTCCTGGAGCAGGCAAATGGCGCAAGTGAACTGGAAGAATAAAAAGTCCTTCTATCAGAGAGATGCCCAAAGCCGCAACCACCGGGATAGGGATTTGGCGGATAAATTTGCCCATTACGCCGTTGATAAAAAACAATGGGATGAAGGCGATAATAGTCGTAAACACTGCGGCCATGACGGGCAGCGCAACTTCAGCTGTTCCATTTATGGCCGCGTCTCTGGGGTTGTTGCCTAAATGCCGCTTGGAATAAATGGACTCCCCAACCACGATGGCGTCATCCACAATAATGCCGAGCACCATAATCATGCCGAACATCGAAAGCATATTAATGGAGGCTCCTATTGCGCTCATTATGGCCAAGGCGCCTGCGAGAGAAATAGGAATGCCCATTGCCACCCAGAAGCTAAGGCGGATGTCCAAAAATATCCAAAGGGCCAAAAACACAAGGATCAAGCCGTATCGTCCATTTTTAAGAAGGATGTTCAGTCTGTCGATGACCATCCTTGACCGGTCTCTGAATTTAGTAAGGTGTATGTTTGGAGGAAGGGTCTTGCTTTTTGCGGCTATGAACTTGTCGACGGCGTTCACTATTTCAATTGAGTCTTCAGTCTCGGTTTTGTACACATCTATAGACACTGCCGACTCGCCGTTGAAAATAGCGGACAACTTGTTGTCTTCGTCGAAAATGTCGCGCACAGTCGCTATTTGGCCCAGGGTTATGACGGTGCCGTCTTTTCCCTTTATAATAGGGATATTCTCGTAATTTTTAGCTTTGTAGCGCCTGCCGATGGCTCTGATTCTAAAGTCTTCCACGCTGGTTCTTATTGTTCCCCCGGGAAGGTTCATTCCGTTGTAAGCTACGGCCAGGCTTACCCTGGCAAAGGTCAGCCCGTATTTGCGCAAAGCCTCTTCAGACACTTCTATTGATATTTCGTAATTTCTTATGCCGCCAATGCTTGTCTGGCTGATCCCTTTAATCTGAAGCAACTCCTGCTCCAGTTTTCTGGCAACTTCTTTGAGCTGTCTTTCCGGCAAGTCTCCGGACACGACAATAGCGCAGACATCGCCCCTGAACTTAATGTCTTCAACCACGGGGTTTTCGGCATCTTTGGGGAAAGTTATTATTGCGTCTACTTTTGTTTTTACTTCATCTTTTATCCGATAGACATCAACGTTTTCTTCACATTCGACCATTGCCGAGCCGACGCCTTCGCTTGACGTTGTTGTTACTTTTTTCACGCCCTCGATGCCTTCCAGAGCTTCTTCCAGTTTTAGGCAGATTCCCTCTTCTATCTCTTCCGGGTCGGCTCCGGGATAGGCAACTGTCACCATGACAATGTCCAGTGAGAATCTCGGGAAGATTTCCCGGATCATAGTCATTGCCCCCATTACTCCGGCTAGGAATATGAGAAGCATTAAAATGTTGGCAAGCACATGGTTGCCTAAAAACAGCGCTATTATTTTCTTGACCATAATTTAGTGAATCTTTAAGGTTTTATGTTCTGTTCTTTTTGCTTGTAGGAGACTCGGCCTGAGCTTTTTTTTTCCTCTTCTTTGTCGGCTTTGCCAGCTTGATTTCTTTTCCGTCGGCTCGTATGGGCTTTACCTGCATGCCGTTTGTCATTCCTCGTGGGAGTCTTTGGACTACAAGAAGATCGCCTTTTTTAAGGCCGGACGAGACTATGACGCGGTCTCCGTCGGTGGAAAATATTTTTATTTTTCTTTCTTTGAGAATCCCTGTTTCGTCAACCACGAACACATCCCTGTCGAATTGAATTGCAATCCAGGGGATTCTGACGGCATTTTCCATCTTTTTACCGTAAAAGGTGACCTTGCAAAACATTCCAGAGATCAAGGGGAAACTGTTGATCCCGTTAGTCAAGGGCTTTGTCGGCTTTGCCACCACGGTGATGGCGCGGGTTTCTGAATTGTAGCTTTCAACTCGCGCTATTTGCCCCTCCCATTTGCATTTTGAAGGATTATCTGTCCACTGAATAACAACTTTTACGTCGGCGGGGCTTGTGAACCAATGTCCATAATCTTTCAAATTGGGCTTCAGATCAAGCGAGCTGGCAGCGTCAAACGCGTCAATAGGCGTGGGCGCTTCCAGATTGTAGTCATCTGCAAGCTCAAAAAGCTTTTCGCCAATACTTACATGCTCTCCGCCTTCAATATACACGTTTTTCAAGCGCGCGTCGAAAGGGCTTTTTATTGTGCAGCGCTTTATGTCCAGCTTTGCTTTGCCCTCCTGGGCCAGGGCTCTGTCAATTTGCGCTTCCACTGTCTGTATCTGGACTTCGCCGTTTATTATGCGAGTTTTCATGGCTATAAGTTCTTTTCTTCTTGCAGACAGATCCTGATTCGCCCGGTTCAGTCCAGCTTGCGTCTTCACCCTTTTCTGGAACAAGGAAAGGGTGCGCTGATATTCTTTCAATTCAAGTTCATATATATTATTTACCGATTTAACTTCCATTCTATTGTCCGTTAAAGTTTGTTCCAGAACTTTTTTCTCGCCTCTCAAGCGGGCTAATTCGGCGACGGCCTCCTTCAAGTTTATCACATAGTCGGAGTCGTCTATCTTTGCGAGCATTTCTCCCTTTTTGACAAGAGTTCCAGCTTTAAGTTTTTCCCGCGTGGCAGTTATTGTCCCTGTCACCTGAGCGCTTAACTCCACTTCTTTGAGAGGTCTTATTGTGGAAAAACCTGAGACTTCAGCCAATATTGTTTCAGGCTTTATCTCTTCAACTATCAGAGATTTTATCAATTCCTCACTTGGACGCTCTTTTGGCTTTGGCTTTAAAGCGGCAAGGCCGAAAAAACCGAGGACGCCAACAGCGAGAATAGCCAAACAAATCACAATCCTTGAGATTGCCACTTCTGTTTTATGCGTTTTCTTATTGCTGTCATAATTTTGTTCATTTTCATTCATTTCAATTTCCGTTTTTTTCGAGCTGTTCATATTCTTTGTTGCGTTTGCTTAAGGAGGCTGATATTTTTTCAAGAAAAATTATCAATTGTTCTTTCTCTGATTCTGTCAGGTCGGAGAAAAAGCCTGAGACTTTTGAAAAATGATCAGGAAGAATGCTGTCTAGAAAGTCAAACCCTTTTTCCGTCAAATTTACTTTGCTCTTTCTTCTGTCTTGAGAATTTGAGCGCCTTGACACGTATTCCGCTTTTTCAAGGCCGTCAATCAGCCCAGTCATAGTGGCGCGCGTAACTCCGGCCTTGCCTGCAAGCTCCGATGGCGCAAGCCCTCCTTGCGCTTTGTAGCGCATCAGCAGCATCAGCACAGAAAACTTGCCAGGCGAAAGATTGTATCTTGCAAAGTGCTTGTCCGCGCTTACGCTTACCTCGCGAGAAGCTTTCAGAAAAGTAAGCCAGGCAAAGGTTGAAGACACATCTATTTCCTTATAGCTTTTTGAAAATTTTTCAAGTATTTCCCGCCCGGGAAAATCGCGCAATGTAAATTCCATCAGCCATCCTTATATTTAATTAGCCACCTAACTATAAGTCTTCCTAATGAAAAAGTCAATAGCTGTTTTGCATGCCAATACATAATTAACAGAGACATAGGCTTCCCCGGGACGGAACATCGGCTAGCCGCGCGGCAATGAGCGCTCGCCAAGGGCGAAAAGCATGGGAAAAAGCATGGAGCAGCCAAAAGTCTTAAAAAATAAGAAGACCCGGCAAAGCCACTTTAAAAGCCACTTTGTGGGCGCGCCAGCACATTAAATTTTTGACGGAGTTGACGGCGCCGTCAAAAGTCCTGAAAAATAAAAAAGCCGACGGAGTCGGAATAAAAACCGGACTTTGTCCGGACGCCATCCAGCGGCGGAATCGCTGGTCGCCGAAGGCGAAAGCTGTTGGCGTATAAAAGATTGCGCGACAGCGCGCATGGCCTAATGTCAGAACTGCTGGCTGTTTTAAAGCGAAGCTAAAACAGGCAAATGTTGCACGAATATGATTTATTCAAGTAATCCTCGACAAATTCTGTTCTTTGACCGCGTTGAGGAAATCTTGCACTCAAGCGCCAAAGCCCGTCTGGATGCGGATTGGCCTGGAGTTTTTCGCCGCTGTATTTTACAGATGATGCCTGTCAATAAACTTGGCGAAGATTTTTCATATGATTTCGGACGCCCGACCAAGGAGCATTACTCCATTTGCGGCCTGATTTTGCTGAAGGATTATTTTGGCTGGTCGAACGAGGAAATAATGGACAAATATCTTTACGATTTGAAGATTCAATATGCCTTGAAAATTCAGCCAGATAATTTAAAGCTGGGGCTTCGGACTCTGAAGCGCTATCTGAAAATATTTCGAGAAAAAGAGCTTGCTCAGAAATTGATGGAAGAGGTCACCGCGATGATAATCCGTGAGTTAAATATTGAAGTTGATAAGCAGCGCCTGGATTCGACTCATGTTTTCAGCAACATGGCTGACTGGACCCGCTCAATGCTGTTGTTCAGGACAACAAAACGTTTTCTTGTTCAGGCAAAACGCCACGATTCGAAGCTCGATTATCAGCTCGACAAGGATCTGAGGGAGCATTATGAGTGCAAAGGCGATTGGATTTTTGGAGAAGCGCAAACGCGCAATGTCCGGCACGTAGATCATATCTGCGAGAATCGCGAACAGATCGACTGGGACATGCTGCGCCTGATAGAACGCTTTGAAAAGCATCCGAAACTGTCAAAAATGAACAGCTTTAAAGACATGGTCCGGGTATTTGGCGAGCAATGCGAAATTGATGACGGCAAGGTGAAAATACGCAAAAATACCGGCGGAAACGCCATGGTGAATCCCTCTGATCAGGATGCGTCCATTGACAACAAGGGCGTCGGCTATCAGGCTCAAGTCAGCGAGACTTGCAGCCCGAAAAACGCAGTGCAAATAATCACAGCGACATTGCCGCAGACTGCCAGCGAATCCGATCAAAATGCAGTTGGCTCGATGCTTGAGGAAATGGGGAAAGTTAACGCCAAACCTGATAAAATGTTGGCTGACTCCGGCTACGACTCCGATGAAAACGTCAACGAATCGGCAGAAAAAGGCGTTGATTTAATTGCTCCTACCACAGGCAAAAACAATAAAAAAGTTGGACTGGAAGAATGCGAGCTTGACAGTAAAAACAGAATGATTCAATGCCCTTACGGCAAGCATCCTCTGACTAAAAAATATGACGAAAAAAAAGGAAGAGCAGTCTTCGCCGGAAGCGCCTGCGTCAATTGCCTCATGCTTAAACAATGCTCAGCCTCAAAACAAGGCAACAACTATGTCATATTTTATGACGCAAGAAACCTGCGCTTGCGTGAGCGACGACTGTATGAAAAGACCAATGAATTCCGTGAAAAATACCGAAAACGCTCCAGAATTGAAGGCTTGTTCGGGAGACTGAAGCAGTACACGCCGCTGAGGCGATTGCGCGTCAGAGGCAAATTGGCAGTATTCAACAGCATATATTCAATTATGACAGGCCACAATATTATGCAGATGGCAAAGTTTTACAAAATGAAACCTGCTCAAGAGCAAAAAAACGCCATCGCGTCAGCAAAAATACCCTTTCCTGCAAGATTTTTAAGCTTCCAATGGACTCCTATGCCCCTTGAGGAATTGATCACGGCATAAAAAGCCGGATGCCAGTCAAAAATATCATAACAGAAACTGTCTGTAATCCCAATTTTACAAGGCAAAAGACTTTTGGCAACTCCATCTAATTAGACGAGACTGACAAAAGTAAAAACAATACCTAACTGCTTGAAAACAAACCGTTTAAGCTGTGCATGTGCATTGAATTAATTATTGATTGTGTTATATTTAACTATATAATCAATAGATGATTGCATTAATAATGATAAATAGAATTAACTTTCAACAAACTCGCTTGATCGAGCGTATCGACGAAATATTGCATCCGAAAGTCCGTGCAAGGCTGGATGCCGACTGGGCGGGAGTTTTCCGCAATGTTTTTCTGCAAATGATGCCGGTTGACGATATTGGCAAGAGCTTTTCAATGGATTTCGGGCGTCCAACCAAGGAACATTATTCGATTTGCGGCTTGATTCTACTTCAGGAGTATTTCGGATGGACCGTAGAGGAAACCGTCAAGCATTACTTATATGATCTGGAAATCCACTATGCGCTGCGCAAAGTACATTTCGTCCGGCGTCTGATAGTTCAGCTACTGATGATGCCTCTCTGCATTGTAGAACTTGAAAATACAGCTTAACTCCTCATTCAACTGTGCAGATTTTTGGGCGCATTATAGAAACCAGAATAACGAATCAGGGAATTGAAACTACAAAATTTGCCTGGCTGACTGACTCCAGGCCGAATAAAGATAACGCCGCAAAACTAGCAAAGGAGGCTCGTTGCCGATGGAAAATTGAGGAAATGTTTAACGTTCAGAAAAACGGAGGGTACAGACTTGAGCACAACTTTGGCGGGATTGGGTTTGCCAGGAAAAACTATTATTATCTTTTGCAGATCGCGCATATACTGCATCAATTGATGTTCAGAAGCGATCTGTTTCCAAAATTGCAGAAGAAGTTTATTCTGCATGAATTCGCTCAATGGCCGGAAAGAGCAAGAGAATGTCTGGCTGTTATGGCGGCGACTACGCTAACGCATTTTCGCACCATGAAGAATTTTGTAAAGAGGCTCGCAGAGTCGTTCAGGACCCAGCTCTTTTCTGTGTTGGCTACTGATCCAGAGGTTCTTGGGAAAATTCAGATCAGGCTGGATTCTTCATAACGCAACCGCCCCGAAGTTGTCCCTGTTCTGTCCTCCCGTTACAACCGAAGACTATATGAAAGCGCTATGCGCCGGGGCTTCGCTGACCTTTGATCTCAAGCCAGGCGCTGGCGAACAGTCATGATCTGCAAAAAAAATTCTAATTCTTTGTCGCTGTTTATTGCCAGCAACAAAGAATCAGAAATTCTTCGCGCTGATTTGACCTGAAAATCCCTTA
>CAZYVR010000257.1:0-8590 GCA_964651145.1 uncultured Victivallales bacterium | reverse complement strand
ACTTTAAGAAGCAGTAAATTCAGGCTGACACTGTATCCGAAAACCGGAGAAGGAGAACTCTACGACCTTGAAGCTGATCCTGAGAACTTTGCAAATCTTTTCGCCGAGAAAGATTATCAGGATGTGAAAGAAGAGATGCTTTTCAACATGATAGACAAAATGTCTGATATCCGAGATGAAAAGTTCAAACAGCATGGCAAATGCTGAACAATAAATCCCCCAAAATATAAACGGAGAAATATAACATGACACTGAAAAAAATAGGATTGATAGGACTGAAGCATATGGGCTGTGAACATTACAGCAACCTCATCGAGCTCGCTGAAGAAAAAAAGTTAATCATTGGGGCTTTATGCGACAACGATGAAGAATGTCTGCGTATTCCATCTATTGAAAACTCTCTCCCGCAAATAAACCTTCTTTTAAAGGACAGAAAGAACATTAGTCAAACTGAGCTTCTAAACCTCCTCCACCAGAAGATGCAGATAGTTTGCAAGGATAAAAAACCAGAGGTTTATTTTGATTACAAACAAATGATAAATGAAGCTGACCTGGATGGAGTTTTAATTGTAACACCCAATCATTTACACCGCAAAATGGCTGTTTACGCACTGGAGAAGGGTGTAAATGTTCTATGTGAAAAACCTTTTGCCCCTACCCTTGAAGATTGCGACGCGATTATTGAAGCCGAAAAGAAAAGCTCCGCATTTCTAGAAATAGGCCTCCATTACAGATATAGGAAACTGTCACATTTTGTAAAGGAGGCGATCGACAGCAAAAAAATAGGCGATTTGAAAATGATGTGGGTACAGGAATTCAGAGGCGACTGGAATCCGAACGGAACGGTCGTGGAAGATTGTAAAGGCGTAAGCGACAATTGGCGGTATTTGCAAAACGCCTCGGGAGGCTCAATACTTGAGAAAATGTGTCATGATCTTGACGTTTTCTCCTGGTGGGCCGGAGCAAAACCGGTAAAAGTTGGAGGAACAGGCGGAAATGCTGTTTTCAAAGACCGGGAAACGATTGATCATGCTGATTATTTCGTAGAATACGAAAATGGAGTAAAGCTGAATTTAAGCTTATGTATGTTCGCGCCCAATAAACGCTTTAAAGGCAGATATATGGGAATTATCGGCGACAAGGGAATACTTGACTTTGATTCACATGAAGGCGGATGCGAAATTTATTATCATGACGGCAGAACAGAACATGTTAACGGTATTGATCCTGAAACGCTTCCGGGGCACCATGCTGGAAACGGTACGATGCTTGAACTTCTTGATTTTATAAATTGTATGGAAAAAGAAAAAAAACCATCCGCCAACGCGGAAATAGGCAAGGCATCTGTAAGACTATGCCTTGCCGCGCAACAGGCAATAGAAGAAGAGAAAATAATAAAGTTGAGTTAGGAGATGTTAATGACTGATATTAGTAAACAAAATAGAAGTTCAGAAAAGAAACAAAGAATTTTTCAATTGGAAGATTTCTGCAAAAATAAATTTTTACTTTGCATTTGTAGCGTGTTATTTTTTTGCATCAATGTCATTGGGGAAAACAATGGAAAAGAAGATTTTGAATTTGTTCCTGAGGATTCAGTCGGTGATATGAGAATGTATTTTGATGCCTCCGACTTCCTGAATGTAAGCTGGAAATCAATAAATCTTCTGGCACAAGGAGGAGAAATATTATCCTTCCCCAGAAAGACGTCCTGCCGTCTTTCTGGACCTAAAAAAGTAGCTAATGAATTTGAAAAGAAAAGATTGCACACGACTTACATCGATGAAAATTTGATGATAAAAAGAAAGAAAAGTGATGATTCTGTTGAATACGAATGGGGATTTACGAACAAAAAAACAGGCTGGATTCAATATAACCGTTGCGTGTTAACTAAAAATCGCTTGAATCTTACTGCTACAATTGAATTTCAAAAAAACATTCCAAAGAAAATTGTTTTTAATCCAGCTATCTTTCCAGGATACCAGCCTAACTGGATGAAAACATTCAAATCGGAAAGAATACTCAACAAAACTTTTTTGTTACATTATTCAGATGGAAAAATTGAAGGGAAAAAATATCCGAATAAAAACGAAGCCTTTCAATGGCTTAATCCCTCTAAAGCTTTGCGTGCTTTGCTTTTTACAATGCCGGAAGGCGATGTTAGATTCAGTTTTTCATCAAATGATTCTTCGATGAAAGTTGGAGTAATCGGAAATACCTATTTCCCTGCCGGCTATAATGCGGGGTCTCAACGTTTAGCGCGACGTGCTCCTGTTTGTGAAATAGAGCTACATCCGGCAAATCTGAAGAAGGGAAAAAAACTTACATTTCATATGGAGATAGCAACAGGTATCGCGGCAAAACAAGAAGCAACAAAATATTCAGAAGCTGACTTCCCGACTGATTTAAAAATAACCCCTTTGACCTCAAGAGATAGCATTTATGAGCTTGGTCAGGAATTTGACTGCGCTCTGAAGCTGGAAAATGCATATGGGGAAAAAGAAAGAAACATTGTTGTAAGTTATGAGGTTCACGGTTACAACAATAAAGTACTTTACAAAAATTCCATCATAGTGACACTTAATCCTGATCAGGTTGTGGAAATAAAAATTCCAATTCCAATTTCCGAAACAGGAATTTTTACTTGCAAAGTAAAGGCTGTAGACGCTGGACAAACAATTGGAAAAATCAATTTTAATATTGCGAGAGTATTGCCTTCCGCAAAACTGTCATCGCCCGATGAAAGTTTTTTTGGAGGAACCGCATGTTTTTATTTTGCCAATGATTGGCAAGGAAAATCCGGAGTGCCTTCTAGTTTGGAGATAAAAAGAAATTATGAAATGGGCCAATCCTTAAGGAAGCTGGGCATCAGAAAAATAAGATTCACCGATCCTACTATTTGGTGGAAAAATCTGGAAAAAAAAGAAGGAGAAGCGACCTTTAACCCAAATGTCGATTTGTTAATTGATATAATTCACAAAAGCGGCCTTTCAATTTGGTGGTGTGGCAGAAACTTTGAGTCTGATTATCCTGAATGGGGTTGTGGAGAAAAATATTATATGCTCCATGATGACTGGGGGTTAAACAGAGACAATTACTTACCTAAAAATATGAATCTTTATGAAAATTATATCTATAAAGTAGCACATCATTTTCGTGGACGAGTAAAATACTATGAAGTAGAAAATGAAGCTCTCCACTCAAAAACAGTAAAAGAACGAAGAAAATTTCTTAATTCTTTTGCAAAAGGAGTTAAAAGGGGAGATGCAAGAGCAAAAGTATTGGCAGGGAGTCTTGGAATTATAAGTCACAGAACGCTAAAAGCATTGAATGATTACTTGAAGCTGGATCAGGGATATGAACAAGTAGATATTCTTGTTCCTCATTATGTTATAAAATATTCAGATCCAGGTTCAACGCCCAATTCAACAACTCCGCCTCCCGAGGAGAACCCTTATTTCTACGACAATTTTCAAAAATTATTGGAAATAGCAAGAAAATACAAAAAGACTATATGGGTTGGAGAAAATGGCCAGTTCGGAAGCTTTCATCAGCTTTATCCGCATAACGAATTTCACCCGTGGCAAAAAGATTTTGTTAACATATATGTGCGTTCATATATTCTACTAATGCAATATCCTGAAATAAAAAACGTAACTATCTGGCGTGGCATAATTTCTCCATTCAAACCAGGTTCGTTTATGCGTAATAAAATGCCATTCGCCACATGCAGAAATAATAAACGCTGGGAAATTCTCCCTTGGGGAGTTGCACATGCTACAATGGCCAGTTTGCTTGATGGAAGCAAATTTGTAGAAAGGTTAAAGTGTTCTGTTGCTGATTTTTATTGTATGATTTTTGAAAAAGACAATGCTCCCATCGCAGTTATATGGAGTGTTAATGAGCCGGTGTTCCTGTCTTTTGAGAAAATAAATTGTATTGATAAAATATACAACATCGTCGGCAGGGAAGTGCTGCCGACTCAATACGGGAAATTGGTAAAAGCTACCCCCGAGCCGTTTTATCTCGTAGGGAAAAAGGGCGCGACAAAATCAATGATAGAACAACTTAAAAATATAGAGATCAACTTAAAAAATAAGTTGGCGGTGGAATCCCCTTACTTTGAACTTAACAAGGCTATGGCATTTCTTCCGTTGAAAAATCGCGCAAATAAACCTATTCTTATAAGGAAACTTGCAATTATGGAAGGCAAAGGAGGAATCTTTACAGAAGAAAACATTGAGATCAAGGCTCATGGGAAAAAGCTTATTTCAATCCCTTCGAATAAATTGAAAATTGGAGAAAACAAGTTGAAAATTATCGCTGATTTAAGTGATCAAAAATTTACCTACAGAAAGATTCTTGATGTTGTGGATGCAAAAAGAATTGATGAAAATAAATATATTCCAGCTATAAAATTATTAAATAAAATCGTTGTTGATGGAAAACTTAACGATTGGCCCAGTTTCGCACCTATAGTTCTGGAAGGAAATGCATTTGTCAAAAGCCTGAAAAAAGCGGAACCTTGGAAAGGCAATGAGGATTTAAGCGCAAAAATCTATACTTCATGGGACAATGATTATTTTTATATTGCGTGCAAGGTAAAAGATGATTGTCACAAAAATAGCAAGTCTTCAATGGATATTTGGCGAGGAGACAGCGTTCAAATTGCAATAGCCCCGACTCAGCCAGCAAAGTCATCTTATGGAAAAGAAGATCAGGAAATAACTATTGCCTTGACAAAATCCGGCCCGAAAGTTTTCAGGCAAACATTTCGCCCCGGAAGATTGTCAGGCTCCATACCCGAAGCCGCCTCCGCAGTCTGTCGAGACGAAAGCAATAAAGAAACTTTTTATGAAATAGCCATTCCTTTCAAGGAATTAACTCCTTTAAGAGCTTTCGCCGGAAATACTTTCAGATTTAACATCGCAATAAATGACCAAGATAAAGACGAATCCATTAGAAGCTCATGGATGCAGATAACAAAAGGCATTTGCAGAAGAAAGGCTCCGTCTTACTTCAAAAAAGTTGTCTTATTAAATGCTAACGTGGAGAATAAAGATGAAAAAAGGAATAATTAAATTAGTGTTTACACTCATTGAATTGCTCATAGTAATTGGCATAATAGCAGTTTTGGCCAGTTTACTTTTTCCGGCTCTTGGCAAAGCGAAAGAGGTTTCGAAAAAAATTGCTTGCACGAGTAATATAAAGCAATTAGGCGCAATACTCTCAATGTACGAAAATGACTATAGTGGACTAATTCCTAATACCCGAAAAAGTCCTTGGGATAATGATTATGCTTGGACATCCAAACTCTGGCATTCCGGTTATTTGAGCACAACCAAGACTGTTCAATATGGAGCTGACAATACAAATTGCAATTTGTTGAAATGTCCTTCAGACAACAATCGAACATTGGGAGAGTTGAATTTTTCGTACGGATATAATTCAAGATTGGCGCTTAGTATGGGCAATATTGCAGAAAATGACTATGCTCTTCAGCGCGAAACATTTATCCGGCCAGCCAAAGTCTCGAAACACAGCAACAGAGCTGTTATTACTGATTCATTATGGGGTGGAAGCGAGGGTATAAATGAAGCTTTTGCCCCGGGAGGAGGAATGAATTATCGTCATTTAAGATACGCAAATATCCTTTTTCTTGACGGACACACAGGAGATTTAAGAGACTATCCTAAGGATTATCCTGCAGCACGAATATTGTTTGGTTTAGATGATTAACAAAGGAATAAGAATGACTCTAGAGAAAAAAGACATCAGCAAAAAAAGAACACTTTTTACACTCATCGAACTGCTCATAGTGATCGCTATTATAGCGATTCTGGCGTCCCTATTGCTGCCAGCCTTAAGAAACGCTAAACATAAAGCCGTCCAAATAAATTGCGCTGCCAGACAAAAACAATTGCATCTGGGATTTTTAAATTACGCAGATGCTTACAATGGCCTTTTGCCAGATACATCAACAACTTCATGCTGGTATTTTTCTGTTGGAGAGTTCATTAATTTGAAAGAGACTCACTCCGAATCAAAGCATTGCTCCGCAATCAATATAAGTGATTATGCATGGCCAGCTTACTCTTATAAAATGAACACCTTCCTCAAATATGCAAAGATGAGTGGCTTGAACTCAATATCGCAAAGAGTTTTACTGATTGATGGAAGTTTGGAAAATGACGATAAAAATTATCCATGGGACAGAGGCCCAGTCCTTTTGCCTCACAGACCTTCCTATCGACATTTGAAAACATCAAACTCTATATTTCTTGATGGACATGTTGAAGGCACGAAAAATTATCTTCAAGATACATTGGATGGCAGCATAATATGGAATTAATATCGGGAGTAAACATGAAGAAAAAGAGTATAACCCAAATTTTGATTGCCACGCTCATTTGCCTAGCTGGGTGCGCTTATGAAAAAGAGTTGACAAAGCAGAACGCAGACGGAAATAAAATAATTGTGGGCAAAAGTTGTTTTTATAAAAAAGGCAAACCATTTGTTCCGGTAGGCTTTCTCTTGTATAAAGGAAACATTGAAAACTTCAATAAATATGATGTTTCGGGAGTATCTTTAAATTATCCATGGCAAATGGCTGAAGTTGAAGAAAAATATACTGAACTAATGCGCAAAACGAGTCGACATTACCGCGAAAAAGAATATTTTATTGAGAGGCTTAAGGAGCGGCTGAAATTCGCCTCAAACAACGGAATGCTTATGGAACTTATTGTGGGATCCCTCGGCGGAGGAGCTCCAGCTTGGCTCAAGGAAAAATACGGAAAGGACGTTGTCAGGTATTATTCAAAAGGCTCATGGCATGGGTTTTACTGGGATTTGAATATAAATAATCCTCAAGTGAGAAAAGAGTTTAAAAAGCACATACAGAATGTTGTGAAATTGGGTGAAAATTATGGCGTTCAAATTTATGATTTATGGAATGAGCCGGGTTACTACAATTTGGACAAAGCTTCTATGCAAAAATTCAGGGAGTGGTGTAAAAACAAATACGGGAAAATAGGAAGACTCAATGATGTGTGGGGAACTATGTTTGAATCTTTTCAAAGCATTCCTGACCTGAAAATAATATCTCACAAATGGCGCCCAAAAGTATCTCCTTATTATGAAATGATGTGGTTTGACTATTTAAAGTTCAACAGGGAAAGAATGACAAAGTTCTATTTGTGGATGGCTAAAGCAGTAAAAGAAGTGGATCCCAAAGCTAAAGTACTCATAAAAAAGACACGTCATTGCTTAATACATGGCGGGAACCTTCTTGGGACCGACTATGAACAGTTGCCTTTGGAAGTTGAGGATATTTTTGGCTTTGACAGCATGTTCATGGGAACCCATTGCGGGTCTTTGCAGGTAAATCCATTTTCCGGCATTGTTTTGTGGGATTACTATAGAAGTTTGGCAAATGGAAAGCCCTTAATGGAAAATGAATATCATATATTTAACAAGCCTTATTACAAAAAAACACCTGGTTATGGAAAGAGAAAATTAAGCAAACCCTGCTCTCCTGACTTGCTTCGCACCGCCATTTGGTCTCCGATTCTTCACGGGATTGATGCGCTGATGATTTATAATTGGGATTATCGTTCACACATCGGATCAGCCTTTATGAGCGAACAATTTCCGCCTAAAACCCGTCAAATGTTAAAAAAGACCATTGAAGAAGTAAACCGCTTGAGTGAATATATCAAACCAGATATCAAGCGTCGCTTTTCAACAACAAAAGCGGCGATTCTTTACTCCGACACAACAAGGCTTGCCGTAGCGACTCCCGGAAAGCATTACAAAAAAGTTGAAATATCTTTGGATATGGAAAATATTACTCAGGATTTCAAATCTGAACATTTAAATCATTTATTAGATATCTATCAAGCCTTGAAATTCAATGGTTTTGATGTGGAATTCGTAACGGAAAAGCAGATAGCAAAAGGAAAGCTGAACAAGTATTCTTTTCTTGCAGTACCCAACGCTTCATATTTGCCAGAAAAGATTGCTAAAAAAATTCTCAATTGGAAAAAGGTGCATGGCAAGCTCCTCTTGCTTTCTGGTAATTTCGCGGAATACAACGAAAACCTTAAAACTATGTCTTTGCCAATTCCAATCGAGAAGGGAATCGTAAAAATCCCTATGCAAGGCATAAAGAAAAACCAAAAAGCCATAAAAGAAATAACAGATGCATACTCGTTAAAGCCTGGAGTTGAAATAAGCTCTAAAAATGGTATTCCCTTGCAAGGCATAGACGTAAACATGTTTCGCAAAGGCAATGAAATACTTTTTTCCGCAATATCATATAGAAAAGAAAGCCTGGAAGTAATTTTCAAATTTAATGCTTTTTCAAAAGAAAAGATCGTTAAAATTAATTCGCCTATAGACTCTACGCAAAAAGTAAATTACAAAAAAGAAGAGAAAAAGCTAAAGATAGCAATTAAACCTTTATCCCCAATTTTTATCATATTTAAAATGGCTGCCAAAACGTCAAAAAGGAAAGAAATATGAGAAAAGCGAAAACTGTTTTTTTGGTTCTTCTGCGCTTTGTTCCGCAGTGAGGCTGACACAAGAAATAACC
>CAZYVR010000256.1:0-8669 GCA_964651145.1 uncultured Victivallales bacterium | reverse complement strand
CAAGAGGAGGATTTATAAGAAAATACTCGCGTAACCATGCCGTTAGAATCTTGTCAAGGATTACAGACGCAATGAATGCCTGATCGACCCGGATGCTTTTGTAATAGGTCTGGTGATCCAGTCGACCGGACGCGTAATTGTAACCGCTGGAATTGCATGCCGCGATGTTGTAAGGGATATTCAAACAACGGGCTATCTCATTTAAAAGTTCATGTTTAAATTCAGCATAAGTTGTGGCAGGATGCTTGGGGTCGAGTTGTCCCATCTTCCAGCCGTAAGGCATCGCAAGGAGAAGGTTTCTGTCGAGCTCAAAGCTATCCAGTGTTCTTACTTCCGCCGCCTCGCCATCAGGCGGAGAGTCTGTATAAAGTATTCCTGAAAAATTGGCGTTGGCTTCCGCCGCGCTCAGTGTCGCAAGCGTGTACCTTCTCAACTGCGCAAACAGCGGCAACGCCGGGGTAAGCTCTGGAACGCCTCTGTGAAGCCCGGGTCTGTCCTGACGAAAATTATGGGTCATCGCCGCCGCCGGCACATCCAAAAAATCATTGTTGCAGGAAAAATCAATCCCGCCGGGATGCTGTCTCATGACGCGATATCTTTCAGGATTTCCAAAATCATCAAAAATAATCCCGTCAATTTCGCGATCATCGAAAGTTACGGTCAGCGCGCTTGTAACCTGGTCAGCCTCTATCAAATTAAGATCAAGTTTAACATCATGCAACACCCTCGGATTATATCCTAAAATCCCAAACGCCTCTCCGTCTTGAGTTCTTGCCATGCGCATTGTGCGGAGTTTCTCAGGAAAGGTGATAGCTGACGACCATAGCATGAAATCTCTTTCCACCCGACGGTTCAATTCCTCATAGTCAGTCAACATCTGAAGGCGCGGCCCGGTGCCAATTGTGTCGTTTGCGAGGGTAAGAACTATTCCTTTCGCGTAAGAGTTGTTGGCAACCTCGTAACGCGAGCGATTCCTCAGGACGCTTCTGACATCCGGGCTGGCTTCCGCATCGGCGCTCAATCCTTCAGCGGCTGCCCAGTGACGCCGATTGTCACTGGTTGTCTGCGCAGCGTCAAAACGCCCTTCAATAGACCTCGCAGGCATCATGCTTCTTGGGGCAATGATTTTATTGTTTAAATTTTTCTTCACCAATTCAACTCTCTTTTTTTTCAATTAATCCGTTTCCGTAGCGAAGCGGAGTTTGAAACGACTCTTATCTGGATTTCATCCAGCTCCGGGAGGGATCATCTTTCCTATTTTTAATCCCCAGTTTTTCTTTTTCATAGCTTTTTTTGAATTCAGATATCGATCCGCCTCTATCTGCTCTTTGATAGAATGCTGTTCAACTTTATGCCCGTCGCTTTCGGCCGATTTTGGACCGACAGCATTGTCCTTTATTAATTGATCTATTTCGTTTTCACTCATGATAGAAATCCTCTTTTTAATTGCCTTCCTTTTTTAAGCGTCTTCTTGAAGAAGCTTGATCAGTTCCTGAATCTGTTCTTTGGAAAGACGCTTCCTGATAATCCGCAAGACCTTCTTTACATTGCCGATTTCCTCTGTGGCTTTATCCAATGATTCAGGACTGCCTTTTGATGGATTCACCGTTTTGTTATAGGCTTTGTTGATGCTCATATTTCCTAATTTGACCGCCTCTTTTATTTCCTCTGGAGCTTTGTCGAGAACAACTCTCGCTTTTTCAATTTTTCCTCTGCCAACACCCAATACTTTTGCTGTTTCATCTGATGACCGATCAATTGCCACACCTGTGGCAATTGATTTTTTCCGGGCGCTCAGACTTTTGCGATCGCCGCCTTTTTCCTTTCTCTTATCCAACTCGGAAATACACTGAACTATTTCCTGGTCGGAAAGATTGCGGCGATTTCGCTGGCTCCGGATTGCATATTCTAATGCCACCTGTTCGTTGGGAAATTCCTTCATGACGGTTGGGACATCCTTTATCCTTGCCTGCCTTGCGGCTTCCAACCGGGTGTGCCCGTCAACAACAGTGAGACCGCATCTGCGCCAGAGAACAATAGGCTTGCTGTCGTCAAAACCGTTTTTCTTCATATCTTTCACAATTTCGTTCAGAATATTTTCCCGGATCGGAAAGAGATCTTTGAATGGCGGCCTGGCGCTTATATCAACAGTCAACATCTTAAACCACCTCCGGCAACGTGTCTGAACTAGCGACATTCAGATATTTGATACTTTGAAATCTGCGGCAGTAATTCCACGCCTTGAAAATCAGCGCAACCAAGTCCCGAACCGACAGTTTCACCCTGCTATCTTTATTTTTATAGAGACGGTTGCGCAATGCCAGTATCGGATTCCCGCCGTGGAGGTCTTCTCCCGTTGTCAGCTGTCCCACAAAAAGGTCAGCCGCCCCCGGACATTTTCGGGCAAATATAAAATGACAGAAGGCCAGAACTGAAGGACTGCAAACACCATTGGCGGCCCCCACAAATTCAACGCTTTTTTCTATTTCAGGATGGCGTTCAAAAAAGTTCAACAGAGCTTCATTGTATACATATGCCGCGCTCGAGCAGTTCAGGTTGGGATTAACGTCAAAATAGATATATGCGATGCGAAGAGCGGCAGCCAGCATGTTGCCATTTTTGCATTCGAGAATCTTCAGAACCTGTCCGGTTGTGCGCTTGCATCCCTGATCCATCGTCTTGAAATTCTCATCCTTGATTCCATATACAATCAGCATCGGCATAGTCTTGCCGCTTCTGACAATTGCCTTCAGGCGGTTTTGTCCGTCAATGAGCCGGCCTTTGTCGGAAAAAACAATTGTCTGGCCGTTGAATCGCCAATCACCGGCTTCCATTATTCTTGAATAACGTTGATTGACCACATCGCTTATGTGGCGGTTGCCGGTGTTGTACTTGAGAAGAATCTTTGCCATCTCCGGCGTGACATAGACGGCCTCGGTCAATCCATGGAAATTAATTCTCTCGGCTCCAAGGATAACATCCATTGCTTCATGATCTTTAAGCTCCACTTTCTGCGCTTCCTGATGATTTTTCTTTTCCATTCTTCCATTCCTTTTATTTTTTGTTTTGGGTCTAATATTTTTTATTTGCTTTTGATCTTCCCTTTTTTCTTCATCCTGATTATTCCCGCAGCGAGAATCTCCGCTATTTCCTTGATTTCTAAGGGCGCGACTTTCATATTTTCAGCATATTCAGATTTTTGATCTCTCATCTTTTCATTTTCTCCAACTTGGTGTTTCTACTAAGTTTCATACAAAATTGGAGAGCGGAATGACCACGTATTTGGATATTTTCTTACAAAAAAGATTTTTCACGCCTCCGTTTTGAGGCTAAAGCTTTAAATCATAAAAAAAGGGGAATCAAAAAAGAAAGAGCTCCAAAGTCTCAATAAAACGATGGAGCTGTATGGCTGTTTGAATTTTTATAGGAAAAATGACACAACCGCAATTACCAGCAGGAAACCTTTAATGTTCCTGGACTATTTTCTTTGCTGCGGCTTTAATCATCTTTTTTAGAGATGTTGGCTCAAGGACTTTTGCCTGTCCTCCCTGATACAATACCCAATGGATTATCTCCGGTTCTGGAACAGAGGGCACATGCACCCTCAAATATTCCATGCCGACTTTTTCAATTGTCTGTTCTGAATGGAGCGGCTTTGCGGCAATAAAACTTTTGAGCGATTTATGGCAGATGATTTTTACATTTTCTATTCTGTCATACTCGAGAAAATTATCGGCGGTCGTCTGGCTTATTATTTTTTCGTCCGGTTCGAAGTATTTGCCGCTTTTTTCCGCACTGGAAATGCGGTGAATGGCAAATGTCCTTCCTTTATTTCGTTTCAGGCAAAAGCCTTTTATATACCAGGAACGATCGTAATAGACTAGCGCATGAGGCTCCACCAGGCGTTTGGAATATGTCCCATGGCCGTCTTCATATGTGATTTTTACAGCTTCATGATTCTGCCAACATTGGAAAATATTCATAAAAACCCCGGAATCTATACTAATCTTCAAGCCGGGAATAAGCGTAAGCGATTTAACAAGAGCCTTGTCAAGAAAGTCTGGATTGTTGGTGGAAAGCTGAAAATCAACGGCATTGCGAATATCACTCTTTAACGGTTCCGGAAAAATTTCCTCCGCTATTCTGGCTCCAAGGACAAACGCTATCATTTCGTGTTCGCCCAACACAGCGGGGCATGAAAAGTTCCATCCGTGATGAACAAGATAATAGCCTTTCCTGAAATAGTCGTATTTCATAGGGCAATTGAACTCTTCTCTCAGGCTTTTAATGTCGCGCTGAATGGTCTTTATGCTACAGGAGATGTTTAGATTTTTCGTATCTTCCCAGCGTTTGAGTTCCCGCGCAAAGCTAAAGCAATTCGGGTATCTGTTTTCTTTCAGGAGCCCAACAAAACGAGTAAGCCTCAGCATTTGGTTTTTGTTTACCGGCATAACTCCCTCCCATAAAAAAATAATGCCTTTTCTGTAATATAGCGCCACTAAGACAAAAGATGACTTAGTGAGCCGATTATATTATAAGAAAAAACGAAAAAACATCAACGAGGGGGAATTATGATGAACTACAGACCGCAAAAGTTTTTACGACTTACATCCAATAGCCTTCTGAAAGAGCTATTCACACAGCAGGGTTGCGCCTGGAAGAAGCTGTGGGATAATCTCCCTCCTTGCCGCACAGATTTTATGTATTCAGAATATAGAGAGTTACCCCAGGCGGCAAGGCATAATATTGAGCTGATAATGCAGGAAGTTTATTCTGTTGCAAGCAGCGAGGATGGAATAAACCAACTTGTAAAAACAGCAAAGTTCTGTGGATTAGAATTGGCGAAAGAATTTTTCAAATATCGGAGCCGTTGCGACAAAGCTCTCTGGTTCTATCTGAGAAATCAAAATCTCTGGGAACATGCGATGCGTTGCGCTTACTCAGACAGTTTGTCCAAAAAATATTGGCGGCGTCATATTAATTTGCCGTTAAAAGATCCAAAAACAGAAAAGGTGTCTTTGGAGCGGTTCGGCGAAGCTATTTCATCCTTTTATATTGATAGCGAGGGAAGAGGTCACGGCGTTAAAGTAGAACACTTCAAACGCTCAGAAGCGCTTGATTATTTTTTTGTTTATCTATCCGATCATCCCAAAGTTTATGAAGTATGGGACGCTGAACTTGGGTTTCGAAGAAAAAACGAATGCCATCTGTTTGAACTTGTGTTTGCCTGGGACCATACTCTGGGGGTTTTGGAAATTCACGCGGGGGGCGGCAATTCGGCGCAATTAGCTCTGATGGAGATTTTCCTGCATGAAATCATGGAAGAGCTTTTCACGTTTTCAAGCATTGACAAACATGCATACAACATTGACCAGTTAAAATACAGCGGCTTCAATTTTTACACTGAGCCCGAGGACGGGGTATTGGGTGTTTTTATTAAGAAGATGATTTTTTCAAAGCAGGAAAAAGGAGAAAGAACTATAGCGCTTCAAGTAGCTCCCGGGTTAGAGGATTTTTATGAAGCTCTTGAGCATGATTTAAATATAAAGGAACTGAACCTGAGATCCCTCAACGTTGAAAAAGTGACCCTCCTCATAAAGGCAATTCATAATGGCAGGGTTTGTTCCTTTTCTATAGATATCAGCAAAACAAGCTGCAATTTAAAAAGCAAATGTGAGTGGCAGCGGATTCTTGGAGAAAAGTGCCTTAGTTGCTGGAGGATAGACAATGTCACAATGCTCGCTTGATCTGATCTGGAATTGCGCGTCCCATCCTGCTCCGGAGCTGACAATTGAAACCTTAAAAAGCCTCCCCAATGGAGACTCTGATATTTTTTTAGAGCTCGAATTACTAATTCCTGGCAGAATTTCCAATTATGTTTCATGCGAGGTCTGCCATACACATATAGAAGAAGTGTTCCAGATTGAATCGCCCAGTGGCAGCGCGCGACATTGCATGGTATGCGAACACAATGGCTTAATGGAAGTACCCAGGGAGCGTCTGTTACGCTGGAACATAGATTATAAACCAATAGTTCAAACTACTGTGGATGCCTTGAAGTGCCGAGGACGGACGCAGGAAATTGTAAAAGGACATTTATGGGACCTTGGCTTTTCATCTTTGCCGGGGATCTCAAGACCAGTTTATGTGCTAAGAAATATTGATATGCTCTACGATAATCTTCCTATTTCCGGGCAAAGCCCTCTGCTTTTTATTTTTGGATATTCTTCCGGGGAATTCCTCAAGACCTTTGACAAAGGAGACATTTTTGAGTTGCGCAACTTGCTGTTTTTGAAGAACGGAGCTTTTGATCTTGAATTTCTGCGCAATGCAGTGCGAGATACGGCGGCAATTCAAACAAAAGACGCCCCTAATATCTTCTGCTATTCCGGGGACTCTTATAGTGTCTGCTATAACAGGGGCAAGATGTTTGCGCTTTCAACTGTTGATGTCGGAGCGGGCTACATACATAAACTTTTATCGCGCCCTGGTCAGGCTGTCTCCGTTGCAGAAATAGTTCTTGGCGCGGAAATCGATATACAGGACACAGCGCTTAGCGATTCCGGCGACATAGCAGACCGGAAGGCGGTCAATGAATATCGAACTCAGGCTCGCGAATTGCTTGAAGAAATAACAGAAGCCCGCGCCAACGGCGATGCCGGAAAAATTGAAATCATTCAGGAAGAACTTTTCCAGTTAGAAAAGGCCATTAACGAATCCAGAGGGCTGAAAAACCGTCCGAGAAAAGCGCAGAGCGGGCGAGAGCGCATAAGAAAAGCTTTTTATTCGGCATACTTGCGAGCGCGCAAGAAAATAGAAGAATCGGATCCAGATCTCAGCGAACACCTGAAACAAACAATTTCCGGCGGAATGAATCCAGTCTACCGCCCATCCAGCGAAATTGTCTGGCTTACTTGAAAGAGCTTTTTCTCATGCCGCCTCTCAGGCGGCTTTTTTTATGTCTGCATTCCTGATTTTATTCTCAAAAAAAACGTTTCTCCCACTTGCTACGCGAAACGTAGCGGATGCTACGCCGGACGTAGCGCCTTTCATCGTAAAGGCGCAGTTCGGAAAAACCAATTGAACAAACAGAGCTTGTTCAGCCGGAAGCGCCATAAGCCAAAATAAGGAGAGGCTTATGAAAGAAGAAGTATGCGCAAAAAGAAAAACACCCCCTCAAACGCCAATTGGCAAAAATTCTTACGACTGCTTTGGAAAAAGCATTGCCAATTACATTCGAACAAAGGCCGGAAAGCTAATTGAATCGGAAAATTTCCCTCCAGACGGCCGACTTGACATTCAGCAGGAATTTGCGTTGGAAATAGTGAGGCAAATGGAAAAATACAATCCTGCAAGATCAAAAAAATACACATTTATTCAGCGCCTGATAGAACATAGAATTGTCAACATGCTGAAGCACAAAAATGCCCGTTGCAGAAATGGCGCGGTCTGTCTGTCATTAAGCAATATGTCAAATGAGGATATTAATCAGATTGAACGCATAGCATCGAAAAGCATTTGCAACTATGGAATGAAAAGTGACCTGGAAGAAGCGATCGCTGCACTTCCAGAAGATCTGCGCGATATATGCGATCTCCTCAGAACAATGACCGTATCCGAAATAGCCCGCAAAACATGCCTGCCAAGATCCACGGTTTTTAACCGGATAAAAAGAATCAGAAAGCTGTTTCAAAAAAAAAATTTGGACAAATATCTGAAAGACGTGGTCATTTCCGATCAGAATTTTGTATGAAAGATAGTAGAAGGATCTGACAGGAAAAAAAATCGCGAAGAAAATAATATGGGAAAGATGATATGGATAAAATGATAACTACTTATTCGATGTGGCGCTCCTTCAGGGACTGTCGGAAGGCTTGCTACTGGAGATACTTTCAGCAGCTTGTGCCATTGCAGAAAGCGCACAGTTTGGCATTCGGCTCGGTAATTCACCAATGCCTGGAGATATGGCATGGGAGTCAGAATATTTCCGATGTTTTGGAGCATATCGACCATACCTATATAAATAGGATTGCAGACGAAAAGGAAAAAGCTGACTGGCATCTTGCCAGGGCGATGATGATGGGATATGCCCGAATCTATCCTAAGGAAAACTTCGAGGTTGTCACTCTTGAGCAAGAATTTTCAGGGCCGATCATTAATCCCGAAACCGGAGCTGAATCCAGAACTTTTATTCTTGCCGGCAAGGTTGACGGAATAGTGAAGATGGATGGATCTTACTATCTTCTTGAACACAAAACAGCCTCGCAGATTGATGGCGGATATCTTGATCGACTTTGGACAGATTTTCAAATTATTTTGTATTCCTGGTACATTGAAAAATGCCGTGGATATAAGATTTCTGGAATCATTTACAACATCCTCGCCAAGGCAAAATTAAAACAGAGCAAAGGCGAAACCGAAGCGGAATTTGAGGAACGTCGCGAGGCATTGATAGCCAAATCCAAGACGGGAAAATCTTCGGCTAAGCGAAAGC
This sequence comes from uncultured Victivallales bacterium, assembly GCA_964651145.1. Lineage (GTDB taxonomy): Bacteria > Verrucomicrobiota > Lentisphaeria > Victivallales > GWF2-45-14 > CAZYVR01. The sequence continues at coordinate 175 of CAZYVR010000256.1, read as the reverse complement.
TGCCCGAGACCAATGAGGAGTTCCAATCAAGGTTGGCAGAAAAATATTCTGACCAGCAGATGTTCCACCGGGAAATCCTTTTTATCAGCCGCGACCAGTTTGAAGAACTACAAGCGGAACTTTGGGAACTCTCTCAGGCAATGCTTGAAGCGAGGCGCAGAAAAGCATTTTACCG
>CAZYVR010000255.1:0-8683 GCA_964651145.1 uncultured Victivallales bacterium | reverse complement strand
GCCAGACGGATGTCCATGGGGCAGTTGTTTTCTCTGGGAACTTCAAAGTTGAAAAGACCGTCATAGCCGATTTTTCGAAGAGCTGAAGTCAATGCCATCCAGTTAACTGTTCCGGCGCTGTATGGCAGAATGTGGTCGTTGCTGCCGCCTATGCTGTCGGTTATATGCAGGGCTTTCAATTTGTCTCCTGCGCGCAGGGCAAATTCGGCGCAATTGTCGCCTTGAATATTCAGATGTCCTGTGTCCAGGCATATTCCGAGCCGTTCGCCGCCGCGAACGGAGCTGATCAGATTTTCAAGATCGTCCAGAGTCAGGAACAATGTAAGGAGATTTTCAAGGCATATAGTCACATCGGTTCCGTTTGTATAGTCCAGAAGTTCCTCAAGCATTTTTACTCTGCATTCGAACATCTGGTCGGCTGTCCAGTTTTCAGTGGGCTTTGAGTTTTCGGGATGCAGAACTCCGGCTTGCACTCCAAGCGCGGCGAAAAGATCGCTCCATCTTTTCAGGTCGTCGAGTATTTTAGCTCTTTCATTTTTGTCAGGGTGAGCTAGGTCTGCTGTGAGATAAAAATGTCCCTGAGGAAAAGAGAATCCCAAGTTGTCCGCAAATTGTTTAAATTCGGCTCCCACTTTTTCCGGGACTCCTCGATCGAGCAATGCCCAGCCGTGTTCGTCTGACAGTTCCGTGCATTTCCAGTCGCGTTCCGTGAATGTTTCAACCATTTTTTCCGGTGTGTGCTCAATAAAATAACTGCTCCACATTGAAATTTGCATTTCTTGCTTTCCCTTGTTGCTTTTTGTTTGTGCCATCTTACTAATTGTAGTGATTGGACTGTTGATGTCAATGCTTTTTTGAGAGTAAGAGCTTTTTTATTTTTCAGGACTTTTGGCGGCGTCGTAGCATTGCTGAGAATGGAGCCGCCGTTCGTGAGAATCAGAACGGCGGCGTTGAAGCTGAATAAGCTCAGTATCTGCGTTGTTTGCTGTTTGCCAGCACGCGAAGCCTGAGAGCGTTTAGCTTGATAAAGCCTTCCGCATCTGCCTGGTTGTATACTGAATCCTCTTCGAATGTGGCAATGCTTTCATCATAGAGGCTGTATTCTGAGCGGCGGCCAGAGACGAAGCATGAGCCTTTGAACAGCTTGAGTCTTACGTCGCCAGTCACAAACTTTTGGCTTTCAGATATTGCGGCCTGGAGCATTTCGCGCTCCGGGGCGTACCAGAATCCGTTGTAGACAAGCTTTGAGTATGCGGGGATAAATCCGTCGCGCAAGTGCATCACTTCTTTGTCCATTGTGATTGATTCCATGGCTCTGTGTGCAGTGTGCAGTATTGTTCCGCCTGGAGTCTCATAGACGCCTCTGGATTTCATGCCTACGAAGCGGTTTTCCACAATGTCAGTTCTTCCCACGCCGTGCTTGCCGCCGAGTTCGTTCAGCTTGAGCATGATTCCGGCAGGGGAAAGGCTTTCGCCGTTGACTTTTACCGGGATGCCTTTGTCAAAGCTGACTTCGACATATTCGTATTCATCCGGGGTTTTGCTCAGAGGGCTGGTCATAACCGAAAGGTCTTCGGGGGCTTCGCTCCATGGATCTTCCAGGACTCCGCCTTCAAAGCTTATGTGGAGAAGGTTCCTGTCCATGCTGTATGGCTTTTCCTGCGTGGAAGTTATAGGAATATCATGTTCGCGCGCGTAATCGATCAAGTCTGTGCGCGATTTAAATTCCCATTCGCGCCATGGCGCTATGATTTTTATGTTTGGCTCCATTGCGTAGGCTGTCAGCTCGAAGCGAACCTGATCGTTTCCTTTTCCGGTTGCGCCGTGGCAAATTGCGTCCGCGCCTTCTGCGCGCGCTATTTCGATAAGGCGTTTGGCGATGAGCGGCCTGGCAATTGAAGTTCCCAGCAGATATGTGCCTTCGTAAATGGCGTTGGCCTGCATCATTGGGAAGATGAAATCTTTGGCGAATTCTTCGGTTAGATCTTCAACGTAGCATTTTTCAGCTCCGGTTCTGATGGCTTTTTCCTCGACTCCGTCAAGCTCTTCAGCCTGACCAACATCTGCGCAGAAGCCGACGACATCGGCGTTATATGTGTTTTTTACCCATTTAACGATGATCGACGTGTCGAGTCCGCCTGAATATGCGACAACAACTTTCAACTTAGTTCTCCTTTTTTATCGTCATTATTGTCTATCGAAAACTCTAATTTTCTTTTTGAATCATATGCAAGATAAGTCGTGTTTGTCGGGAAAGCAAACTCAAGGCCTTCCTGATTGAAGCGTCTTAGTATTTCCAGATTTTTTTTATGGTTCCACTCCTGAGCCGCGTAGTAGTCGCTAGGATGCCACCAGATGGTCGTTGTGATGTTAAGCGCCCAGTCATTGAAGGAATTGAAGAATATCTTGGGCGGCCTGTCTTCGCTCATCCCTTCATGGTTATCGTAGATCTCGTGAAGTATCTTCACTGCTAGTTCTATTTTTTCCGCGGGCGTGTCGTATACGAGCGTGAAGTTATTTGCGAATTTTATGAAAGGGCGCTTGCCTACGTTTTCCACTTTTTGAGCGGCAAGCTCTTTGTTGGGAATTGAAACAAGGTGTCCTTCAAGGGTTCTTACCCGGGTGCTTCTGAATCCCACCCCTTCCACTGAGCCGTCAACTCCAACCGCTCTGATTCTGTCGCCTACTTTAAACGGCCTGTCGAGGATCAGCATGATCGAGCCTAAGAAGTTTCCGATTGTATCCTGAGCGGCAAAAGCCACAGCCAGTCCGATTACACCGGCTCCAGCGAGAAGCGTTGTGATGTTCAGGCCAAGTATGTTTTGGCCGATGATCAGCGCGGATACTATAATAATGGTTATTTTAAGGGACTTCCGCACAAGATTGGCAATGAGGTCGTCCACAGTGCTGTCAGAGCTTTTTACAAGCTTTTCCATGAAATGATCAAGCACCGCAATTAAGCGATAAACGCCCCATGCAAAAGCAAAGGCGCAAATTGCGATGCCTATTCTTATGGCAATATCCTGAATGCGCTCAGTAAAAGTTCCCATTAGGGGGGCGGAGCTTACGAATATGCCTGCTGAGACAAAAAAGAGCCAAACGGGCGGGCTAAGAGCTTCGGCTATCAAGTCGTCGATATTTGTTTTTGTCTTTTTAGCCAATTTTTTCAGTATCAGGCACTCTATGACCCACCTGGCTATGCTCGCCAGAATAAGAGACACTAATATGCCGCAAAAGAGGAAAATAAATTTCCAGCCTTCAAATCCTTTGGTTATTCTGTACTTGTTGAATTTGGTCAGGAGTTCTTTTTCGAACTGTCTGAAGTTGTGAGTCTTTATCACGTTTCGAAATATGTCGCCAATGCTTTTTTCTTCGCTTCTGATATCCTTGTCTTTTTTGTCCTGGTTGCCTGATTTTGCCAGAAGTTCCTTTGCCAGCTTTGAGTTTGGAGCTATTACTATTATTTTGTCGGCTTTCACTAAAACTGACTTTTCAATCTGAGCTGGCGGCGGCGGCGCTGTCTGCGCAAAAACTCCAGCGCTGATGTTGGCAGCAATAATAAGCAAAAGTGTCAGGCTTTTTAAAGACATATTGTATCCTTATGGTTTGTTCAGCTCACTAATATATATTGATTAACGCAATTTAAAATAAGAAACGGCATTGAATTTTCCAGATTGACAGGAATTTTATTAAAACGGCAAAAAACAACTATAAGGCGCGGCTAGTGAGCAATCTGTTTGAAGATATCATCGAATATATGGAAATCGAGTCTGAATTGACAAAATACGCAACCGTGGAGCGGAGCAAACTCAAGGAGCTTTACGGCGACAATGTCAGAGTTGCCGCTTTCCATTCACCACAGAAGCCGCCATACATTGAACAAGCCTCAACTTCGCACAGAGTATCAGAAGTCGCTTCTCCGCAGTACAGCAGTCCTTCATCGGCGCCTCAAGCTGTCTCAGAGCCGGTTCATGTGCAATACGCAGAACCAGTTTCAGCTCCGGCTCCGGATCTTTCAAGCGTCAGTTTCGAGGAGTTGCAGGCTCATGTTGCCAATTGTGTTCGCTGCGGACTTTGCCGCGCAAGAAGGAACACTGTTTTTGGCGAGGGCAATCCCAATGCTGATTTAATGTTTATAGGCGAGGGGCCTGACCGCGATGAAGACCAGCAGGGACGTCCATTTGTTGGAGAGGCTGGTCAGCTTCTCACAAAGATGATAAATGCGATGCAGTTTTCGCGCGAAGAAGTTTTTCTGACAAACATTGTCAAATGCCGCGCTCCAGGCAATCGCGACCCTGAAACGTCAGAAGCGGCGGCCTGCCTGCCGTATTTGCGCCGACAGATAGAGCTTGTCCGCCCGCGCATTATTGTGTTGTTGGGGGCTGTCCCTGTGTTGCGCCTGCTTAATATGAAAGGGATAACTAACTTGCGCGGCCAGTGGTTTGAGTATATGGGAATAAGAATGCTGCCAACGTTTCATCCCGCATATTTGTTGCGCAATTCTGACGCAAAAAAAGAAGTATGGGCGGATTTGCAGATGGTCATGAGGGAATTTGGGAAAATACCGCCGGGCAAAAGCAGAAATACTTGAACATCGCGAAAAACAACCTATCTTTTCTTTATATTTGTTGAAGGAACACAGGAGGCGTCAATTGAGTCCAAGTTACATGGGCGTTATAAGCACAGTCAAGAAAACTCTCCAGAAGATGACTTTTCCGGAAGGAGATGTTGGCAGAAATTGTCTTGTCACAATGAACGTGCCGGCATTGCTGGCGCGAAGAGACGCTTCTTTCGACACGGCTGTGCGCCTGCTTCGTGGCCTTTTGTTTTCATATGCTGAAGAGAAAAGATGCGATATTTATAAGTCGTCTCTCAAGCTTTTGAATGTTTCAATTGAAGCCACAAGATTGATCTGCGCGCCGGGGAAGAATGCCCCCGATGAAGATTCGGACGCCGTCCTTCTATATTTGAAATTGCTTCGCGACACGGCAATGGCCGTTTTTTCTCTTGTCAGGCATGAAATGATTCTTTTTGAGGAGGAAGGCAAGCTTGCGGCTTTTCTCGGGGCAGGCATATCGACTCAATTCAGGTCTACTGATGAAATTTTTAGCAACAGCGAAGTAAATGTTTATCACTGTCTATGTGACCTGGTGGATTTTGCCGAGCCTACTGTGCTTCAATATCGCGAGTATTGGAAGAAATCTTTTTCAAAGCCGGACTTGAACAGGTATAAGAAAGCTTTTGCCGAATTCAAGGAGCTTTACGCCAAAGAAGCGATAAGAATCGAAGCCAGTGACGCGAATGCGACTCCGGGCTCATTGGATGATTCGCAAAAATAGATTCAGCCGCCACCGACAAAAGACATCAAATCCAAGGAATCTTTATCATGGAGAACTATGTCTTGATACTTTTCGGGTGGCGCTATTTCTCCGTTTACTGAAACCACAATTTTCTGCGGGTCAAATCCCTTGTCTTTCAGGAATGCAAGAAGCGTTGAATCGTTGTCTGCGGTGTATGTTTTTCCGTTCGAATGTATTTCCATGTTAGTCCTCAACTTTAAAATGACAGATGCGAAGGAAAAACTGTCCATTTGCTGGGCGAGGTATTCAGTTCTAATACTTTTGAGCGGATGGACTTGCTGCTTCCGAGCGTGAAATCCACCTTTATCAAATAAGAGCCTTGAATGGTCAACTTCCCATGAAACAGACTTTTTATATTAAATCTGACGTTTCTTTTTGTTTTCCCGAGAGGTTCGCTTTTTATAGAAACTATTTTTATTTTATCTATATCTTTTCGCTGTTTTTCCAATTTGCGAGCCATTTTCTTTTGATTGCCACGCTCGCCTGCCTCCTTAAGCAATTTTACTTGGTCAGCATACAAGTCGAACTTGATTTGCTCAATTATAGAGTCGCCTGCCTTTTTGATTATTTCCTCTTGAGTCAAGGAAGGAAAAACATAAGACTGGAACACAAATGCCAGGGATCCCAATATTATAATTGCAATTACTGCCGATAAGCCTTTTAATTTCATGAATCTTTGCCTTTGCTTTAGTTTTTCTGTCAATTTATTATGAGCGCTAATTTTAGAGCTTCCTTTAAGTTTTATGTTATTTTCCTGATATTTCCAGTAAAATCCTTGACAAATATCAGAAAAAAATATAAAATCTAAAAAGCTATCATATGGGAGCAGTTATGGAGAACAACAAAAAGTCGCGAGTTACATTGGCTGGGATTGCCGAAATTGCGGGAGTGTCCCGCAGCGCGGTGGGGCATATTCTGAACGGACGCGGCGACAAATTGAGAATTGCCAGAGAAACTCAGGAAAAAGTCAGAAAGATAGCAGAGGAAAAGGGCTATCTTATGAATTTTGCGGTTCGTCAGTTGCGCAGCTCCAGGACTTGCCAGGTCGCTTATGTGATGACTGGGGCTTCCGCGGGCAGTTTGAACCCTTTTGCGCTTTCAATGATGCGGCATCTCCAGCAAAAGGACTATCAGACACTGATAATTGACGTTGATCTTAAATCGCTTGAAATTGCCCCGATATTCCAAACGCGGCGCTTTGACGGGATAGTTATAGACGGAGTGGTTCCCAATCAGAGCTTTTTTGAGGAGTGGGCCGAAAAACATGCAGTTCCGTATATTTATCTGAATCATGAAAGCAAAGACGCGAACCATGCGGGAATAGATGAAGAGGCCACTGCTGAAATCTTGGTTGATGAGCTTTTTAGAATGGGATACAGAAAGATCGCTTACTATTTCCCCCGGACTGTGAACAGCAATCTCCTCTTTCCCGAAGATTATGTGTTTAAACGCGAACAGAGTTTAGCAAAGGCTCTTAGTAAACGGTCGCTGAAAATCTATCCCAATACAGTCGAACAGCGTTTGCAGAATGAAAACACGGCGGAGTTTCTTATGACATTGCCGGAGCCGCCTGACTGCGTGATAGGCTTTGACGCGTTTCATGGAATAGCTTTTAAAAGGCATATTGCCGCCCTTGGCCTTTCCGCCCCGGAAGATGTGGGTCTGGTGGTGTATGAGATGAGCAAATACAACAAAGCCGCTGATATTTGCGGGATTCAATTTGATTTCGAACAAATAGGCAAAGACCTCGCTAATATGATTCTGGAACGCATAAAAAATGGAAAAGAACAAAAGAACCGCCTGACTCCCGGCAAGGTTGACTATATAGACAAAAGCGCAAATTCATTAAGACCATTTAGAGGCAGTTGTCTCTAAAAAATATAAATATAAAAAGGCTTTAAAATGAAAAAGAATGGAACTCTCGAAGAACTCCTGTCAAAAGCGCTTGGCTGTAAAGTCGCGTGTTCTCTGCGTCTGGAAATGGAGCATGGGACAATGTTGCCGGATTCCATCAAGGAAAAATCAACGGAAAAAGTTCTCCACGTGAAGGTTGCCTACGACAGCCTTTTTGAGGAGGATCTTTATTTTGAGGAGACCGGAAACGGCATTGAATGCGTGCGCGAAATTAAAAATATTTCAGGACAGACGCAAAATCTCGTGGAAGCCGGAATGACCCTGAGCGGAATTTCTTTCGGGAAAGATCCCGCTAAAGATTTTTTCTATCATCCAGAGAATCCGCGCATCTACAGCAAAATGGCGATTCCTGTTGATACGGTCAGATCGCCGGATATGGTTGAAGGCTCCGAATATGACGTTATTGCCGGAAATCAGTGGATAGATGCTTACGATGCGTGCGAGCGGATCGGCTTTTCTCCGTATCAGGCTTTTCCTGCAATCCTGATTTCAAACTACAATACTGAAAAAGGAATAGTTCACGGCTCGCTTTCTCAGAAATTCTTTTATCACAATTATCTTGTGAAGCGCGAAGACGCAAAAATTGAGCTGGATATTCTGGCATCTTTTAAGGCGGTGGCATATCGCGAGGTAAAGCCGGGCGAAACGCTTGAAGACCGCTGGCATCTTGGAACAACTGAAAATTCGGGCAATCTTGAAAAGATTTTTGAAGAATACACAGAGGCATTGAAGAAGCATCTTCCTCCGCTTTTTGGGGCAACTGATATAAACAGGCATTCCGTAGTGTGGGGCTCATGGAATGACGGCATTTTTCGCGACATCGACGAAGAGCGCCTTGTCAAGCAAGCCGAATTCCTTGCGGAAAATTTTCCGACTGTCGAATGGATGCAGATTGACGACGGCTATGCGGAGTATGCCGGCAAATTGAAAATTGCCCACGGGCTTGGCGCTCCTTACGAGAAAAACGGCGGAACCGACATGAAAAAATTCCCGGACAATCTTTGCGGATTTACGGAAAAAGTTCGTGAGACAGGAATAAAGCCGGCTTTGTGGATAGGCGGTCATGTGCCCACTGAAACTCCGCTCGGGCAGGACAAGCCTGAATGGTTCTTTGATTATTCGGTCAGGCCTTGTGTGGCAAATTCCAAAAAGAAATGCAGCTATCTTGATGTAAGCAAGCCTGAAGTTCGCGAGTATATGCTCAAAGCTTTGGATTTTCTTTTGATTGAAAGCGGATTCAGGGGCATGAAACACGATTTCTGGAGCTATGCGTTTGAGGATGGCCGCGCGCGTCTGGCAAACAAGGATCAGTCAGGCTACGAATTGCGCTCATGGTGGCTCAGTGAAGTTCGCAAACGCTTGCCGGATGACGGCTACTTCCAAACGGGCTGCGATATAGTAATGTGCAA
>CAZYVR010000254.1:0-8728 GCA_964651145.1 uncultured Victivallales bacterium | reverse complement strand
AGCACCAGAATGTTCACATTGCGTCCTGAAGCAACAACGTGGTCAACTCCGCTGAAACCGATGTCGTATGCCCATCCGTCTCCGCCGATTATCCAAACGCTCTTGTCTATGAAGTAATCCTGAAGTTCCTGAATCTTTTTCAGAACTCCTTTCTTTTCGCCTTTGGCTTCTTTTACAGCCTTTGGCAAAAGAGCCTGCACTGCATCCTGAGCGGCCATGGCTTCATCGCCTTTTCCGTCCCAAAGCTCAATGCACTTTTTGATTGCCACAGTAAGGGCTTTACCGGCCTTTAGCGCGAAAAGCTTTTCCACTTCCAGCTTGAGCTGGGCGCGGTTTTTGTCAACAGCCAGACGCATTCCAAAGCCATATTCGGCATTGTCTTCAAACAGGGAGTTAGCCCATACCGGACCACGGCCTTCTTTGGTTTTGGTGTAAGGGATTGTCGGGAATGTTCCGCCGTAGATAGAGGAACAGCCAGTGGCGTTAGCAACAACCATGCGCTCGCCGTAAAGCTGTGTTACGAGCTTAACATATGGAGTTTCGCCGCAACCGCCGCAAGCTCCGCTGAATTCGAAGAGAGGCTTCTTGAAGCCGATGCCCTTTACAGTTGTTTCGTCCAGAGCGCCTGGAACTTTATCAAGTGAATCATTGAAGTATACCGCATTGTCTGTTTCGCCGGCTTCTCTTTCAATTTCGATTGGAGAGAATTTCAAGGCTTTTTCTTTGGCCGGGCATGTCTGAATGCAAACGCCGCAACCTGTGCAGTCTTCAATATAAACCTGAAGTTTGTATTCGAGGCCTTTTGTCTGGCTCTTTGCCGGAACAGTATGGAATGTCTTAGGAGCGTCTTTCAGACTGTCCTTTGTGAACTGCTTTGCTCTGACAACAGCGTGAGGACAAGCCATTACGCATTGATTGCACTGGATACATTTGTCTGAAAGCCAATGCGGAACATGCGGAGCGATTCCGCGTTTTTCAAGACATGTGGTGCCAGTGGGCACAACGCCGTCATAGGACATTTGCGAGACCGGAATATTGTCGCCTTCAAGGTGCATGATCGGCTCAATGATATTTCTCGCGTAAGCCGAAGCTTTTGCGGAAATGAGCTTCGCGGGCTTGAAAGATTTCGTTATCTTCGCAGGAACCTTCACCTGTTCAAGAGCCGCTGCGGCTTTGTCAACACAAGCCCAGTTCATCTTGACAATGTCTTCGCCCTTGGACTTGAAGGTCTTCTCAATAGCCTTCTTAATGTACTTGATGGCGTCGTTCTGGTTAATGATGCCGGCGATCTTGAAGAACGCAACCTGCATAACAGTGTTGATTCTGTTGCCGAGGCCGACTTCTTCGGCAATCTTCAGAGCATCTATGTTGTAGATTTTAATCTTCTTCTTGATGATTGTATCCTGCATATCCTTAGTCAGGTGCTCGAACACTTCGGATGTGGGGATCTGGGAGTTCAGCAGGAATATGCCGCCTTCCTTGATGCCCTTGAGCATGTCATAGCGTCCGATATAGGCTGGATTGTGGCAAGCCACGAAATCCGGCTGTGAAATAAGGTATGTGGATTTGATTATGCTTTTGCCGAAACGCAAATGGGAAACAGTGATGCCGTATGACTTTTTGGAGTCGTAGACAAAATATCCCTGAGCATACATGTCAGTGTTGTCGCCAATGATCTTAATGGAGTTTTTGTTGGCGCCGACTGTTCCGTCTGAGCCAAGTCCCCAGAACATGCAGCTTTTAGTGCCTTTGGGCTCTGTGTGAATTTCTTCTTTGACCGGAATGGAAAGATTTGTGACGTCGTCATTGATGCCGACAACAAAGTTATGAGTGCATTTGCCATCGAGATGGTCGCAAACAGCCTTGACCATTGAAGGATTGAACTCTTTGCTTGAAAGTCCGTAGCGGCCGCCGATGATCTTAATGTCTTTGTCTGAAAGCGCTGTTTTGACATCCATGTAAAGAGGCTCGCCGATTGCGCCCGGCTCTTTTGTTCTGTCAAGCACAGCAATCTTTTTGACTGACCTTGGAATAGCCTTAATAAACGCGTCCATAGAGAACGGACGATAGAGCCTGATTTTGAGAAGACCGATTTTTTCTTTGCTGTTCTTATTGAGGTGCGTTATCGCTTCTTCAATAGTTTCAGTGGCTGAGCCCATGGCTATTATCAGCTTGGTGGCGCTGCGCGGGCCGACATAATCAAAAAGCTTGTACTGCCTTCCGGTTTTTTTGGCCAGCTTGTCCATGTATTCCTGAACAATTCCAGGAGTCGCGTCGTAATACTTGTTTACAGTTTCGCGGCCCTGGAAGTATACATCGGGGTTCTGGGCGCCAACTTTTGAAAACGGATGTTCAGGACGCATCGCGCGATCCTTGAAGCGCTTCACATATTGCGGCTCAAGAAGCTGCTTGATAGTAGAGTAGTCGATAACTTCCACTTTCTGAATTTCGTGAGAGGTGCGGAAGCCGTCAAAGAAGCTGAGGAAAGGAACCTGAGACTTAAGAGTGGCAAGATGGCTGACTACGGCCAAATCCATTTCTTCCTGCACTGAACCGGCGGCGACCATGGCAAATCCGGTGTTGCGAACGGCCATAACGTCAGAGTGGTCGCCGAAAATCGACAAAGCCTGAGCGGCAAGCGAACGAGCTGAAACATGGAATACAGTCGGAAGCATTTCGCCCGCGATCTTGTACATGTTCGGGATCATCAACAGAAGTCCCTGGGACGCGGTAAAGGTAGTTGTCAGAGCGCCTGCGCTGAGGGAACCGTGAACAGCTCCGGCCGCCCCGGCCTCGGACTGCATTTCCATTACATCCAGCTCGGCTCCAAAAATATTTTTCAGGCCTTGACTGGCCCAAGTTTCTGCCAGCTCGCCCATATCCGAAGAGGGAGTAATGGGGTAGATGGCGGCAACTTCGCTGAACGCGCTGGCTACATGGGCCGCGGCAGTGTTGCCTGTGATTGTTTGCATTTTTCCAGACATTCTTGTCTCCTTATTTAAGGTTATAGAAAATATTATCAGCCTCACAACTCCGCTGACACAAAATAAAAGCCTCGCATGTGTCCCGAAAATTATGGAAAACCAAAAAATTAATGTACACAAAGCCAGCATTTTGTCAAATTTATTTTGCAATATTTCACTTTTATATTTCATTGGCAAACCCGCGAATTCGCGTTATAATTAGAAAAAGATTTTTTTTATGAAAACAGTTATTCAGACATGGGGCTCAAACGGAGACGTAAGACCTGCGATAGCGCTCGCGGGCGGCCTTCAAGACGCTGGACACGACACAACGCTTATTGCAACAAGCGTAGATAACCGCGACTACAGCAAATTATGCGGAGAGCTTGGCGTCAAATCAATAATGATCCCGAAAACCCCAAACCTCGACATCAGAAAATTTATAGAAAAATCATCAATCAACGGAATTCCAACACACAACATCAATTTCATAAAACTGCTGATGAAAAACTTGTTTTATCCTTATCAGGACGCAATGCTTAAAGCGGCATGCGAAGCCTGTCGAGGCTCCGATGTGGCCATAGGACATTTCCTTTGCTATCCGCTGCGCTTCGCCGCCGCAAAAAACAACATCCCCTATGTCAGCCTCACATACTGGCCGGGCCTGATCCCGACTGCGCACGGATTGCAGCCGGGAATGCCAAGCCTGGGAAAACCGCTAAACAGCATCGCATGGAAAACTGTCAGAATTGTACTTAATATGATATTGAAGAAAGATATAACCGCGTTTTGCGACAAACACAAGCTGCCGCGATTCAAGGACACACTGCGTGACGCGTTTCTGTCCGACACGCTTAATCTGATAGCCGCCAGTCCGGTCCTCTGCGACTCAATGCCGGATTGGGGCAAAACAAACCAACTTTGCGGTTTTTTCAATGTTCCGGACATGGCTGAAAACTGGCAAGAGCCCGAATATTTAAAGAACTTCCTGAAAGAAGGCGAAGCTCCCGTGTTTATGGGATTGGGCTCAATGCAGGTTGTCAATCCGGAAAAATGCGCTGATATTCTGACTCAGGCCGCGCGCATTGCCGGTTGCCGCGCAATAATTCAAAGCAATTCCCAAAAGTTCCCTCCCGGCTCCGTTGACAACAATATTTGCTATATCGACTCCGCTCCTCATCACAGATTATTCCCGCAATGCGCGGCAGTAGTCCATCACGGTGGGGCCGGAACAACGCACACCGCCGCGCGCTCGGGATGCCCGGCAATAACCGTCCCGTTTCTGGAAGAGCAACACAGCTGGGGCAAAATCCTTTATAAAAAGGAATTAGGCGCGCGCCCCCTGCCTTTCACCAAAGCAACCTCAAAAAAACTCGCGCAAAGAATCCGCTATGTTCTGGATTCCACACGGATAAAGGAAAACGCCATCAAACAAGGAAAAATAATTAAAAGCGAGGACGGAATTAAAAACGCAATAAAACTGATAGAGAAAATATAACCAAGAAAAATGGTTGATTTATATAAAAAAGCCCGACGCAGCCGGTGGCAAAGCCACTTTAAAAAAAGCCCGACGCAGTCGTATAAAAACCGGACTTTGTCCGGGCGCGGTTCAGCGGCGAATACGCTGATCGGCAAAGCCGAAAGGGAAAGTGTAAATAAATCACGCGACAGCGCACTATGCCTGTTGCAATTCGACAGCTTATTGCAAAGCGAAGCGAGAAATGAGCTGAATTTGGCAGCCGCGACAGCGCAAACAGGCTTCCCCACAAAATAAAAAAAGGAAATATATTATGGTCTCGATAGCAACGGATTATCTTGCAAACAGCGGCTCTCCACGGCCTTACCTTGAGAAAATTGCAAACGCCGGATTTTCTCATGTCCACTGGTGCCACCACTGGGCCGGCGACTTCATTTATTCCGCTTCGGAAATAGACAAAATCAAAGAATGGCTTAAAGAATACGGAATTAAACTTCTCGATCTGCATGCGTCGGCTGGAAAAGAAAAATACTGGATGTCAAAACTGGAATATGAAAGACTGGCAGGCATTGAACTGCTGAAAAACAGAATAGACATGACTTCCCGGCTCGGCGGAGACGCAATTGTCCTGCACCTGGTCAAAGGCTCTGACTACGAATGCGCATTATTTTGGGAGAACGTTCGCATAGCGCTGGACACTCTGCGCCCGTTCGCAAAGGAGCGAAACGTCAAAATAGCCCTGGAAAACCTCTTCTACGATGGCGACAAACCAAATTTCGACATACTCGAACTGCTTTTCTCCGAATACCCCCCGGAATTCCTCGGGCTCTGCTACGACGCAGGACACGGCAACATAGTCAACATCGACGGCATGAAAGAACTGGACAGGCTCAAAGACCGCTTAATAAGCCTTCACCTCAGCGACAATGACGGCGCGCCCGGCCACGACGAGCACAAGCCACTATTTTCCGGCTCCATTGATTGGGAAAGACTAGCTGGGATCATCGCCAGATCGTCATATAAAAAATGCATCAATATGGAACTCAACATGCGCCAAGGCAACGCCGGATTTGAAGACGATCAAGAAGCCGAATTTCTTCAAATGGCATACGAGACAGGAATGAAATTCCAAAAGATGATTGACGACAAAAAAATGGCGTAGCCAAAAAAGCTCGACGCAGTCGGAATAAAAACCGGCGTAGCCAAAAAAGCTCGACGCAGTCGGAATAAAAAACGGCGTAGCCAAAAAAGCTCGACGCAGTCGGAATAAAAACCGGACTGCGTCCGGACGCCATCCAGCGGCGGAATCGCTGGTCGGCAAAGCCGAAAGTAGTTGGCATATAAGAAATTAAGCAACAGCACGCATGGCGCATTGAAAGCCTACAGCTTATTGCAACGCGAAGCAAAAATAAGCTGAATATTGTAGCCGCGACAATGAAAAAAAGCACATTCTATGCATATAATTATTCCACCTCAGCTTTGATTTAGGAAAAAACGCGTTGCTGTGCCTGAGCCAAATGTAAATTTGCCAATTGATTACACATTGAGAATTTGCAAGTCTCATATTATTCTATAATAAAAGAGGAAAGGCATAAAGATGAGCGCTCCCCAACATACTCCTATGGGCATGATTAAAGGCGCATTGGATCGTTCTTATAGCTTTGTCAGGCATTTGAATCGTTTTTCATTGAAAAGCGACAGGATGAGCGGGAAAGGAAATTATCCAAGAAGCAACAGACTCAAGGTGCATTTCTCAAGAAGGCAGAATAAGTCAAAGGTAAAAACACATAACGAAAGCCAGAAAACTTTTTGGGTGCCTTTTTCTTTATCTTTTGTGATTCTTATAATTTCATTCTCTATGATTTCTAAGCCGGGAGAGGTTTTCTCAAAAAGCAGAGGAGTGAGCTTAGCGGACTTCATTCTATTTATTTTAACACCCGTTGTTGTCTCTCTATTTTTGCTTTGTTATTCAATGTATAAGTTCTTAATCAATAGAAATAAATTAAAATCAAACATAAAGCGTAAAGACGTTAAAATCCATATACGAAAAACTTGAATCAGGAAGCAAAATATAAATAACAAAACAAGTCAGCGCCAGTAAAATGGTAGAGCAGTTAGCTTTCTAAATCAAAGCCGTAACTCTGTCATTATACACATTATTAAGCGAGGTTATCTTTTAGCTGTCGCGGTTGCAAAATTCAGCTTATTGCAACGCTAAAATATTGTCAGCGCGCCAGAGTTGATGACTTTTAATGTTCTCACCTAGAAACTCACCTGCGCTTTATTTCAAAAACATAATCTTTTGAATAATTACCTCCCATGCCGGCATCTTCCGCTGTTACCTTGATTTTTTCATCAGACTCTTCGATTTTAAACGGCGCGCCAGTCATTGGATTAATCAGATTTTTCTTGTCTATTTCTTTGCCCAAACGTTTTGACAAGGCAATATTAATGACTTTAAGCCTTGCGTCTTGTTTGCTTACTTTTCTTGAAATAGATTCAATGGCTCTAACTGATAAAGCCGCAATGAGACAGTTTGCAGATTCTAAACTTGACAGACAAGGAAAACCTGCGCTCTTCTGGCGATAGTAGGGCAAATTTGCTATTTTGCTTTGCTCATCATATATTTTTAACGTTACAGCTAAATCTTTTTCTAGTTTGTAAAATAATATTTTCCAATGATGCCTCACTCCTTCCCAGGCTTTATGAAAATTGCCGTCAATAGTGTTTCCGCATATTGCATCCCAGTCTTGATACTTGGAATTACCCATAATGACAAATGTTTTTAATGATGCATACTCATAAAGGCACATGATTTGTTCATTTTTATAGACTTGTGATAAGTTAGGGTGTCTCGTTAATTGCGCTGCCACGCATTTATGCATTTCATTAAGCAAGTTTTTTTTATTGCTTTGAAAATTGATTCTACTATGGAGCGCTTCAAGTCCCAAATCTTTAATAGCCAAAGAAATTAACAAAGCCATTATTGTTTTTTCTTTTCTTAAAATATTTCCTAGCAAAAAAATATTGGATAGTGATTCGATTGCTACGGTCGGTCTGTTGCTGGCTAGAGCCCAGTTGAGCCGCAGACCCAATTTCCGGGCGGATTCTCTGAAATAAACGTTTATTTTCCTGGAAAAATATGTTATATCTGGTCTATTGAGGACAGAATTCAATTTGTCGAATACGTCTTTATTTTTAAAAAATATTTTTGTCAATTCAGGCAAATGTTCCTCTAAAATCATTTCTGTGTCATATGCATTTTCTCTTTGGAGTTTTGAGCACTCGTCTGCCATATTTTTATATTCTTCGCTGTCCCATAATTTTTTAAGTCCGCTTATGGTATTCAATTCGTTGGGAACTATTTTTTGTGGCTGTTGCTTTGGAAGAAGTTTTTCATCATATAGTCTTTTTAGCTCTTTTTTCAGTTCGGGGTTTCTTGTGTCAAATACATGCGGAAAAATGCCGTCGGAAAGGTCTTTCATGGGTGGGGCAGGCCAGAAATAAAATATCGCAGTCCCGACAAGGAGGCAAATAAGCACAGATAATGCTGTTTTTTGTTTTTTGTTCATTAGTTTTTTATTATATTTATCTTTTCGCTGTCGCGCAGTTTTTTATACGCCATGCTCTTTCGGCGTTGCCGACCAACGTTTCGCCGTTGGAGCACGCCCAAGCAAAGCTTGGATATTACTACGACTGCGTCGCGCTTTTTTTTACAACTGCGTCGCGCTTTTTTACCATAATCTTCTGTCGAGGGAGCGATAGTTGACTGCCTCGAATATATGTTCTTCCTGGATGTTTTCGGAAAAAGCAAGATCAGCCACGGTTCTTGCCACTCTGAGAATTCTGTCATAGGCGCGGGCGCTGAGCTGCAGTTCCCTTATTGAATGACGCAAAAGAGTTTCACACTGTTTGTCCAGCGCGCAAAATTTCTGAATATGTTTTGGCTCCATTTGAGCATTGCAGTGTTTCGGACTGTCTTTGAATCGGTTTGCCTGCACTTGCCGCGCGGCGTTGACGCGCTTTTTGATGCTTGCGGAGCTTTCGCCCGCCGGAGCGCCCATCAATTCGTTTTCAGACAGCGCGGCTACTTCCACATGTATGTCTATTCTGTCCAAAAGCGGGCCTGATATTTTGGAGCGATACCTGTTTACTTGATTGGGATTGCATCGGCATTCTCTCTGATTGCTTCCAAAATGTCCGCATGGACATGGATTCATGGCGGCTATGAGGATGAAGCGCGCGGGGAATTGGAATGATCCCGACGCTCGCGATATTGTGACGGAGC
>CAZYVR010000253.1:0-8751 GCA_964651145.1 uncultured Victivallales bacterium | reverse complement strand
TTAGCAACAGCTTTTTTAGCTACAGGCTTTTTAGCAACAGCTTTTTTAGCAACAGCTTTTTTAGCGACAGGCTTTTTAGCAACAGCTTTTTTAGCTACAGGCTTTTTAGCAACAGCTTTTTTAGCTACAGGCTTTTTAGCGACGGCTTTTTTAGCGACGGCAGCGACAGCCTTTTTGGCTACAACTTTCTTAGCGAGTGTCTTTTTTTTCTTTGTTGCCATAAGTTGGTTCTCCCCATGTTGTTTTGGAAAAAGATAAGACAATACTTATAAAATATTCACATCTAACCGACATATCAAGTGTTTATAGATTATTTAATGCAATATTTTTTACACATTATAAAAATAGCCATACGATTCATTCCTTATGAATTATCCTGAAGCAATTGAAAAATAGGCTTGCGCATACTAAATTTTTTACTTAACAGTTATTATTTATAAATTAATTAAAATGGGGAGAGTGCCATGTCGGCGAGTCGATCAACTTCTAAGTTGCCATATATAATCCTGTATTCTGTAATTGTTTTGATTGTAATAGGCGGTGGATTTTTCTTAATTCACTCTTATCAAAAGCATCAGGAGAAAAAAGCGACTGAAGAAAAGTTAGAGCAAGACAAGCAAGCGCGTTTGGTGGAAGAAAATAAAGCTAAAAAGCTTGCGGCTGCAATGGAAAGGCAAGCGCTTGTGTCGAACAAACAAAAAGATGCTTATGAGAAAGCAATAAAATACGCGCAAACAAACGCAGATAAACCGAGGAGTGTAAAATTATATTTGCTTCAGATGAAAAAGTTTCTTGCTGGCTCGGAATATGAAGCGATGCTGGATTCAGAGTTAAGGAAGATCAAAATAGAGGAAAAGGCGGCGGAACCCAAAGAGGATTCTGGAGTTTTAGCTGTAATAGCTTCTCTTGAGCGTGAGGCAAAGCCATGCATAGAAGCGCGTCGCTACATGGATGCCGTTACTATTTTTAGAGACTACAAAGGGAAATACGCAAGAGAGACGCAGAAGCAAAGACAAAAGCTTGCGGGGAAATATTTTGCATTGGCGAGGCGTCGTGGAGAAGAATCAGTAAAGGCTGACAAGGCTTTCGAAGATGTAATGAACGCAATTGCGCGAGATTTGCTTGTCGGAAAAATAAGCACAGCTATTTCGACAATAAAAAAAGCGTCCAAGGATGAAGCTCTAGAGTCGAGGAAGCTGGATGTTGAAGGGGCGATAGACTGCTTAAATAATTTGAAAAGCGGTTCTGGTATTATTCGACGCTCTCTTAAAAATGATATAGGGAAAACTGTGACATTGAGCCGTTTCAAAGGATCAATTACCGGGAAAATAATCAGCGTTAAAGGATCTGAAATAAAAATCAAGGTAAAATCAAAAAAAGCT
This sequence comes from uncultured Victivallales bacterium, assembly GCA_964651145.1. GTDB lineage: Bacteria > Verrucomicrobiota > Lentisphaeria > Victivallales > GWF2-45-14 > CAZYVR01. The sequence goes on along the minus strand of CAZYVR010000253.1, from coordinate 7,369 downwards.
TCGCTGACTAAAACCATCAGAATTAGCAGTCTTAGCTCAACGGAAAAATTAAAAAGACTTTCTTCGGCTGGCGAAAACTTGAAATACCTTTATCTTGGATTGAATGCTTTTAGAAAGAAAAAGTATGATAAGGCCAAGGAGTATTTTAAAAAGTCAGGATATTTTGCAAACGCAATGATTCAGGCAGTCGGTGACTGGGAATTAAAGATGCTGGAAAAACACTTAAAAAGATAATAATAGCCTGAAATGATTAATTAAATGTCTGATATTTTATTTGATTGTCCATTATGTTCTGCTGAAATAGAAGCGCCTTTCTCCATGTCGGGCGGCTCCGAGCAATGCCCTAATTGCGGGAGTATGATTGTTATTCCCATTCTCGGCATAAACAAAGGGATGACAATAGGCAGTTTCCAGTTAGACCACAAACTTGGCGTTGGCGGAATGGGGGAAGTATGGTTGGCGCATCAAAAAAGAATGCAGCGCGAGGTTGCGCTGAAAATACTCTCGCCTGCTTTGGTCAATGACAAAGATTTTGTGGAGCGCTTTACTCAGGAAGTGCGAATAGTAAGCAAGCTTGATCATCCCAATATAGTGACAGCGTTTGACGCCGGAACAGACAAAGGCATACATTATCTGGCCATTTCTTATGTCGATGGGGTGGAGCTTGGCGATCGTTTAAAAATAGACAAAATCATTCCAGAAAAAGAGGCCCTTAAGATTACTCTGGAAATTGCCAACGCCCTTCGATACGCATGGGATGAATTTAAAATTCTTCACCGCGACATTAAGCCGTCAAATATAATGCTGGACAAAAAAGGCACGGCAAAATTGATGGACATGGGCATTTCTAAAAGCGTGTCCGATGATCTTCAATTGACAATGACCGGAATGATAATGGGCACCCCTTATTATATGAGCCCGGAGCAGGCTTTGGCCAAATCCAACCTGGATTTCCGGGCTGACCTTTATTCGCTGGGGGCAACACTTTTTCACATGACAACTGGCGTTGTTCCTTACGAGGCGGACACGGCGGTTGCTATCCTGACAAAGCATATTACTGAGCCTTTGCCGTTGCCTAAAGAAATAAACGCAGATATTTCAGGCCCGTGCAGCACGCTTCTGGAAGTAATGTTGGCAAAAAATAAGCAGGACAGGCACAGCAGTTGGGATGACGCCATTAGAGATATAGAATTGGCAATGCAAGGCAAATATCCTGAGGCCCCCACTCCTGATGTTACGGCTGAATTTACAGAAACGCGCACTTTTGACAAAAGCTTCATGCCTAAATACGAAGAGCGCCTGCAGCGTTTTAAAAGTTTTAAGCCTAGAATAATAGGCTTTTGCTCTTCTGGCAAAAAAGCGGAATCCGTAATGCATAAGAATGACAAGCTTGACGAGGCCAGGCTGGAGGATCACAATAAAACCAGGATTCTTGAGGCAGTTTCAAGCCGGTCACCGCATCACGTGAGTGCAGAGGCCGTTTCTCAAGATTCAGCGCTCTCCGACAAACGTCGTCGGCAAATTTGGCTAATTGCATTGCCTGCTTTTGTCATTATGGTTTTGTTTATTATATTGATTGGCGTCTTTCTCGCAAAAAAGTTTGAAGAAGCTCAAGAGGAAATAAAGGGAATCCATACAAACAGTGTAATCTTTAAGTTAAAGAAGAAAGCCAGGGCGTTGCTTAAAGAGAAAAAATACAAAAACGCATCCGAAATATTCAGGGCTTATAATGGCCCGCACGCCGAAGAAACAGCGGAGGCGCGGGAGAAACTGGCCAGGGAATGCCTTTCGCCCGGAAGCGAAGGGCTGTTGGACGACGAAGCAGTTCAACCTGAGCGCGGCAAAGATTAATTAGAAAATTACGCGGCAAAAAAGTTGTAAATTATCTTAAAGTCAATATAATGGGTTACAACAAATTATGAGGAAGGCTCCATGTCAAACAATCAGGGGCAACAGGAAATATATTTTGATCCTCCGGCAAAATTGTTGGTTGTGGATGACTCTCATCTCAATCGCAGTTTTATAGACGCGTCGTTTTTGCCGCCGGATTATGACGTGCTTCTGGCGGAAGACGGAATGGAAGGACTGGAAATGGCCGAAAAAGAGAAGCCTGAACTTATCCTTCTTGATATAATGATGCCGGGGCTCGATGGCTTTGAAGTGGCTGAAAAATTGCAAAGCAACCCCGTCACCAAGGATATTCCCATTATTTTTATAACAGCTCTTGACGCTTTAAAGGACAAGCTGAAAGCCTTTGACGCTGGCGCTGCTGATTTTGTGACCAAGCCTTTCAATCACAAAGAATTGATGGCCAGAGTAAAAACAAATCTTCAATTGCGCAGGCTGGTCGGGCAAAAAGAAAAGATGATCCGCATTGCAATGGAGGAAAAACGAAACTCCGCCATTGCCAGAATTGCCGCGGGCATTTCCCATAACTTTAATAATATGCTAGGCGCTTCGTTCGGCAATATTATGCTAGTGGAATCATTGTCGGGGGGAGAGCTTAATTCTGTGGCAAAAGACGCGCTGGGTGATATAAAAAAGAGTCTTGGCAGAATGCAGACAATGGTCAAGCAATTTTTGGCTTTGTCCAATAATGAGTACGAAAAACGCGAAAAAGAGGGAAAGTGTTCCTCCGTCAATCTTCGAACGGCAATTAGCAGCATTATCGACGATCTTGTGTCTCAGAAGGCCGATACTAATATAAAAGTGAATTGCGCAAACAATATTGATGAGAAGGCTCAAATATTATGCAATCTGAGCGATGTAAAAGAAGCTTTTCAGCTTATTTTTAACGAAGCGATTGTAACTACCGCCGGCAAAGCGGAATGCGTGTTGTCTTCCAGCTTAAGCTCGCCAGGCAAGCTGGCGTGTCGCCTTGACATAAAGGGCATTCCTCGTGTGAAAAGCGCAGGCGAATCTATTTTTGAGCCTTTTGCATTGCCTATAGTCAATGTCGGGGCAGGATTGTCTTTTGCCGTGGCCAAGCAACTTATAGAATTCAATGGCGGGACTGTGTCTGCGGAGTTTCCCGATGATGACACAACTGTTTTTACATTGACTTTCAATACACCTGGGCACACCGCCTGAGCACGCAATATTTCAAGAAAAGCAGAGATTATTATATTAAAAGGAGCATTTGTGAAAGCTGTTTTATTTTTAGCCGACGGCATGGCTGATGAGCCCCTTGAGGAATTGGGCGGGAAAACTCCTCTTGAGGCAGTTGATACCCCGAATATGGATTATATTGCCTCAAATGGAGCTTGCGGTTCTTTTTTATCTCTGCCTGAGGGCTTTCCCACGTCATCGGATGTGGCCAATATGTCGACGCTGGGATACGATCTTGCCGCATGTTATCCTGGCCGCGGCCCGCTGGAAGCTGTCAGTCAGGGACTAAATCTTGAGAGTTCCGACATTGCGTGGCGCTGCAATCTTGTGACGGTGCAGGATGGAATATTAAAAGACTATTCAGCCGGACACATTGAGAACGAGGTTTCAGGCGCGCTTATGAGATTTCTTCAGGAGAAACTCGGTGATGACAAGATTTCTTTTTATCCAGGCGTTAGCTACCGTAATTTGCTGGTTCTTCATGGAAATGAATTTTCTGACAAAGTTGATTACTCAAAGCCGGATTCGAGCCAGGGCCGGAAAGTGGAAGACCTTGCGTTGCGGCCCGCCGATTCAAGCCAGCAAGCCGCGCGCACTGTCAGTTTTATGAATGAAAAAATACTTGAGGCTGGAAAACTTTTGTCAGCGCATCCATTAAATGCAGGCATAAAAGATCCCGCCAATTGCATATGGCCATGGAGCCCGGGGCATCGTCCTGATTTTAAGTCTTTTTCAGAGAAATATTCAGGCGCAAAAGGAGCGGTGATCAGCGCGGTGGACGTCATTTTCGGCATAGCAAAATGCGCTGGCATGGATATAATTAAAGTTCCGGGCGCGACTGGCTTTGTGGACACAAACTACAAGGGAAAGGCTGACGCCGCCGTAGAAGCCCTTAAAGACCATGATTTTGTCTATTTGCACGTTGAAGCCATCGATGAATGCAGCCACATGGGAGATTTGGAGCTGAAAATGAAGGCGATTTCAGATTTTGACTCAAAGGTGGTAGGCCCTGTTCTCGAGGCTCTGCGAGGAAGCGACACAACTTTTGCCGTGTTGCCGGATCATCCGGTTCCTATAAAGCTGAGAAAGCACACCAGAACTCCCGTGCCTGTGGCAATATGCGGCCCGAAAATAAAGCCCGACATGGTGTCTGAATATTCTGAAAAGTCAGTTAAAGGCGGAGCTTTGGGTTTGATGAAAAATGAAGAGCTTATGCGTTTGATTCTGAATCTTGGCTGAACCATAAGAAAATCAAATATCTAAAGGCCGCCAACAATGAAGATTCGCTTGTGCATAAGATGAGCCAGACTAACAAAAACAGAAAAGGCCTGTTGGCTTTGGCTTGTTTGTTATGCGCTTTTATATTTGTCGCACACAATGCGTTTTTTCGTCAAATCTGGTTTGACGAAGCCCTGACTATAATGGAATTTACTGTTCGCCCGAAAACCGTGGCGGACATATACCGTCTGTATTGCATCCCCAATAACCATATAGTCTTCAATATGCTTCAAAGGCTTTGGCTGGATTTGCTGCAATGTGTTTTGCCTGTAATTACTGATTTTGTTTTCAGGATATTGCCTGCAATGTTTTCTCTTGCGGCTGTGTTTGTTTTTTATTTCATCGTCAGACTGAAATGCGGCATGCATTCAGCGTTTCTTGTGGCTTTCTGCCTGGTGCTGTCCCTGCCGTTTGAAATATATTCGGTGGCGGTTAGAGGATATATGTTAAGTTTTCTTATCGCGTTGTTGTCGTTTTTGTTTTGTTATAAAATGAATAAAACCGGCGGAAAAGCCTTTGGCCTTTTGTACTTTTTATCCGCGTTTTTTTTGGCGGGAACTATTCCATCAAATATTATAGTCCTCGCGACTTTTGCCATTTACTTTTTTCCAATAAAGAATATAAGAAAAGCGCTGGGCTGGGAATTTATTGTGACAGTTCTTGCGCCCCCCCTTGCTTTTCTTTTCTTTTATCTGCCTATTTATTCCAGTTTTTTAAAACAGCTTCAGTTAAAAGAAGGCTGGAGCAGCGGGTTTCAATCGGCGACGGTCGTTTATGGCGCGTTCATTGTCTCATTCCTGCCGCTTATTTTATTTGCCGCCCCTGGATTTATTTGCCTGTTGCGCAAGAAAAAAACTCGCGCGCTCGCAATTCTCAGGATGACAATTTTTTTAATCCCGCTTCCCCCTCTGTTTATTTTTCATCCGGCTCCTTTTCCTAGGGTGTTTTTTCCCTTGTGGGCAATCTGGGCTTTTCTTTTGGCCATTCCGTTGAATGTCAGTTTTGCGCTGCTGCAGCGCAGGCTTGGAAAGAGATCCGCAATATCGGCAGTTGTCGCGCTCGCCGCAGTTGCGTTCATTTGGTTTCAGGCTGAAAGGCATTGGCGGGGCGAGCTGTCTGACATTTTTATAAGAGGAGCAGGATTGGATGACTATTTTGAGCCTTATTATGCAAAAAATGATTTTGTTCCGTTTTATGCCGCTTCAACAATAAAAAAACTGAAAATTCCGGCATTTATAAGCTTTGACGCCGACCCTTACTCCATTTTGTTTTATGCCAAAATAATGGGTATTGCTGATACAGACAGACTCTTGTTGTTCGATAATCCAAGGCGGAAAATTGAAAGGGCTGATCTGGGGGAACAATTTTTGATCATAGTTCGAGATCAGCGAGACTTAAAAAGAGCAATGGAGCGTTTTTCTGTCGAAATAAAAGAGCCGATATGCACTGCAAGTCATCAGAAAATTTTTATGGCTGCGCCCGCGTTAAGATTTAAAAAGGACAATAACAAGGAGAATGAGAAGAAAAAGAACAACGCCTATTATTGAAGAAAAGAGAATCAGTTTTAGCGTTTTTCTCTGCTTTTTTTGGACATAAATCTTTTTGTAGTTTCTTTTCATCGACAGTTGCCCTACAAGGGTGCCCATGCCAGTTAAAGTCTGGCTCAATGTCTTGCGCATTTTTTCGCTATTTTTTCGGGCTTCTTTAGGAATTTGGCGCATTACGTTGGAAACCCGCGCTTCTGTCACTTTTTTATTTACCATATTGTAACTCACTTGCTTGCTATTAATGCCTGAAACTAATGCTGTTTTTCTGTTCTAATCGTTAGAGAGAGTTGCAGAAATCAACTTAATCTCGCAACAATAACTGACTTTTAGAACACGTTTGTATATAAACTAATATATATTCTAATGTGAAGCTTGTCAAAAAAAAACTCTCAAGCATTCTCTATTTGGCTGAAAATATCCTTCAGGCCGATGCTGATATCCCAAGCAGGAAAATGGCTCTTTATTTTGGAGAGGTCGGAAATATAGCAAAGATGGTCGCCAATCCTGTTCTTTTCGACGTACTCGTAGCTTAGTTTTTTTCCAGCAACATTTTCTGCCAGCTCTATGGCCTCGAGCATTGAAATGCTGTTGCCGCGTCCGCCGCCAAGGTTGTACACTTCTCCATGACGCGGCGCATTGTAGAACTCTTCAAACAAGCGGCAGACATCGCTGGAATGGATGTTGTCCCTGACCTGCTTGCCTTTGTATCCGAAGATTTTGTAATGACGTCCTTCCTTTACGCATTTGACGAGATAAGCCAGAAAGCCGTGAAGCTCTGCGGCTGAATGCGACGGGCCAGTCAGGCAGCCGCCGCGAAAACACGCTGTCTTCATGCCGAAATATTTCCCATATTCCTGAACCATCACGTCGGCCGCCACTTTGTTTGCTCCGAAAACACTATGCGTTGAACGATCTATGCGCATAGTTTCGTCTATGCCATTGTAATTGACGGCCTCAGCGTAGTCGTAGCGCTTTTCCAGCTCTTTCAATGGAAGCTCATTTGGCGCGTCGCCGTATACTTTATTGGTGCTCATAAAACAGAACGGGGCATCCGGCGCGTTTTGGCGCGCGGCTTCAAGAATGTTCATTGTGCCCATTGCGTTGACGTCAAAATCATCAAAAGGCCGTGACGCGGCAAGGTCGTGGCTTGGCTGAGCTGCGCAGTGGATAATAAAGTCGGGCCTGATTTCCTCAAAAAATTCTAGAATCAGCGCTCTGTCTCTTATGTCAATGTCAAAGTGTTTGAAATTTTTGGCGGCGGCTTTTAATCTTGTCAGATTCCAGCCGGTGTCGCCGTCTTTGCCGAAGAAATCAAGACGCATATTATTGTCAATTCCGTAAACCTGCCATCCAGCGCTGTCAAAATGTTCAACGCATTCTGAACCAATCAAGCCGCTACTACCCGTCACAATTAGCTTTTTCATAATTTTCTTTCT
>CAZYVR010000252.1:0-8760 GCA_964651145.1 uncultured Victivallales bacterium | reverse complement strand
AGGAAATTTCACACCTTATTCAACTGTGCAGATTTTTGGGCGCATTATAATTCTGCCCTTTTTAAAGACGGATTTCTCTGCTATCTTATTTTTTCAGTTGTCAAAGAACGCGCCAAGTCGGCTCTTTTTGATTGCTATTTCGCTATTTTATCCCTATCGGGAAATCGCTGGACCTCTACACTACCGCAATCACTCATTCAAAAATCCAATTGAAAACATTCCACCATGAGTTATTGGATTCAGGAATAAACTTCAGGATTTTAAGTTCATTGGCTGCTAAATTCATATTCATGCCTCTTTCTATAAGAGCATCTCCAGTGATACTTCCTATTTCCATATCGAATTCATCAGTTATATCAAAAACCTGATAAGTAACGCCTGCCATTTCTCTGACATTCAGCCTGACATTACTGGCTGAAACCTGCATTCCCTTTTCATTAAACAAGCCCACATAATAGACATTGTTCTTGCGGCGCACACCTGCTCTCAGCGCGCGGGGAGCATCAATGTATTTCCGGCATCCAGCCCAGGAATGCAGGGCTGTTAAAAATGTAATACTCTCTTCTGATTTCCAGTCAGGCATCCCGCCCATCAGTAAAACCTCGCCATTTCCATACGGCTTCAGTACTGCAACAGTTTTCCCTTCTTCATTTTTTGCCACAACTCTGGCTTCCTTGCCGAAGTCAGGAAGGACTGAGCAATTCTTTAAAACAAGTTTACCCGTATATTTCTCCCAGTTGAATTGGCAGTGAACACTTTTTTTCCAGTTTCGCTCCATGCCTTTTTCAGTTTCAAAGCCGAGTTTTTTTATCAGGAAATAGTCTTTCGCGCATGAATCGGTGGAATATGCCCCGGACTGGGAACTTATCAGCAAATGCCCTCCCTCCTTAACAAAATCAGTAACTTTGCAAGAGAATCCGTCAGGCAGAACCCTGGAGTTTGTGTCAATCAGCAATTTCCCTGGAATTTTTTCATAGCTGGTTCTGTCTGTTACCACCCCGGCTGGTAAATGAGAAAAAGACAATGCGTTAGCCAGATTCCATGCATATTGATGAAGCCAGATTTGATGTAAATGCCTTCCTGAGACAAATACATCACTGTCATGAGAAACAATCATATTTGAGTCAATTGGAAGGACATCCAGAGAGGATATTTCAGATAAGCCGTCAGCTCCGACGTTACGGAATACCTTAAGGGTTTCAGGGGCCGCATCAATCATTCCGGAAATCCAGATGAAGGCTTTTCCGCCATACAGGAAAAAGTTCATAAAAGAGGCGGAAATATCATAGTGATTGGGCGGTGTATGCCCAGGCTCCCAGTGAATTCTCACCCCATGTTGTCTTGCAAGAGAACCATGATAAAGGCCGACAGCCGGAGGTTCCGCAGAGGATACGTTCTGGTGGGCGCCGTAACGCTTCATCAATTCCAACATACTTTCCTCATCTCCTCTGGCATGCGCGGCAAGAGTAATCTGGATGTCGCTATCGGCTTTACGTATTCTCTTCAAAGTATCTTCACAGAAAGAAATCTCACTCCATTCTCTGAATGATTGAAACTCTACCCATGCTCGCGAAAGTTTGTTTATATTCCCCTTGGGAGGAGCAGGTATCTCTATATCATTAAAAGAATTCAATGGCTTCTCGAATATACGGGAAAGATCTTGAAGGCTGTAACCTTTAATAAAAGCCAGATAATCTATGAACTTTTTTCTGGATATTTCACTGTATCCATATATGCTGTTCTCTGAAAAATCAGGATAAAACCCGATTTCTGTTTCACCTGCAAAAAGATTGAAGCCAATTATATTCTTATTTTGTTTGCTGTAAGACAGAAGTTTGTCAAGGTAACGGAAAAAATACTGTCTAAAATTACTCCCCCATGGATCAGGGTAATGTCCGGGAAAACCGGGAAGGCTCTTTCCTGAACGCCGACAGAACTGGGCCTGTCCTTTGTTATTTAAATTGTCCTCATTAAATTTCTTGATAAACCATTCAGGAGCCCCGGATATCATTCCGGCAGACAGATAAGCCGACAGGCCCAGGTTTTCAAGCATATTAAGGGCTTTATCGTATTTCGCGAAATCAAAGCAGCCTTCTTTATATTCAAACTTTCTCCACTCAAAAACAATGTAACCAGTATTGCCTCCATACTTTTTGATTGCTTCCGCCTGGAGCTTTTGGCGCGGGCCATTAACAGGGTGCTGCATATCGTGTCCGGCGACAGTGGCTCCCAGAATTACAGCTTCAGGCTTCGATACATTCTCTTCCGTTAACCTGACAGTCTGTTTAGCAATGGGTTTCTGACGTCTTATTTTTACTGATATCCCTGATGCGATTAGTAAAGGTCTGCCATCAATTATCCATTCGACTTCCAACAGAAGAAGGCCTTCGTCTACAGGTATATCAATAAGCACAGTAGTCGCATCATTTCCTTTTTTAGCAGTGAACGGGTACTTCTTTTCCGAGAGTATTTTACCTGTCCAGTCCAAAACCTTTATTTTAAAAACTCCTGATTGTTTTTTTAAAAAAAAAGTTTTCAGAAACAGTTCTATGTCTTTAGTTTTCAAGGCTATGAAGGCGTCGCTCTCTGTCCGCATTGAAATTTGTTCACGGCACTTCAACAGCGGATTTTTAATTCTCACTTTTGCGCCTTTACTGAAAAAACCTATTTTGCCGCCTTTGATTTTAGTGTCATTAATTATCCGTTTTTCACCGGAAGGAAATTTTATCTCAATATACCCGGCTTCATTATCCCGCCTGACAGATATAACACCCTCACTTTTCACAACCGGCAAAGGCGGAGCAATCTGATATATTCTGTTGTTTGAATATCGGAAGAACCTCCATAGCTTATTGTCGCCGGAACAGAGAATTTTATAAAAACCACTATCTCCATTAGCCCCCAAAAGAACCCCAAACTCTTTTTTTGCGTCCTCTTTGGGGTGTTCCAGGTTGAAAGACAGAGTAAAGTTCGGAATATTGTCAATGTCTGTATTCAAGAATGCGCGCTGCCACGTGGATGGCGGTGTCACATACCGTCTATCCCCGGCATTTTGAATTCTGGCCCAAGTTTTATCCGAAGAAATGAATGCGTCACCCTGTATAAGTTCATTGTCCTTTATTTTCCATTTGCCTTGATCAAGGATAAAGAATTCCTTTTTGAGAGGGTGTTTATTTGGCCAAAGTATTTTCCCTGGAATGTCAGATGCTGAAAGAATTCCTGGCAATGACAGAAATACGTTCATAATCGAGACAACTAACAGAAAGCGGCACACATTCATCATAATAAACCTCACATACATTTATAAATTTTTAAAAACATCATCCACGAAGATCAGTCACTGAAGCAAGTGTAATTTTTATGCCACGACCCCATTTTCCATGTCGTCAGATATTCAACATGCATATCACAAAAGGCAAAGTTGGCGCCCTTGCCGTGTCTCAAGTTTACATAACTCCCGTTCCAGCCAAGACTCCCGGCATTTTGCCCTAATGAGGAATATGAATATACTATCGAATCAAAAACCAAAAAGTATTCTGATGGATTTCTCATTTTAGAGCGCGTCCACCCTCTGCCGGCCCCATCTTCCATTCCTTCTTCATCAATCAAAAAAGCATTCATAGCATAGCTTGTTTTTTTCCATTCAGAATCTTGATTAATACGTTCAAGTCGATCCTCTGGGCATGCCATAACACCAGAGGGTCCTTTTACCCAATCGTCATGGTAAAGCGCCATGTTCAATTGAGGGCAAATTGAATAATTCCAATTATGCGGACTCGAATATTGTCCAGGGTATTCTCCATTGTTATCATTTAAATAATACTCAAATCCAAGGGCTATTTCTCTTAAATTTCCAGCGCATGATATTTGATAGGCTTTCTTTTTAGCCTGTTGCAGAGCTGGCAGTAACATTGACGCCAAAATAGCAATAATTCCAATCACTATGAGGAGTTCGATGAGTGTAAATGGTTTGGTTCTAGCGAGTTTCATTTTTTCTCCACGTTATATAACTTTACTGGTCCCAGAAGCCCGGCAGGCAGTCCGGCAAATCTGAACCTGTTCCCCGGCCCATTCGTCACTTTTACTGTTATGTTGCGTTTCCCTTTTGACAATTTCAGGACATGGCTATACGGAGGCCATGCTAAAATAGATTTTTGTTCATCATCTATTATGATTTCAGCGATATCCTCGACACGTCCAAGGTCAATCATGTATAATCCATCTTCGGCAACATCAATAGATTTTGAATATGTGGCTGATCCAGAATAGGCTGGATATCCAAGCGTCGCCCAGTTTGCGAGGATGTCCATGTTCAAAGTGTAGTCAGTCGCGGACAGTACTGGAAACGACTTATGTCCATGAGGATACTGGCACGCAAAATTTCCATACAGATACGGCATTTCCAGCAGTCTTCCCTTTTCTGAATATATAACAATGTCAACAGTATTAATAACAGGGGCATTCGCATACTTCAAGCAGTCATTTATTTCCGCTTCAATATTTTTACAGTCGAACACTGTTTTGTTATTCCATTTTTCGATTTTTTTGCCGTTGACAAACAGCTCCCATTCTCCCTCGACGGAGCCTTCCTCCATTACTATCTTCATATTGGCGATTTTGCCAGAGCACATAAAGCGGCATCTGTACATTCCGGGATCGGAACCGCCTTTCTCCCTGTTCATCAGATCGAATGTCCTGTTCTGAGCGTAGTCGGCCTTGTCCATTTCATCCGAGGAAAAAAAGTGCCAGAAATTCAAGGGGATTTGATTGTTTTCAAAAGTGACATCCCAATCGGTATTGAGAGTTTCAATAGGATTCAATTTATCCATTGGCGTTTCAATTTCTGCTTCTTGATCTATTAGCTTACCGGTTTTGCCATAGAGCGCAACCTTTGTCCCATTGATCTCTCCTGTGAAAATATTTTCGCTTCTGTTGTAGGCAAAAATACAGATTTCTCCATCTTTTCTGTATGAATTAACAAAAACATCGTTGGCCCCATTCCCGTGGACTTTTACAATTTCCGGCAAAAGGGCGCTTATATTTTCTTTATTGAGTCCGTCAATATGACACATGCCCTTTAGCGTTGTTCTGACATCATTCAGTTCTTTCGAAATTATGGAGGGCGTGCTTCCAACGCATATTACTTTGCCGTTTGCGGAAGCGAATCTTGCCAATGCCGCAGCCGCGTCTTCACTGATGTATTTAATATACGGAAGCACAATCATTTCATAGGGCTCATTCAATGACAGGCGACCGTCTGCTCCAATAACTTCGTCCAGTGTGATTTCATCGATAAAGTCAAAGTCTTTATGGCTTGAGAGCATTGTCTCAACAAGCTCATGAACCTTTCTTTCATCCTCCAGATTGCGCCATGAGTCATCCTTTAAATCCCGTTCCCCCTCTGAAGGTTTCTGCTGACAGGCAAGACTGGTCGATGGATACAGCATCAGTATCTTGCATATATGTTCTCCGCCCGTAAGTTTATCACAGACATTCTTTATGTAATCTGTAAGCTCCCCCATATATTCCCATTCGCTGTGTTGATAAAATAGAGATGGAGGCGCTTCGTCTTTTCTTGGTCCCTCTATGGAATAAGAAAATCCATGAACAACAAAGAAATTTATTCCAAGGGCAATCTGATAATCAAGCATTCCCTTCAAGTCCCTGAGGCAAACTTCATCACCGATTACAGCCAGACAGTCGCTTCCTGCCTGTTTCTTTTCGAAAATATGAGCCGCGGATGAAGCTACCTTAATCCCAGTGTGATACGACTTGGTATCTTCCCAGCCATAAGCTTTACCCAAAGGATCACAGCAAGGTATATCCATGTATTTATAACATCTCAGTTCATTAGGCCACCATGCGGCAGCTAAGCTTAACCATTCTGTCCTTGTCAGATGCCCGGTAAAAAGTATTTCTCTTTTCCTGCACCACTCATGCATTTGATTCAGATATGACAAAGACTGAAGCCTGTGTTGAGTCTGCCTGAAATGATGTCTTACTACTGGAGTTTTATCACTGATATCCCACGCCAGATGCGCCAAATTTTCAAGGATGTCATAACCATGTTCCTTTTGAAATTCATCAGGAAAAGCTTTGTTCCATGGATACATTTCGCAGCCGGGAGAAGGCTCATCGAAAAAGGCCCCCTTGATTATGCTTCCGAAATCCCCCTGATATTTATGGAAATATTCTTCATAAGTGGCTTCCAACAGAAGCTTGGTAGTAAGCGGATTAAGAAGATCAGTCTTCAGGCTTTCATTGCGACTTACAGTGATACCTATAATTGCATATCTGGCCTTTTGGGGAGGACACCAGTAAACAGCGAACTTATTATCTACAAAAGCGCATCTCCAGTGTGGATTCCCGGCTTTAATAAGGAGCGGAGAATACATGGAATGTTTTACTTCCCTTTCCGTCCAACGGTTTCTTCTCGTGCCACAGAAATCGCTTATGTCTATAATTTCCTCGCATTCATTTTTGCTGTTAAGCTCTAATGCGTATGCTTTCAATAGATACCCCTCAAGAAAATCAAGTTCAATTTCTTCTTCATTCTCAAAAACTTGAACTTTGAAATTAAGATTTCCAGCCGTAAGTTCGGGGAATTCCCATGCTATTCTACCGCCAGCGAGCCCACTTGGGAAATAATCCTCATCCCAAATCCAGAATTCGACCCCCAACTCTTTGCATAAACAGACAATCTTGTTGATGACCTTCCACCATTCATCAGACATATATGGAGTAAGGAGCCCCTGACGCGCATGGGCGAATATCCCCTGATAGCCTTTCTCGGCAAATTCAATAATGTGTTTTTTTATTTCCTCAAGGTCCAGTTTATGATTTAAAAAATACTGAACTGTCAAGCATGTGTCTTTTTTGTCTTTTTTCATCATGTCATGTATATTCCACGTTTTATTATAAAGATTATAGTTGAAATTTACAAAATAATCCTTAACTTATTCGTCAATTAATAGCATAAATTCGTCAGGATGAGGCAATGAAATTCAAAACATTCAGCTTTGACTCAAGGATTGGAGATAAAAACTTCCCCCTGCGTCTTGTGAGAATGGCTCCTCAAAATTCTATCGACGAATTACATAACCACCAATTTACTGAATTGGTTATAGTTTATGAGGGAGAAGGAGATCATTATACAAGCGAAACGAATTACACCCACTTGTCCCGGGGAAATGTTTTTATAGTTCCGCAGGAAAAGGTTTACCATAGATATGACAATCTGAAGAACTTGTGCTTGGTCAATATCCTTTTTGAAAAAAAACTTTTGCCCTTGCCCTTGCTCGATATATTTACAATGCCTGGTTTTAATATCCTTTTTAATGATAAAATAAACGCCACAAACTCTGGATTCGATATATTTTCAATAAAAGAGAAAGAATTGTCCAGACTGCTTGAGCACATTGATGAACTTGAGCTTCTGCTGAAAAAACGGAATTCAGGATATCAATTCGCGTCAATATCTTTATTTATGCGGATAATGTATTTGTTGTCAAAAGCCATTGACAACAACCAGGCAACAGTCGTTCCTTCAAAATTGAATATAAGTAAGGGGATAGGATTTCTTCACAGTCATTTCTGCGAAAAAAATCTAACAATTGAAAAAGTCGCCTCAGTGGCAAATATGTCGATGAGTACTTTATTAAGGCATTTTAAACAGCAAATTGGATCTTCTCCAAAAGAATATTTGTTAAAGTTGAGGATTAAATATGCGTGCGAGATGTTGTTTGCTAGTTACCTGGATATTTCTGAAATTTCTATGCGCTGCGGATTCGAAGATAGTAATTACTTTTCTCGCATATTCAAAAGAGTCACAAAGTCTTCCCCTCGTGAATTCAGAAAAAATCAACAGCAATGATAAAACAATAAACTGACTTCTTTTCTTTCCTTTCTCTTGCCGTGGCACATCTGGTTCTATCCAAATATTAGATAAAAGTGCTGATTAAAACCAGCAATTCACAGAGGAAAGTCCTCTTTCGGCATACCCTTATGACAATTGACGACTATAACGAAAATGTAAAAATGGTTTCTCCTGTAATCCTTGGCACGAAAGAAACTGTACAAATTGAAAAGCTTCTTGCATGTAATCTTGCGAAAACCTAATCCGCTCAAGCTGATTGTGTCCCGGGGGGGTAGTTTTGGGCAAATGCGGATTTCGGAGAATCTGGAGTTGTAGACCTGCAGTTCGAAAGTCACACATGGACACTCATGCACAACTCAAACCCCCGACAACTTTGTTTTGAGCTGAAAGGCAATGCGTCTCCCTGGGGAATATATCAAAGGAGGGAAATGTTTTTTACGCTGATTTTATAGAAAAAGGGGATTGAGAATGCGTGTTTTGAGGCTAGGGGAGTTGACCGGGGTTTGCAAAAAACAGTGGTTTACCCCCACCATGTTGATCGTTTTAATAACTCCAAAATGGAGATTTCGCGTCTTGGTTCTTTTAAGTCATTGATAATAAAGCAGTGGAAGTGTTTTTAAATTATTTCACTTAGAGTTGACCGGGTCAACTTCAAACGGAGAAACAGAGACGGTGGTGCTGTTTTTATAGTCTATTTCACCCTTTTCTAGCGCTTCTGGGAAAAGCGGAGAATCTTGCAAAACCCTTTGGCACAAGGGGATATGCGAAGAATACCCGCAGTTAGTGGACTCGGGTTTGTGAAATAAAAATGGTGGGCGATGAGGGACTCGAACCCCCGACAACTTGGGTGTAAACCAAGCGCTCTAGCCAACTGAGCTAATCGC
>CAZYVR010000251.1:0-8825 GCA_964651145.1 uncultured Victivallales bacterium | reverse complement strand
GCCGGCTTCCTCAAGCAATCGGGGATTATACAGCATCACGCGCGGGGAGAAGATAAAGGGAATCCCCGGCAATTTGCCGTCCATATAGAATGTATTGAAGGGATGCTTGAAGAATATTGATTTATCTGGATGGCATTTATCAAAAATTTCGGACAAATCTATGTACTCGTCTCTGTCGCTTTGAATTATTAAGGTCGTTCTAAGCTCGAATGCGCCTTTTTCGAATTCAGGAGATATCCGTATTTGCGGCAGTCTTTTTGCAAATATGTCGTTCAATCTTTTTAGCCACGGCAGATCCTTGCTTGTCTTAAATGCGCAAAAGTTTGTTTGAAGCACTCTTTTCTTCCAGTCTTTCTGAACAAATGTGCCCTGGCGCGGGATTGTTTCAAGGACTCCGTCCTGAACTAGCTTTTCAACCCCTTGTTGGATTTTCGCGAATGACACGCCTATTTGTGACGATATGGCGCGCGCTCCGGGAAGCTTGTCGCCTTCCTGCAGTTTGCCGCTTGCAAGAAGATTCAGGATGTGATTTCTGGTTCTCGTGATTTTATCTTCCATCGCTAATTCCTGTCCTTGTATACTGAATATAATAGCGCGCCCAACTGACTATGTCAATAGCATTTGTGCTTAAATGCAAATAATATTTTAATTTTGCAAATCGTGACTATGTCAGCGATTTGCATTTCTGTAATGCGCCGGAGCCAAAGCGGTTTTCTTTTTGAAGATGTTTGAGAAATAGTATTCGTCATTGAACCCAAGTTCATAGGCCACTTGCTTTACCGACATTGCCGTGCCGTTAAGCAGAAGCCTGGCTGTTGATATTTTTTTGTCCAGCAGGTACTGATACGGGGTGGAGCCCCATTCTTTTTTGAATATCCTTATAGCCTGGGATGCTGATTTGTTTATTTGTCTTGAGATTTCTTTCATAGACGGATTTTTTTTTACATGCTTGTCCAGATAATGTTTAAGCTTGAGAGCGTCTGGATTGCGCGCGAACTCCTTTTCGCATTTTATCCTTTTTGCAATTTTGATGATTATTTCATGAATAATCAAAGCGACTGCCTCGTGCGCGTTTTCCGGCTCTTGCCTGGCATATTCCAAGCCTTTTCTGAAAAGATCGCCAATATCAAGTTTTCTTATATGAAAAATATTTTTCAATCCGTACATGTCGATCAGGCGCTCAACAAGCTCCCCTTTTGTGTTAAACCATATCTTTTCCCAGGGATCATCCGCACTTGAGCGGTACTCATGGTTTGTGTAGCCGGGAACAATGTAAACATCACCAGCTTCAGGCGCGAATTCCCTGCCTGCAATTTCCAGGATGCCTCTGCCTTTTATAACATATTCAAAAACAAAGACAGGGCTGTTTTTGCGCGTTATTTTGTAAGTCTTGTCACAATAGGATATCCCGGCCATCTCCAGGTGGAAAACTTTTTTGCCTTTATTTTCGTCCGGAAAGCTGACAATGTCTTCCTTCATGCGTTTAATCCTCATCTCTTTGCTTTTAATCTCCATTCAATAAGGAGAAGCCTTATGATAATATATTATATGCTTTGACATTTGCAAAAGTGAACATAACACAAAAAAAGGAGATATCCATGAAAAGCGAATCGATTCCAAGACCAGAATATCCGCGGCCACAGTTTGAAAGAGAAAATTGGATTAACTTGAACGGGGCATGGACTTGCTTTTTTGACTTCGGGAAAAGCGGAGTGGCAAGAGGCTTAAATGAGAGCAAAGGATTTGAAAAAGACATTGCCGTGCCGTTTTGTCCTGAAAGCGGACTGTCAGGGATAGGACATAAAGACTTCATTGAAATGATGTGGTATCATCGAAAAATTGCCATTCCCGAAGCTTGGCGCGATAAACTTGTCATGCTTAACTTTGGAGCCGTCGATTATGAAGCGGAAGTTTTTGTGAATGGCAAGTCTGCCGGAACGCATTGGGGCGGTTCCTCCTCTTTTTCAGTGGATATTTCTAAATTTGTGGAGCCAGGAAAGGACAGCAACCTTGTTGTCCTTGTGCGCGACGAACTGCGCTCTGGAGTTCAGGCTATCGGAAAGCAAAGCCCTGAATTTGAATCGCACGGCTGCGTTTATACAAGAACAACCGGGATTTGGCAGACTGTGTGGATGGAGGCTGTTTCGCCGTTTGGTTTGGAAAGTTGCAGGATTATTCCTGACTTTGACAATGGCAAATTTATATTTGCTCCCGAATTTGTTGCATTGCAAAAGGGAATGACTCTTTGCGTGGAGATGCCGGGTGAGGCTAAGGTTGAGCTTGCGGCCACAAATGGATGTCCTTTTGAATTGACTTTGAAAAATCCGCGAGCCTGGTCTCAGGATGATCCTTTTCTCTATGACATTGTTTTTAAAGTCATTGACAAAGACAAAAATATTCTTGATGAAGTAAAAAGCTATGCGGGATTGCGCAAAGTCCATATTGAAGGAAATAAATTTTTCCTTAATAATGAGCCCCTTTATTTTCGCTTCGTTCTTGATCAGGGATTTTACCCTGACGGCATATGGACCGCCCCGTCCGATGAAGCCATTAAGCAAGATATTATTATCGCTCAAAGAGCGGGGTTTAACGGAGCGCGGCTTCATCAGAAAGTCTTTGAGGAGCGTTTTCATTATTGGGCTGACAAATTGGGCTACTTAACCTGGGGCGAATCCGCTAATTGGGGCATGTGCCTTTGGAAGCATGGCGGCGGCAGAATGAATATCGCCGGCATGTGCAGGAACTTTATTAGTGAATGGAGAGAAATTCTTGAGCGCGACATGAATCACCCCTCAATTATTGCATGGACTCCTCTGAACGAAACAAGCGGAGCCGTTGATTGGGTTGAGCATCAGCGTTTTGTGCGCGAATTATATGACTTGACACGTCAGCTTGATCCGACGCGGCCAGTGAACGACTCCAGCGGTTATGTGCATGTAAAAACCGACTTGTGGACTGTTCACAACTACAGTCGGCCTGAAAAGTTAAAAGAAGAAATGGTTATAGACAAGGACAAAGGAGTCTGGCGTAATTTCCCGGATAATGAGGTGGAGTATACAGGGCAGCCTTACATTGTGGATGAAATGGGCGGTCTTTCCTGGAACAAGCCGGAAGTCGCCGACGATGAAGCCTGGGGATATGGCGGAGTATTGCAAAGCGAAAACGAGTTTTATTCTTTGCTTAAAGGCGAAATAGATGCCCTGCTTGGCTATGAGCATATTTCAGGATATTGCTACACTCAGTTGACTGATGTCGAGCAGGAGCAGAACGGCATTTACTCCTATGACCGCACATTGAAATTTGACATGAACAGAATATCTCAAATCTTCTCAAAGAAGTCAAAGGGCTATCTTTGAACTTGTTTAAGCAGGTTGACTCCTTGCGCATATATTGCAACCACTCAGTGAAAGTGGTTTTTTAAAATAAAAACATGCCTCCGGGGGCTTCCCCGGACGCTTGCCGAGGCGGAACATCGGCTAGCCGCGCGGCAATGAGCGCTCGCCAAGGGCGAAAGCCATAATGTAAAATGGATAAGAAAAGCCAGCGGGGTTGAAGATGGCAAAAATCTCAAAAAAAATGCAAAAAAATCACAGCCGAAAGGGGTAAACTTTGAAGATTTTTTTATTTTTGCAAACTGATTCCATTTTAAAAATTTCCCATTTAAGCTTCAATCGTCAAAAACACATTTTTAGAGGTAATCTTATTAGTTAAAGAGTTGGTTTACCTTTGGTGAGCAATAGCTTTTGGTTTTTTTGCGAGGGATGTTTTATTGCCAGATCTAAGCATGATCGCCTGCGAAAATATGATTTCTCCGTCATCATCATATGCTTCTACGCGTAGATAAGTAGCGTCTATTTTTCCTGATGCATCTTTTGGGATAACAACATCAGCGATTTTTCCTTTAACAGTCTTTATAATTCCTTTTTGGCTGATGAATAAAATAACTTTGGCTCTGTTTGTTTTTACGAAGAATGTTCCATTCTTAACTTCCAAACTTTCAAATCGAAGATTTGATCCCTTGAGTGCGCCGTAAAACCGACCCTGTCTGTAGGCGCGCAAGCATTCTGCTTCGGTCATCTTGTTTACCAGCAGGATGTTGCGACCTAGAAAAGGGGCGTTTTTCTTATTGAGCACGTGGTCGGATGCAAAAAAGCCGAAACAACGTCTGCCAGTTGCCAAAATTGCATCCCACTCCTTTTTGCTCCATCCTGTCTTTTTTAATTTCTCCGTTGTGTGATTCCAGACTTCAATTCCTAGAACTCGCTCCTTGTCGAAGTCCAGCATATTGCAAATAGTCTTATGTTTGAGTCTTGACCATCGGGGATGGTTGATGATAATGCCGCCTCCATCTTTCAGGATTAGTTGCTCAATCATCTTTCGAAATGCGACTTGCCAATCAAGATTAACTCCAAGTGGATAGCCGTGTTCTGGCAGCTGATACTTCCCGCGCGCATCGAAGTTTCCGCTTGAAAATTTAGAGCCCAGACTGTTTATGTGTGCCTGAGTATTGAGAAAATTGTGATGCTCGGCATTGGGAGAGAGGATGACATCTTTTGGCAGCTTGCTGAATATGGGGCCTCTCAGCTTGAAGGGGAGCTTTGCCCGGAGCTTTTCGGGCAACTGTTGAGCCCAGCCGGTTTGGGAATCCATAATAATATTGTTCCAGCGAAAAGGTCCTGGTGTTAGCTTGTTATTGTAAAAGGTCGCATTAGTTTGAAGCACTTTGTGCTGATTTACTTTTTCATCAAGAGTTACTGGGGCTGAAGGATAATAGTTAGAGAATGCGAAATGACGAATTCCTGTCATGTAGCCGTTGTCCAGAGCCCGTTGTCCTCGGCCATGAAAATGTGTAACAGATGGAATATGCATTACTTTTTCCCATTCAATGCCTTCATATGGCGATTGCATTTGCGTTTCTTGCCCCAAGACTAAAGAGGTCCCCACTACAAGGAAGCAGAATGTGGCAAATAGACACTTGACTGGGCGGAAAAGTTCAGCCTTAAAAAGTTTGTTTCCGGAAATTTTTTCCGATTTTTTTTCTTGTCCTCTGATTTCCCCTTCGGTTTCACTCATTGTGACTTCATCCTTAATTTTTTGTTTAAAAACTATACCCTATTCCCCGGGGGAGCTAAGCTCACTTAATATATTAATTTTACTTATATTAAACATTCTCTATGCGTAATTTCAACTTGAATTTTGATGTTTTTCCTATATTTAGTGTTCGACTTGACTCCCTCTTTTAGCTATATTGTCTAATGTGACAGTTTTACTTATATTAAATATTTTTAGCGGTTTGATGTCGCCGCGCCAGCGCGCATAGCGTATTGACAGCCTGAAGCTTATTTCAAAGCGAAGTGGGAAATAAGCTAAGCTTGCCAGTTGCGCCAGCTTCACTGAGGGATTGCCATATATTAAAAAAATGTCAATAATCTTTGGAGCATCTCTTGACTTAAAACCGTCAAGATGTTAGAATCTATATTAATAGACTTTATCCACTAATACAAGATTACGCTAAACATCAGGAGACAGAGATGAGAGCATTAAGCAAAGTTGCGCCGGAATGGTGGGATTATACGACGCTCGACAAGGAAATACTGGACGATGCCGCAAGACTTTCAGTAAAAGATCTAGTTGGGCTTTCACGCAAAGGGTTCCAAGTCAAGATTTACGACACCGTTGAGGATTTCTTTTTGGCCGAGGCCCTTGAATATATTACAGCCTGGCAACAGGCTACAGAAGAAGCGCCGGTCGGGATTTGCGGCCCCATAGGCCCCACCGAGCAACTTCCGCTCGTCGCGCGTCTAATCAATGAACTGAATATAAACCTGAAAAACTGTCATTTTTGGGGCATGGACGAATGGGTTATTGACGGCAAAGAAGTGGACATCAATTTCCCGCTTGGCTTTGCAAAAGCCGACATGGACATGTGCTTCAGCAAAATCAAGCCGGAACTCAGAATGCCCATGGAGAACATGCATTTCCCAGCCGTTGACACCTCCGAATACACAGCGTCGTGGGACAAGATCCGCTGCCTGCTGATGCAGGGCGGTCAGGGCGAAGTCAAGCACTGGGCATTCAACGATCCCCCAAAGCGCTCAGGAGAATACAAAGACAATCCGCCCTCTCCTGAAGAATACCGCAAGTTGAAGACTCGCGTCGTGGACCTTCACCCCATGACCCTGATGCAGAACGCGCGGACTTCCGGCGGCGGCACTGTTCAAAATGTCCCGCACAAAGCAGTGACTGTCGGCCCGACCGAAACGTGGAAAGCTGAAAAAGTGTCAATATGGCATCCGGGTCACCATGACAATCCGTTTGGAATGCGTCTCACTTCGCTGATGATATCCAAAAGGATTCCAGACTCGTCAGTCCCAATTTCCTTGCTGGCAGACCATCCGAATGTTCAGTTCAACTTTTTAAGAGACGGAATCGGCGCCTGCGATGTTGAAATGCACTAATGAGGGCAGAATCCTAAGCCCTCTATATATTAAATTAAGGAAAGATAAAATGAAGCGCGCAATTGCCATTGGATGCCATCCGGACGACATTGAATTTATGATGTCCGGCACACTTATGCTGTTAAAGGACGCGGGATATGAGATTCACTACATGAACGTGGCAAACGGTTCCTGCGGCACAAATAAATATGACCGTGAAACCATAATAAAAATGCGCCGCGAAGAATCGATCAACGCGGCGCAATCAATAGGTGCTGTTTATCATGAAAGCTTGGTTGACGACCTGGAAGTGTTCTACGAAAGAGATGCGCTGCATCGCCTGGGATCTGTGGTGAGGGAAGTTGCCCCTGAAATAATTCTGACGCACTATCCGCATGAATATATGGAGGATCACTCAAACACTTGCCGCCTGGCTGTCAGCTCCGCCTTCTGCCGGGGAATGACCAACTTTGTAACAGAGCCGCCAACAAAGACTACCGGGCAGGAAGTGACCCTTTATCACACAATCCCTTACGGCTTGCGCGATTCGCTCCGCAAAAAAGTAAAAGCCGAAATTTACGTGGATATATCTGAGCTTGTCGAAGAAAAAAAGAAAATGCTGGGCTTGCATAAAAGCCAGAAAGAATGGCTGGACGACAGTCAAGGCATGGATTCATACCTTATAAGCATGGCTGAAATGTGCGGCAAAATAGGGGAGATGTCCGGCAAATTCACGCACGCGGAGGGATGGATAAGGCACTTGCATCAAGGGCTATGCGCGGCAGACGCCGATCCGCTAAGCAAAGCCCTTGAAACCAAAGCGCTCGCAAATGCGAAATTCACGGAAACATTAGCTTAAATCGCTTTCTCCTTGACATGTATCAGTATATCCAGTATTTTTCAAACTGACACAAATCAAGAGACATAGGAGATTTATATTAATGAACAAGCAGTTTATGATCGCATGCATGCTGTCCTTAGCCGTATTGTCAACTCAGGCAAAAGAAAAAAAGAAGTCGCCTTGGCCGTCCGAAGTGAAGACGGTCAAATATAAATGCACTGCCGACGATTCTATGCAGTCTGCAATGTTTTATGCGCCTAAAACCGACAAGCCTGCGCCTTTGCTTGTAGCTTTGCACACCTGGTCCGGCGGCTATGCTCAAGGCGGGAGCGCTGGCTATGCCAAATGGTGCACAAAGAAAAACTGGGCATTTATTCATCCACATTTCCGCGGGCCGAACTGGACTCCGGCCGCCATGGGATCAGAGCTGGTTGTTCAGGACATTAAAGACGCGGTTGAATACGCAAAAAAACACGCGAATGTAGACACGAAACGCATCTACCTTGTCGGCGGCTCCGGCGGCGGATACGCCTCTTTGCTTATGGCTGGCAGAACTCCTGAAATATGGGCGGGCGTCTCCGCATGGTGCCCCATATCCGACCTGAAAAAATGGCACGCCGAATGCAAAAAAGCAGGCCGAGGCTATTATAAGCATATAGAAAAAGCCTGCCAGGGCGTGCCCGGCAAAGACCCGAAGGCTGATGAAGAATGCAAAAAGCGCTCCGCCATAACTTATCTTAAAAACGCAAAAAAAGTAAACCTCGACATCAGCACAGGCATACATGACGGACACACAGGAAGCGTGCCGACAAGCCAAACACTGGAAGCATTCAACGAAGTCGCGGCTCCGGCAGACAAGATATCCGCAGAAGACATTGCCTTTTTTATAAAAGAACAGAAAACTCCCGAAAAGCTCAAAAAAGAATCAGGCGGAAAACTGGAAGGACGCGACATCCATTTCAGAAGAACGTCCGGCAATGTCAGGGTGACTATATTTGAAGGAGGACACAATATTCTTCACAATCCTGCCCTTAACTGGCTTGAATATCAACAAAAAGACGAACCTGCTGTGTGGGACACAAAGGAACACACAAAACTAAAATACACAGAAAAAGACTCAAAGGTGGCAAAATGACAGATCAAATAATGCATAGAAAAGCAAATTTCGGACACGCGCTTTGCGGAGAAAAAATCACAAACGATATGACAACACTGGACGACGCAAAAGTGACTTGTGAAAAATGCGCAAAAAAACTTAGTCAGATAGGAGCGTCTGAATCAAAAACCATAATCATTCACGAGATAATCGATAAGGACAAAAAGTCCTGACCCAAAAAAATAAGGGCGGCCTGATTAAATTAGAAAAATATGAATGAAACAAAGCTCGACTTAAAAGAAGAATTTATATTAGAAGATCAACTGACAATGCCTAATGCTTTAAATTAGATGAAGCCGCCAAAAGTCCCATTCGCTGCAGGGCAATCTTTTAAACTCTAACAGCCTTCGCTTTCGGCGGCTTCATCTAATTTAAAGCATAGGCATTGTCA
>CAZYVR010000250.1:0-8826 GCA_964651145.1 uncultured Victivallales bacterium | reverse complement strand
TAAGGGATTTTCAGGTCAAATCAGCGCGAAGAATTTCTGATTCTTTGTTGCTGCACAATTTATTAATGCGCGCATTGCAAGGTGAGGGCTGCGCCGGATCTTTTATTTCTTTAAACTCAGAAAAAAAAGCTGGCGCATTGCCGCATATGGCTGGAAAAATGTTCTTGCATGAGATATTATTTCATTATGGTTAAAAGTCCATTTCCTCAAAATATAAAACATATAGCGATAATCGCTCCGGCTGGCCCGGCGAAGCCTGAGGATATTCAGAGAGCCTCTGATATATTGGGCTCTCTGGGCGTCAAGGCCACCGTCATGCCGAATGTCTTTTGCGGCTCGGACGCGAAATATCTTTCTGCCAACATAGACGGACGCGTCTCGGATATCCATGCCTGTTGGAAAGATGAGAGCGTTGATCTGATTTTTTGCGCGCGGGGCGGCTTTGGCTCCGCGCATCTTCTTTCAAGCATTGATTGGAGTCTGCTCCGTTCAAGGGAAATACCCTTGCTTGGCTTCAGCGACATAACCGCGCTTCATCTGGCGATGCTTAAGATGGGCGTTGGCGCTCCGATCGCCTCTTATACAGCGAAGGACTTGAAAGATATGATAGAGGACGACTACACGGCGGAAGCCTTGAAGCGCGCCCTTTTTGGCAGAGGCAACGAGCTAAAAGAATTTATGTTGCCAGCGGGGCGCAGATTGAAAACCTTGAAGCAGGGCTCCATTTCCGCTCCGGTCATTCCGGCAAATCTGACAGTTCTGGCGTCGATGGCCGGAACCGCTTTCATTCCGGACATGTCGGGGATGATTCTTTTGCTGGAAGACATCAACGAGCCAGTCTACAAGCTTGACCGCTGTTTGACTCAGCTGGCGCAAGCAAATGTTTTGAATAGATGCTCGGGTTTGATTTTTGGCAGTTTTTATGGTTGCGGCAATGCAAAGGACCGGGAAATGCTTTATATGGAAACGGCTCGAAGCATCAATGGGCCGGTTTTTTCGGGCTTTCCTTTCGGGCATAGCCTCCCGTTTGCCGCCTTGAAAGTGGGAGCAGAGATTACAATAAGCAAAGATGGACGAATATTATGTTGGACGCAAAAGTAAAAGATCTTGATATAAGGCCGATTTCTGAGGGTGGCATTATTCATATAAGAAATCTTTTTTACAGTCTTGGACCTGAATTCCTGAATAAGTTTTTCGGCTTTATTCCAACGCTTGAAGATATGCACAGGCAAACTATTGGCGATCCTGATTTTGATCCGGCAATGCTTTCAGGAGCCTTTAAAGATGGCGAGCTTCTCGGCGGAGTCATGGGCGTTTTGCGTCCATGGAAATTTAAAGAGACTGGTTTTGTGAAGTTTCTGATTGTGAGGCCGGAAGTTCAGGGCCATGGGGTGGGCTCTTTGCTGTTGAGAGTGTGCGAGGCTGAGTTGAAAGCCAGAAAATGCAAGAAGCTGATCTTTGCGAGCAGCTCTCCTTATTATTTTTCTCCGGGCGCGCCTGATGACGACAAAAGCACATGCGGATTTCTTTTAGGCTGTGGCTGGGAAAGACTTTCAGACAGAATAAGCCTCAACGCAAATTTGGAAAATATTGAGCCGGACGTCGTGCATCTTGACGAGCTTCAAAGCGCTATGCCTGATGTTTCTTTGGAAATAGCGGGCGAAAAAATAAGGAACAAGCTGTTGCGCTTTGTCTATGACGAGTTTTCCGAATCCTGGGCAGCGCAGACAGAACGGGCTTTTGAGGGAGAAGAGCAATCGTATTGCTCTGTTGTCATTGATAAAAAATCAGATAAAATATTGGGTTTTGCCACTGTAAACACAGCTAATCCAAACTGGTTCGGCCCCATGGGCGTGCGGGCCGACGCAAGGAAAAACGGGCTTGGCTCAATGCTTGTCATGCATGCGTTGCAGCATGCAAAGGAGCGCGGAGTCAAGCGTCTGATATTTCCGTGGATAAACGAAAAAGAAGCTTTTTACAAGAGCATTATCGGCGATGCCGAAAGAGTCGTTTTCGGAAAGTTCGAAAAAAACTTTTAACTGGCATTCAAAAAGACAACGGGCATCTATTCGCGCAAGCCGTATGAGGATGGCAATTCCCGGAATACGCTGTTTTCCGGCGGAACGATAAAAAGTTTGTTGTCTTTTTTGTTCAGCTGCTTGTTGGCCCAAAGCCAGAAGTCAAAGATTTTCATAATATCCCAATGACGCAATGTTTCCCTTTTTGCCCTTTCAAGATGAGCGGCTGATTCGCAGAAATGCGGCTCCAGGTTTAAAATGGAAATTTTTTCGCCTTCGCGGTTTGACGCTTCGGCGCGAATCCACTTTTTCATTCGCTTCTGAGTCACATGCGCGGCAAAGCATATTTCCTTTCTGGAATCTCCATTGAACTGGACTTTTGTGGAAACAGGAATTTTGCTTTTCAAGAAGTCAAATTCATAATCATTTTGCGGCGTGTTGGGCGCATTTGATTCTATGCTCCAGGCAAAATGCCATTTAAAGCGCCAATTCCTTGATGGCATTTCCGTCTCTGCCTCCCAACGCAAAATATCTCGGGAAATCAGTATCCCGTTGTCTTGTTTTTCAATTTTAAAGTTAGAGACTGCTCCTTCCGACACATCAGAGGGGGTCCATCTCCAGAGGTCGTCGCCGGTTCCTATTTCCAGTGTTTTCCCGTCCTCGGATTTTAGCAAGCAGACAAGGAATGGCTCGGACGAGTCATAAATCGAGTCTCCGTCAAGCTCGCGCCATTCGATCTTCGGGATGAAATGGCTGTCTGAGGGGATGGGGATGATTGCCGCCTGCTTCCATTCGCCATGGATGAACAGGGAGTCCACCGAGAATTTTTCAGCGGGCATTCTTCCCGCCGTTTTTATGTCGGTGACTATTTTCGCGTGATTGGCGGCGAATTCGATGTTGCGTTCGACCACAGGCTCCCCTCCAAAGGGAATAACTGTCTTCATTCCCACGCCGGCAGAAAGATTGTCGACTGAAGAATGCATTCTGCATTTCGCGACTATGCCGGAGCTTTCATCAAGAGTTCCGAAAGATACGGGGCGCAATTCCAGGACTCGCTCATTCCTGATTGAAAACTTCATTGAGGCCGGGACGGATTCGTCAAAAGACGCTTCCCAGCCGTTTCCTTTAATTGAAAAATCAATAACTTCCATCAATGTTACTCCTGCACCTGAAAGATTTCGCTTAAAGGCTTTCTTTTTATGTCTATGGGCTCTTCCGCAGGATAGCCCAGCGGAGATATGGCCAGAACTGTCCATGGCTTTTCAATTCCAAGGACTTCATTCATTTTGTCAACTTTATAAGCGCATACCCAGCACGTGCCAAGCCCTTCGGCTGTGGCGGCGAGGATTGCGTGTTCCATGGCGATGGCAATGTCTACGTTGGCGATGGGAGATGCGTCCAGGCGTTTCCAGCATGTGTCCATGTTTGCAATGACTGCGATAATAGCCGGCGCCTCCCGAAGCCACTGGCCATTGTAGCATGAGCAGATTTTTTTCCTTATTTCGGCGTTTATTGCCACGAGAAAAGACCATGGCTGCTTATTGCACGCGGACGGGGCATCCTGAATTGCTTCTGCTATTTTGTCAAGGGATTCCTTGGGAATCGGTTGGCTTTTGTAAGACCTGATGCTTCTGCGTTTTTTAATGACTTCATAAAAATCCATTGCTCGCCTCCAATTGTTTTCTTATGCCTTAAGATGTTAAAGATTTGTGAATAATCAAGCTTGAATGTCAAAATTAAAGCAGGCGGGCTTTTAAAAAGCTGAACGGAATAGTAGATTAGCGGCAGAATTTGCCACAAAACTAAGGGAAGCGATTATATGTGCGGAATAGCAGGATATGCATTGCTGTCGGAGGGTGAGAGGATATCGGACAAAGAGCATTTGAAAATCCGTTCAGTCCTCAAAAAGCTGGAATTGCGCGGACCCGACGGCAACGGAACCGCCAGCGGTGATGTCTGGATATTCGGTCATGCGCGTCTTGCCATAATCGATCCGAAGGCAGGACGGCAGCCATGGCGCGACGAGGCAAGCGGAGCTGTTCTCACATACAATGGAGAAATATACAACTACAAAGAAATCCGCGAGGAGCTGAAAAGCAAAGGTCATTTATTTAGAACCAATTGCGACACAGAGGTTGTCCTTGCGTCCTACTTGGAGTGGGGCGAACAATGTGTTGAAAAATTTAACGGTTTTTTTGCTTTCGCTGTTGTCGATCCGCGCAAAAAACGGATTTTTGCCGCGCGCGACAGATTGGGAATAAAGCCTTTCTATTACATGAACAATGGCAGGGAATTTTGTTTTTGTTCCGTTATTCCCGGCATAATTTCCTGTGCGGAGCAAGATTTTGCGCCCGACCTTGAGGCGGTTTCGCATTACCTCACAACCGGCAAGCTGACGTTTGGCGACAAAACAATGCTTGAAGGAATAAAAGCCTTGCTCCCCGGCCATGTCTTGAGCCTTGACCTGAAAACAAAGGCAATGAAACTGCGGCGTTACTGGCGCCTGCCAATTCTGTCCCCTGAAGACAAGAAAGGGGCAATGCCTTTTGCGCAGGCGGCGCAGGAGACAAAGGCTTTGCTTGAAGATTCGATACAAAAACGCCTGATGAGCGATGTCCCGCTTGGCGCCTTTCTCAGCGGAGGATTGGATTCCGCGATAATAACCACAACGGCGTTCAAACATTTGCGCGCTTCGTTTCCCATGTTTTGCGCGGGAACTGACGACGAAGAAATGAATGAGTTCAAATATGCCGACATGGTTGCCGCGCAGTTGAAGGCAAAGCTTAATCATATAAGAGTGTCTCCCGGAGGCTTTTCCAGGGATTGGAGCTTTTTGATCTCGCAAAAGGGGCTTCCGCTTTCAACGCCGAACGAAGTGTCCATATACAGGCTGTCCACAGCCTTGAGAAAGGAATGCGCCGTTACTTTGACAGGGGAAGGAGCAGACGAAATTTTCGGAGGCTATGTTCAGCCGCATTTTTCCGCATACGATTTTGACAGATGCGCGCGCGACATCGAGAGCTCCGACAAGCATTCCCCTTTTGCTATGTCAATGATAATGCATTACGGACGCAGCTTTTTTATTAACGACACTGACCACTACACAGCCACCAGTTGCTGGACGCCATACGGAGAGAAGGCGCAGCTTTTCCAGAAAAGCGTATGGGATGAGTTGGAGGAAGACAATTCCCTTTTTGCTTTTTATGAGGATTATTTCAACGAGCTCGAGTCCTGTAGCTCGTTCGACAAGCGCATGCATCTCCATGCGGACTTCAATCTTGAGAACCTGCTTAACAGGGTCGACAACTGCTCAATGTCAGCGTCAGTGGAGGCCAGGGTCCCATTCAATGACCATCGAATAGCCGAATTTGCATTTAAGCTTCCTGATGACTATAAGATGCGGTGGAAAAGCCATGAGGCGCAGGCCATCGGCAGGGAATTGAGCGTGGCGGACATAGACCGGCAATGCTTGCTTGAAACAAAATGCCTTCCCCGTCGCGCTTTTGCCAGTTCCCTTCCAAAAGAAGTGGTTCAGCGAAAAAAAATGAGTTTTCCTGTTCCTTTTGAGAAATGGTTTTACGGAGATCTGTTTGAAGAGCTAAAAGAGCTTTGCCTGTCTTCCAGATTTTCTAAAACGCATTTTAATGCCGGTTGCGTTGAGAAAATGATATCGCGCAAAGACCGGAATTTGTGGCTTGTGGCCAATCTCTGCAAATGGGATGAAGTTATCCGGGGCGTATAGACGAATCTATGGGCAAACCTCGTTTATCCCGTAGAGATAAATATAGAGCAGGCCTCTTTTGCTTTTGTCGTCGATTGTTGGATCTTTGGCTTCACGCAAGACGCCGCACACGTTCAGGCATCCGCCTGGCAGGAGATTTACAATCGGGCCTATGCAGAATTCATTTTCGCGGTCAACTATAATGGGGATTTCAAGCTGCTCCTTCGGGACGAAAACAAAATGTTTGTCAGGATCGATTTTGTCGAATTTGATGATTTCTTTAGGGATTGCTGAGGATATTTTTTTTAAATGTATGTCAAAGCGAACATTTTTGTCTACAAACTTGAAAGGCTGAATGCAAAGACGCATGAACTTTGTTTCGTTGTATTTTGACGAGTCGAATTTTGAAAAGTCTTCTTTTCTGCCATCAACATGATCAAAGTCGTCAATAAAAAGATAGTAAATGGATTTTTGAGTTTTGCGGTCTTTGGGGTTAAGCCGGATATTTTTGTCGCGGCAGGTCGCGTATATGGTGACAAGTGTGCCAGGGTCAAGGTCTTTGATTTTTTCGCCAAGCCCTTTTCTGAATGAGAAGAAAACAGGCAAATTGCCGCTTCCACCCTCAATGTTCATCGTATAAAATGACTTGGGCATGAGGTTTTCGTATTTTTTCGGGAGCTCCGGCTTGAAGCCTTTGTAGATTACGCTGAATTTGCGCTTTGATTTCTTTTTATTTGTGTAAATGTCAGGCTCTATGGCCATCTTTGAGTAAGACGCGTCGTCTATGTAGGCGCGCTTTTCATGTTTTGAAATTCTTCCTTTTTTTGTTCCAACTGAATCAGAGGCGAACAACAAAAAAGGGAGAGTTATAATACTTAGCGAGAAACATAAGCTTCGCATTTTCACTTTTGGCTCCTGATTACCTGTTCAATAATTTGTAATTATTTTTCGCATTGTCTTTCAATGAGTTGGCTGAAATCTTGTCATAGGGGCCATTTAGCACAACCCAGTCACTTTCTTCGGAAAATATGCGCTCAGGCTTGAACAGCCTGTAAAAGATGCCGTCAACGACAACTCCAAATTCATTAATGCGAGTCTGTTCGCACAAGGCTATCCACATGATTTTGCCGGATCTATCCAGCTTAAGTCTGAGATTGAAATAATTGGGCCTGCCCTCGCAGGGGATCAGTTGTATATCCTGAATATGCCTTGAATGCAAAAAGGGATTCTTGTTGATCCAGACCTTTCTGCCGGAAAAAGCTATAATTTCTTTTTCCAGATCTAAAGCTCTGGGGTACTTTACTATTTTATGGACGGACATGACGGTTTTGGGCTTGCTTTCTGTGTCTTCAGGCGGCTTCATCATTTCTTCAAAATCAATAGTTTCGCATCCAAGCGAAAAAGAGGCGAGAATCGAAGCCAAGACAATGAGTTTTAAATTTATTTTCATCCGGATAGTTTTCCTTTTTAAATTATTAGTCTGCGCTGGCTTTTCTATAGAGGGTTGCCAAGCTTATTCCCAGTTTTTTTGCCGCTTTTTCCTTGTCGCTATTGTTTCGCGTAATTACTTCTTTGATATATCTCGCTTCGATCAGTTTCATGTGGTCTTTTAATGACAAAGATTCGTCCGCGTTTCCTGTCGCGTCAAAAAACGCATCTTTGGAACGGCTGTTTGAACTGTTTGTTGCCGCGGATATTCCGTTTGCTTCAGAGCCGATGCGTATTTCCGGTGGAAGTTCGTGACGCTCAATGTGGCCGTTGTCGTTTAGAGTGGCAAGGCGTTTGATAAGGTTTTCAAGCTGACGGACATTCCCTGGCCAGTCGAAGGTTCCGATTGCTTTGACTGCTTCAGCTGAGATGGTGATTGCTATTTTGTTCTCTTTTTCAAATTCAGTCAGAAAGTGAGTGATCAGCATGGGGATGTCTTCTCTTCTGTCTCTTAAAGGAGGCAGATCTATTGGGATAACGCTTAATCTGAAATACAAATCTTCGCGGAATTCGCTGCGGGCAATCTTTGCCGTCAGATTTTCATTTGTAGCCGCAACTACTCTCACGTCTACGGAAATATCTTCAGTGCCGCCAACTCTGCGGATTTCTTTTTCCTGCAAAACCCTGAGCAGCTTCATTTGCATGCAGAGCGGGATGGAGCCTATTTCATCCAGAAAGATTGTGCCGCCTTCGGCTGTTTCAAAAAGTCCCTTTTTGTTTGTGTGGGCTCCGGTGAAGGCTCCCCGCATATAGCCGAATAATTCGGATTCCAAAAGGGTTTCGGGCATTGCCGCGCAGTTCACCGTCACGAAAGGGTTCTCGCTTCTGGGGCTGCAGTCATGAATGGCCCGGGCTATGAGCTCTTTGCCTGTCCCGCTTTCGCCAAGGATCAGGACTGTGGTGTTGGTTCTTGCAATTTTTTCGATAAGCCGGTAGATCTCCAGCATAGGATCGGAGTCGCCAACAATAAAATTGAAATGATATTTAGTGTGAAGCGTTGTTCTTAAAACTTTGTTCTCTGCCAGAGCTGTCTCATACGAAAGAGCTCTTTCGATTGTAAGCATAAGCTCGTCAAACTTAAAGGGCTTGGTTACGTAATCAAATGCGCCGTTCTTCATTGCCGTCACGGCATTTTCAACGTCGGCATAGGCGGTCATTACTATCACCGCCAAATGCGATTGAAGCTCTTTGGCTTTTGGCAACAGGGAAATGCCGTCCAGTCCTGGCAGTCGGACATCTGTCAGCATCAGATCAAAAACATTCTCTTTCAGCAACTTCAAGGCTTCGCGCCCGTCGCAAGCGGAGGTCACAGAGTGTCCGCCCTTTTTCAGCAGAGCCCTTAGCACTTCTACTATGCTTAGTTCGTCGTCTACAATAAGAATCTTGGCCATAGTGTAAGATAAACTCATTCAATGTTATATTTTCTAAAAAGCGATAGTCAAACACGATTTAAATTATACCATTGGGAGTTTTTTTCAAATATGAGAAAATATAAATGCGCTTTATTATTCAACAGGACGCATTGGGCGGAACTGCCCAAAGTCCTGAAAAATAAAAAAACCGACGGAGTCGGAATAAAAACCGGACTTTGTCCGGACG
>CAZYVR010000249.1:0-8856 GCA_964651145.1 uncultured Victivallales bacterium | reverse complement strand
AAATATTTGCAGGTACAATTTAAAACCCTGTTTTAATTTGACAAAGACCGGGTTTAAATTGACAAAAACGCTCGCTCGCGACAACGCTCCGCATTTTAATCTGACAAACCCATATTCTAAATTGACAAAGACGGTTGCTCACAACAACCGTCTACTTTTTATTATGACAATTCTCACATTACATCCCGGAATTCAACAGGAAATATCATGACGCCACGTCCACTGAATAATGTGAGAAATCACAATTTATCGCCATGTTTTTAACGCATGTGCTTCCGCGCGGATTTATGAAAACAAGATATTACGGCTTCCTCGGATCGGCGTCCGCAAACAAGCTCAAAGCTGTCAGAATGATCCTCCTGACAAGCCGCAGTCAGCCTCCGCAGGATGATGCAATAGCCGCTTTTGAAATATCAAAATGTCATAAGTGCGGCGGGAAAATAATCTTCCATTCAACGTTCAGATCGATATTCGGACGCGCCCCTCCGATGGATAAAATATTGGGCAAAGCTTCATGATGAAAAACTCATGTTCCAACAGACTTTATGACAATGCTGAAAAAACAAAATCCGCATTGCGGGAGGATATTGCGCGCGGCGTCCAAAAAGACCTTTCAAAGGCCATTTTTCTTCCAAAAGGAACATGTCATGACATCCGCATTGAAAAGGTTCTGACATTGACAATCAATTTTCTGCCGCGGAATACCCCGTATAGAACTTATCAAGTGCCTAATTCCAAATACAGCGTCTGAATCATTACCCATATCAACCGGGCCAGTTCAAAAGGTTTCATTATGCTGTAAAAACATAATGAAACCATATACATTAATAAATTTCCACGCAAACAGAGAACTTGCCTGAGCATGCGCAACTTTCGAACTGTTCTCTAAAACTATGTCAATGTAGATTACTCGTCACACTCAAAATGCTGATTTTTCGAGCTCAATTAATTATGATAGGTTCCAGGATTGCTGTCACAAACACCATCTTCACTGAAAAAACAATGCCTGTATACACGCCGTGAGTTCAGTTCAAACAGGATGATTTCGCAATAAATCACGCAATCAATCCATATTCATTCCTAACGAACCTCTCTCCATCCGGCACTCACTGCATTTGGGATAATTTTCCAAAAATGGCCTCAAATACTGTCAGTAGACCAATTGCCTTTTCGCAGATAGTAATATTTTATAGTAGGGTTTTAACGCTAAAAAGCGTTGGCAATATATAAAAACAGAAGTAGATTTTAAAAGTAGGGGAATGGCGCAAATACACGTCTCTGGTAGCAAGATACGTGTAATATTCATGTTTTCGGAAAAGTACCTTGTTGTCTTTGTCGAAGTGTTCGGGAATATGGCTGTTTCAGAATTTATAGCTGATTACAAAAGACTTATAGTTCCCTTATTCAGATTCAAAAGGAGACTGGGAGAATCTTTGAGATAAGTTATACAATATGTAAAACAAATTTGAATTTTCGCTGAATATGTCAAATACCGACCTAGTTAGATGTAGCCGTGACGGTGATCAATTCCATTATTTATGGGCCGCCAGACGCTGCCTGCAACTCCTTTCTATGGATAGCGATCTGGTTGCAATCAGCATAGAAGGGGTCTCACCAGACGAACGAACAGATAAGCATTCCTCCAATTCGGGGGAGGAAGTTATCGATATAACCGAGTATTTTGAGCATGAAGAGATCGAAAAAGCGCGACTCATCCGATATATGCAACTCAAACATTCAACTCTGCATGCGACAGAGCAATGGACTGCAAGTGGCCTTGAAAAGACTATCACGGGATTTGCCCTGCGTTACAAAGAACTACTCACAACATTTTCGGCCAATGTTCTCGGGGCAAAGCTCCAGTTTTGGTTTGTTACAAACAGGCCAATTAGCACGAAGATAAAAGAAGCCGTGACTGACGCTGCGTCTGGTAAACAGCAACGGCATCCTAATGAACTAGAAAAGTTCAAGCGATTTACTGGCCTGTGTGATGATTCCTTATCTGCATTTTTAAAGTTGTTGCATTTCGAAGATCGGCAGGATGATTATTGGAACCAGCGGAATATCCTTTTTCAAGACACGAGCGGCTACTTGCCGGACATTGACGTTGATGCTCCTATGCGACTGAAAGAACTTGTTACACAAAAAGCCCTATCCGAAGGCAAAAAAAATCCAGTTATCAGGCGGGAGGATGTTCTAAGAACTCTTGGAACAGAAGAATGTCGACTCTTTCCTGCTCCTTGCTTGATCGAGGAGGTGAAAGCTACTATTCCTCGCGCTCAAGAACCAAATCTTATGCGCACGATCATTGAGGCATTAGCTCCACTTGTCGTTCACGCCTCCGCTGGAGTAGGCAAGACGGTATTCGCCACACGCATTGCGTGCGGCCTTCCTAAGGAATCAACATGCATTCTTTATGATTGTTTCGGCAATGGACAATATCGCAATGCATCTGGCTATCGCCACCGGCATAAAGATGCGCTTGTGCAAATTGCAAACGAGATTGCTGGAAAAGGCCTCTGCCATCCACTGATTCCCACATTTCATGCTGATGCCTCGTCCTATGTGAGAGCATTCGTTTACCGGATAGGTCAAGCGGCGACCTTAATGCGGTCAACCAATCCTCACGCACTTTTATGCATCGTGATTGATGCAGCAGACAATGCGCAAATGGCAGCTGAAGAAATTGGAGAAACACGGTCTTTTGTACGCGACCTTATCCGAGAAAAAATGCCAGACAACGTTCGTTTGATATTCCTTTGCCGTTCTCATCGTCAGGACTATCTTGATCCACCAGTAGAGACAGTAAGGTGTGAGCTGAAGCCTTTTAACCGCGAGGAAACATCAGTCCATCTCCAACAGAGTTTTCCAGACGCAAGCGAACGCGATATTGACGAATTCCATCGTCTGAGTTCGCATAATCCACGCGTCCAGGCATTTGCTCTCTCGCAAAATATGACGTTGCCAGAAATGCTGCGTCAGCTTGGACCTAACCCTACAACCGTTGAAGATACCATTGAATGCTTATTGGAAGGCGCCATCGCAAAGCTGAAAGATAGTATAGGCTCCGATGAAAAAAAACAGGTCGACAAAATTTGTGCAGGCTTGGCTGTCCTGCGTCCTCTGATCCCTGTTCCAATATTATCTCAAATGTCGGGAGTTGACGAAGAAGCGATCAAAAGCTTTGCGATTGACATTGGGCGTCCACTATGCCTGCTTGGCGACACTATTCAATTTTTCGATGAACCTGCCGAGACTTGGTTTCGTGAGAAATTTAAGCCATCAGGCAGCGCTATGGCCGAATTCATCGCAATTTTGACACCCCTTGCAACGAAAAGCGCTTACGTTGCCTCGGCATTGCCTCAATTGATGTTGGAGACTGGAAGATTCTCCGAACTTGTGCATTTGGCCCTTACCTCCGCGGCCCTCCCGGAAACGAGCCCGTTGGAAAAGCGGGACATTGAATTGCAACGGCTGCAATTCGCTTTGAAAGCAGGACTACGCTCAAAATGCTATCTTGATGTAGCAAAGTTGGCCCTAAAGGCGGGCGGAGAAACGGCAGGGGACGACCGGCGGCGAAAAATGCTGCAAGCAAATACCGATCTCGCGGCGGTGTTTTTGGAAACTGGACTTATCCAGGAAGTCGTATCTCGTGGTACGTTTGGATCGGGCTGGTTCGGATCTCATAATGCTTATGAAGCTGCCCTTCTGTCAGGGCGTCCGGAACTTGTCGGTGATGCGCGCAGCCGTCTACGCATGGCCAATGACTGGTTGCGCAATTGGAACCGATTGACACGTGAAGAGCGCAAAAAGGAAGAGGTTTCAGATCAGGATATTGTTGAATTAACTATCGCTCATCTCAACATCCACGGTCCTGAATCTGCAGCATACAGTCTGAGGAGTTGGAGACCCCGAGAGGTGTCATTTCGGGTTGGTCGGATTGTGGCGAGACGTCTTATTGATCATGGCCGTTTTCAGGACGTAGAGGAGTTTGTTGGCTCTGCCGGGAACAATCTTTATCTTGTACTCGCAATTATCGTTGAACTCCGGGAGATTCAGCGTACCCCACCAATCGACGTAATACGCCGCACCTTTAGACTTGTCGCCAGCAAACGCATCATGCTTGGGGATGGCGATTACGCATGGGGTGAGCGGGAGTCGGTCATCAATTCGGTAACCGCACTCATCGAAGCGGGATTGCAGCATGCGTCATGTACTGCGGACGAGGCGGCAAAAGTTATTACACGTTATCTGCCGAATGAACCAACTCGGGCGTTTTCGTCACAATTCACGAAGACACGATTTCCATTGCTACGGGCATATTGCTTACGAGCCGCATTGCAGGGGCATACGCTGGAACTTCGGGACTTGGCTCATCCAGAACTGAGGGCTGAGATAGACAAGAAAAGCCAGTATTCCGGTTCGCGCGAGCTTCAAGAGTTTCAGGAAGACATTGGCGCACTGCTGCCATGGCATCAGTTATGGGTATTAATCCTTCTTGGCCGTGTGACGAAAGCATCATTGGATAATGAACTCAAACAGAAACGTGATGTGTCCAATAGCGCAATGAATCAATATTATAACGATAATTTCAGCACCATGAATGGAATTGCTCTGATGTGGATAGACATCCTGTATCGACTTGATGCGGTGAATGCGTCAACACTGAAAGCTTTTTCACAATGGAAAGACAACCTAAAGAGACCGCTCTTTACTCCAACATTGGCAGCCCTTGCGCGGTTATTCGTGCAGAAAGAAGCAACTAAGACAATAGCACTCGAATTTGCTCTTGAAGCGTTTAATCTCACCAAGGAAGAACGAGCCGATGCGGAAAGCAAGTCAGATGGTTACATCGAAGCGGCTCGCGCTATTCTTATTGTGAGCAATGCAGATGCTAAAGAACTTTTCAATGAAGCAGTTGAAGTGACAAGCAAAATTGGCGATGAGAATCTCTTGCGTTGGGATTCAATTTTGGATTTAGCGGTTCGCGCGGCTCGTAATGACCGCCACATACCGGAAGTAGCCTATAATTTCGCGCGTTGCGCCGAGTTAACCTATGACTATGTTGCACGGGACAAGCATTTCGATTGGCACACCACAGTCGAAGCGCTTTGCGGTCTTTGCCCGTCTTCAGCTTTGGCAATCCTGAGTCGCTGGCGGGACCGTAAATTTGGATCGTCAGAGCGTACACTCCCGATTGCAGTGGAGCGATTGATTGAGCGTGGCAACCTGGATGCACGAGACGCGTTGCCGTTAGTTAGTTATCGTGCGCAATGGTCATATGAAAAATTATTGGACAGGGCTTTGGAAACGTGCGCGACGCAAAACGAGAAGGAGGCTGTAACTGCGTATCTTTATCAGTATATGCAATTCAGCAACGAAGATTTTTCAAAATTGAAGGAAGTTGTCTCCCAACACGGTATCACGATCGCTGGTCTCGACAAGATTATTGCTTTTAACGAACTCGAAAAGCGTGTAAATCGAAACCCTGGATATGAGCAAATTAAAGGCTTGGATAAGCCATTGTCAAAGTCTGCCATGAATTGGGACGACATATTTGCGGATTGTGAATGGGAAAATGCCGACGGCCTTTCTCGAGCTTATGCAGCATTCAAAGGCATGGATTCGCCCTTATTTTTCAAGGAAGTCATTGAGCGTGTGCCGGTTGGTTCAGAAGTAGCCTTTATCAAAGCTTTGGGCAATACACCCACATTCGATATCTACGATCTAAGAAATTTTCTTGATCAATTTCCTGATGCGTGGAGGAAACGACCTGCCATCATACATGTTTTGGCGGACACACTGAAGATATTTTGCCGTCGCTACTGCATGGAAATTACAAAAAAACGGTATTATGAAGCATTCCCTCTCAACACAGCTTGCGCATTGGCAGGGATAAGCGAGAGCGATGCAGTTGAGGTTGTGCTTGATGCCATTGGAAAAACACCAGATTTCGGAGATTCTTATCGGCTATTCTCGTTGGTTGGCCTGCTTGCCATCAAGCTTTCGGAAGATGAGGCTTTGGAAGCCTTGGAATTCGGACTTGACCTATTCAGTCCCATTCTGGAAGACAAAGATGGAGATGGACCATGGTCAAGTAAGCTCCTTCCTCCTGATGATGTTAAGGTTTCACTTGCAGGCTATATTTGGGCCTCTATGGCTGCTCCTGAAGCCGTCTTACGATGGGAAGGCGCGCATGCGGTACTGGGCCTTGCGGCACTGGGACGGCAAGATATCCTCGGGCATCTTTTCAAATTCGCAACCGAGAAAAGCGGTGGGGCATTTGTTGATGCAAGATTAGTTTTCTATGACTTGCATGCAATGCAATGGTTCTTGATAGGCATTGCACGAGCGGCAACCGAATTCCCACAAGAGTTCGTGCCTTTTGCGGATCAAATCGTGGCTTGGGCTCTCAATGGCCAGCCGCATGTCCCGATCCGGCAGTTTGCCGCTCGCGCCGCGCTTGCGCTCATGAACAATGGAGAATTGGCAGACAGAGCTAATCTTAAAGACCGTCTCATAAATGTCAATATATCGCCATTCCCAGTTGTAGAATCAGCATCATATGATCGCAGTAATCATAAGCAAAGAGAAACCATGTCCGACAATGAAGATGACCGTTTTTGCTTCGGTCATGACATCGGCTCCTATTGGTACGAGCCTTTGGGGCGCGTGTTCGCTTTGTCGCAAAAGGATATCGAGGACGAAGCGTCAAAAGTAATCCGAACAGAACTCGGGTTCATGGGCACGGGGGCGTGGAACAAAGATGAACGGAGCCATCGGAGGCTTTACGAAGATGGTCATGTGCATCATTCCCACGGATTGTCTCCACATACAGATGCTCTCAGTTTTTATTATGCCTACCACGCTATGATGATTGTTGCGGGAAAGCTGTTGGCCAGCATGCCGATACATCATGATTCCCGTTATGGGGAGTACGATGAGTTCGTCTATTGGCTTGAACGTCATTATCTGTCGCGAAAGGACGAACGCTGGCTTTGGGATCGGCGTGATCTGCCCCCTTTGGAGCGGCCCTCATGGAAGGATCGGGTAAATGACGGAGAGATTCGACGCGTTATCACTGTGGAGGATTTCGATGAGGCTTTGCTTGCAGGAGATATGCTGAACCTCTGGGGTGACTGGACCACTGCCGATTCGAAACGGGAACAATCAATCCATATTTCCAGCGGGCTGGTATCACCTGATAAGTCCGCTGCGCTGCTTCGCGCTCTTAGCACAACAGAAAACGTACATGATTATGTGATTCCAAGTGCTGGGAATGACATGGACATTGACGAATCTGGATTTGTCCTCAAAGGCTGGATTATTAACAATAGCAATGACCGAAGATTGGATGACAAAGATCGCTGGGCGGGTGGCGTCAGTTGGTCTCCGCCGATGCCAGCGCAGTACATCATCGATTTGATGGGCATTAAAACAGACTCGGACTATAGATTCTGGAGAGATGAGACGGGATTGGTTGTAATGGCCTCACAGGTATGGGGCCATTATGATGAAGCTATACGCTATGAGCCTGTCAATCCAGAGCATGGCGACCGGCTTCAAGTGTCCTTAAGTTTTATGACCGCGATGTTGACCAAGCTTGACCGTGATCTGATTGTCGAAGTGCAAATTGACCGACGTCACCGCTATAGTCCATACGAAAGGAATAAAGATGAAGATGACAAAGAACGTATCCCCCCCCAAGCAAGACTCTACCTCCTCGAAGCAAACGGACAGTTCCGCACACTTTGAGCATGTTTCGGCCTTAGGCCGTAAACTTGTAGAAGAACTTGGCTTAGACTCTTCAACGGATACCCTTGGCCGTTGGATGGCACACCATATTGCCGATCTTGTTGTTAGAGCAGAAAATGCAAAGGGCGAGGATAAGGATACAGCCGAAAAGAATTGCTTTGAAGCAATCTTGACTCTTTGGAAGCATCGAACGGTATTTCCGAATGGAAAGCGTCCGTTTGAGGATATAGAACCAGTTGTTCGCGCTATTGTGAGTCTTGACCCGGACAATAATACGCCTCGTTACTTTTATAATGCCCAAGTGCTAACGGAAGAAATCAAAGAACAATCTGAAGCTGATCGCTGGCTTGCCATTGTAGATGACCTCGACTATTCGGCAAAAGTGTTGATCGGATTTTGCCTGTCAGAAGCAGCAAAGGCTGCCGTGGACAAGTCAAAGGAATGGGTCAAACTGGCAGAAGCAGCCGAGACTGAACTCAGTGCCTCGGAAATCACAATCAATTTCGTTTTGAACAATGCTGATCTCGGAAAGGACCCAGATTCCAATACCGAGGCACGGGAGCAATTGCAAGATCGAATAAAACGAATGGGAGGTTTCATCGAGTTGGCTAAGACTGTTGTGCACGATTTAAAAATGCGTCTCAAAGACTTGCCGACTCTTGAAGAAAACCAGGACATAACCGCCGAGAAAGAGGCCGAACTTTAGCTCAGCTGTGGCGAAGTATCCCGTAATATTCATTTATTGGAATCTAATAGACAACGAATTGTTTTGAATTTAAACCGTCCATCAAGCAGCAGATGCAACGTAAAGCAAACCCCTCTCTATCGCCATTGATTCTCGCAACACATACATAATGAACGCCTTAGGCTGGCGCGCAGTAAATTGAAAAATATTTCGCAAAAACAGAGAACATTTGAGTCTAAATGACACCTAAACTTTGAAAATCTAAACTGGCGCGGTAAATTGTCAAAGATGTCAGCGGTCGGTTAAAATGTACCAGGGCTGGTCGAATCAGAATGTACCACCTTTAGATAGCAAAACGCTATATTATGCCTCTTCTGCGCTTTGTTCCGAGGAATCATAGCTTTCTCTGCGTCTTT
>CAZYVR010000248.1:0-8867 GCA_964651145.1 uncultured Victivallales bacterium | reverse complement strand
TAAGATATATGGTGGCAAGCAGTTTCAGGACTGACGCCACAAGATGTCACAATAACCGACAATCGCGGAAATCTTCTTATAAGACAAGTGTCGGAAGGAGAACTTGCGAACGGCGATTCAAATCGTCACATGGAGATATGTCAGAAGACAGAAAGAATGCTTAAAGAAAAAGCGGAAGCCATTCTGATGCCGATAGTTGGCTACGGAAACGTTGTTGCCATGGTGTCATGCGAAATGGATTTCAACAATGTGGACAAAATAGTTGAAAGTTATGATTCTGAAAGAGCTGTGGCGATTCAGGAAAAAACAGTCACAGAAAGCAATTCCAAAACAGGCGGCAGTTCATCAACCGGCGGAAAAACCGGAGTGGCCGCAAATGTGTCTGTAAAAAATCCACAAGGCTCTCAAAAGCAAGAAAATGTGTCTCAGGAACAGCGCAAGACCACTGAGAAGCAATTTGTAGTTCCCAAGACTGTGGAAAAGACGACAATAAAAGGCGGAAGGCTCAAAAAACTGACAGTCGCCGTCACAATAGCCAAGAAAACCGATGGAGCCTCATGGACACCGGAGGAAAAAATCAATTTTGAAAAACTTGTTTCTGCTGCAGTTGGAGCAAACAACTACTTTACACAGGACGAGTTGAAAAATAATCCGATAGT
Organism: uncultured Victivallales bacterium; assembly: GCA_964651145.1. Classification (GTDB taxonomy): domain Bacteria; phylum Verrucomicrobiota; class Lentisphaeria; order Victivallales; family GWF2-45-14; genus CAZYVR01. The sequence continues at coordinate 8,208 of CAZYVR010000248.1, read as the reverse complement.
CACAGTCAAAGAAATGCCATTTATCCCGGCTCCCAAACCTGAACCGGCTGTTGTTGCAATTACTGACAAGATAATGTTCGAGGTCGACAAATATTCAAAGTCTCAGCTTGTCAGACCCATTCTGGGAGTGTTGCTTCTGCTCGTGCTCTACAAAATATTCAAAAAATATTTCAACAAGACCAGCGTGGAAGGATCAGATTTGGGATTCGGCTCCGTGTCTTCCTCCGGGATTTACGGCGAAGAAGTGAGACAAATCGAATCAGAACAGGACACAAAGGCGGCGTCAGATCGCGAAATGCTGTTGAATTCGCTGGATGAAAAGTCACAAGCCTCGCCTCAAGCGGTGGCGGATATACTCGAACGTTGGCTGGCATCGGACCACGGTTAGTTGTATACTAAAGTTTAACATATATTCAGAGATACATGAGGAGAAAGTGAAATGGCGCTAAGAATGAGAACAGCCAAAAAGCTTGCAATCTTCTTTACCAGCATTCCGCGTGAAAAAGCTATTACTATAATGAAGCATTTTTCTATAACCACGATGGAATCGATCGCTTCTGAAATAAGAAGCCTGGGCTCAATCCCCACGGAAGTTCAGGGTTCTGTTTTTGAAGAGATATCGGGCAAGCTGGTTCAAGGAGTGGATCCCACAGGCGGCGAAGAAGTGGCCTGGCAGATCTTGAACGGTGTTATTGGCGAAGAAGAGGCAAAAAAACTGCTGGAAAGGGCCAAGCCCAGAAAGCCAAAGCCGTTTTCAACTATAATAAATGTCAGCGGCCAGGATTTGGCCACTATTCTTTCAAATGAACAATCCGCAACTGCGGCTATAATCCTCAGCTTCTTCCCTCCGAAAAAGGTGGGCGAAGTGCTTTCATTCCTTGAAGAGGAAGTTCGCGAGGAAATCATCATCCGTCTGGCTTTGGACAGAGAAGCCGACAATGAAGTGGTTGAGAGGATTGAAGAAATTTTTGTTGAAAAAGTGACATCCTCAATCAACCCGACCGATGAAGAGGAAAGAACCAATCTCGGGGGACCCAATTTTGTGGCGGAATTATTTCAGGGCGTTGACAAACAACTTGAAGAAGAGCTTATTTCCTCGATTCAGGAAGAATCGCCGGAGCTGGCTGACAAAATTCGCGACTTGATGTTTACTTTTGACGACATCGTCAACCTCACCGACACGGACATTCAGAAAGTCCTCCGCGAAATACCAACAGACAAGCTTGTCCTTGCTTTGCGCGGAGCTCCGAAGATGGTTTCTGAAAAATTCACAAACAATCTGTCCAAGAGAGCCAAAGAGAATCTTGAAGAAGAAATGAGTTTGATGGGAAAAGTAAAGAAGAGCGAAATAGAAAACGAGAGAAAAGCCATAGTCGGAGTGGTCAGAGCCCTTGAAGCCGCCGGCGAAATAACTATAAGCACAGGAGAGGACGAAGATATTTATGTCTGACAACAAAGTTTTATTTTCCAACAAAATGAGTTTCGTATCCTCTATGGGCGCAAGCAATGTGATAGTCACCGACGAAAAAGGAGGCAACACAGCAAGGACATCTGAGGCTATTGAGGCGGAACAGGCTCAAGAGCAATACCGGATTGCGCATCAGGACGGCTGGAAAGCCTGCGAACAGCAAATGGCTCCGCAAATCCAGGCGCTGAATGTAAAGATCAACGATGTGGTTTCAGAAATACCAGTCTCGCTTTCTTCGTATTTTCAAGAACTGGAGTCGCAAACAAAAAAAGAAGTGGGAAAACTGGCGTTCACAATAGCCAAAATGATATTAAAGGGTGAAATAGCGCATGAAGACAGAATGCGCGGATTGATAGCGGAGGCGCTCGTGCCGGTAATGAACCTGAAAGGAGCCAAGCTTTATCTCAATCCTGAATTTGCCGCAAAATTAAGAGATGGCAAAGCCACAGGCATCCCTATGGGAGTCGAGGTTTTTCCGGATCCTAATCTGTCCCCCGGCGAAGCCATCGTGGAAAGCCCGCAAGGGATCATCGACGCGACTCTCGAAGGACGGATAGAGGCGTTGAAGGAAGCGTTTGACAAAATGCTCGAAAAAGAAACCGCAGAACAGAATGCCCAAAATGCTTAAAAGTCCAGAAATAGCCGGATTCACCGATCAGTTTTCAAAAATTAAAACCAAGTCTTTCCGTTCAGTGGGCCGGATAACCAAGGTTGTCGGACTCACCATCGAATCGTCAGGCCCCGTGTGTTCAATAGGCGACCTTATCTCAATCAGGTCGTCATCTGACCCCAATTCCGAAAATTTTGCGGAAGTTGTGGGATTCAAGGACGACAGGGTTTTGCTTTTTCCCCTTGAAAGCATAGAGGGAATCCGAAGCGGCGACAAGGCATATCTTGTGAATGAAGGATTTACAGTGCCCGTGGGAGAAGCCCTGCTCGGGCGAGTGATAGACGGTCTGGGCCGCCCGATTGACGGCAAAGGCCCAATAGTGTCGGACAAACGCTGGAAAGTGCGGAGGGCGGCGCCAAACTCAATGATGCGCACAAGAATAAAAACGCCTTTTATGACAGGAGTCCGCAGCGTAGATTCCTGCATTACTTGCGGGAATGGCCAGAGAATGGGCATCTTTGCGGGCAGTGGCGTCGGAAAAAGCACTCTGATGGGAATGATATGCAGAAATTCCTCGTCTGATCTAAATGTAATCTCGCTTATAGGAGAGCGCGGCAAGGAAGTCCTCGATTTTATAGAAGATTCGCTGGGTGAAGAAGGCCTCAAAAAGTCAGTTGTCTTGGTGTCAACATCCGACAAGTCAGCCCTGCAAAGGGTCAAAGGCGCAGAAACAGCAATGGCCATAGCCGAATATTTCCGAGATCAAGGCAACAATATCCTGCTGGTCATGGATTCCATAACCCGCTATGCAATGGCGCAACGCGAAATTGGCCTGGCAGTAGGCGAGCCGCCCGCAACCCGCGGCTATCCTCCATCGGTGTTCAGCATGATGCCAGCTCTTCTGGAACGCGCGGGAACAAACCAACACGGCAGCATCACAGGCATATTCACAGTGCTTGTGGAAGGCGACGACATGAACGACCCGATCGGCGACACAGCACGAGGGATCCTTGACGGCCACATAGCTCTTTCCAGAGACTTGGCGCATCAGGGGCATTTTCCGGCAGTGGATGTGCTTCAGAGCATAAGCAGGGTAATGACCAGCGTAGCCTCCGAAGAGCACTTAGAGTTGGCACAGCAAATGCGAACTTTGTTGGCTGCGTATAAAAAGGCGGAAGACATGATCAATATTGGAGCTTACAAAGAAGGAAGCAATTCTGAAATTGACATGGCAATACTAAAGAAAAAGCCTATAGACGCTTTTCTGAAACAAAAAGTAAACGAAAAAATTGAATGGTTTGATACATTTGAAAGAATGAAGGGAATACTTGCGAAGTGAAAAAATTTAAATTTTCAATGCAAAGCATTCTCAATGTGAACAACACAAAAAAAGAAGTATGCGAAGCGGAGCTGGCCGAGGCGCAGTTTGCTTTAAGAAAAGAGGAAGAGAAGCTTTCCGGCATTGAAACGCAAATAAAAGGCGCAATGGATCCGGCAAAAGCAAAAGATAAATGCACCAGCGGTTTTTTTCTCCAAAGAGAAAAATATTTGAGAATCCTTAAGGGACAGCGGAGAAATCAGATATTAAGGATACAACAGGCTCAAACAAAAACAGACTCGTGCATGACAAGACTTAAAGACGCTACAATTGAAGTCAAAAGAATGGAAAAAGCGCTGGAAAGGGAATTTTCAGCATGGGAGCTTGAATTTCGCAGGGATGAACAAAAAATAAATGACGAGATAGGAAATGTAAGGGCTTTTTTCAATAGCCGGGAAGCCGTTTAACCGTCAACTAATTTAGAGTGACATTATGGAACACAAATCATTAGCCAGAGCTCTTGCTATGCTTTTTTTTATAAGCAGCGCCGTTTCAGCTTTTTGCATCGGAGCGTTAGTATACACGCTTCTCACCGGCGATTTGCCCTTTTGCCCCCAACCCTATTTCCATGGAGGATCAGGAAATAAAGTTGAAAAAAAGCGGGAGGTAAAAGAAAAAGGTCCAGGAACAAGCGAACGGATTGAAGAAGAATACTTGAAGGTTTTTTATAAAGAACTTAAGGCAGAAAAGGAAAAACTTGCCGAAAGAGAGAAAAAACTTGACATAAGACAGAAGGTCGTTGAAGAAATCAAAGTGGAAGCTTTAAAAATGCAAAAAGAAATCCAAAAGAAGGAAACTGAGGTCAGAAACCTTCTGGTGGAGATAGACAAAAAAGAATTGGACAACATAAAAAAGATGGCGGCTCTCATTTCTGGCCTGGAACCTGCGCCAGGAGCCTTGATGTTAATGGAATACAACAACGATATGGCGGCAAGAGTGTTATACTTTATGAATCCGAAGAAGGCGTCAGACATAATAGCGCAATTGCTGACAGAAAAGAAAAACATGAAACGCTTGGGAATAATAACAGAAAAAATGCAAACTATAACTGAAAAACTTGGAGGAGAGAATTCACAATGAGCAACTTATTTCAAACTGCCTCTAAAATAAAAAACACGCTGTTCAATGAAAATTTTAGTCTCTTTTCAAATACCTCTAAACAACCTGACGCTTTTAAGACAGAAGCGTTCAGCTTTAAAGATGTTCTGAAACAGGAATGCAGTTCATTCTCCAGTTCTCAGGAAAGCAACAATAATTTTTACGAACAAAGCCGCGACAATTACGAAACCGAGACAAAAGACACTCAGTTCAGCCAGCCTGAAAGATATGAAAACTCCAGCAGGCAGGAAATACAGAAAAAAGAAAAAAAGAATGACAACAGAAAAGAAGAAAAAACTGAAAAAATAGACAACGAAGAAATCGTTGCAAGTGAAGCAGCTAAAACTTCCGAAATTCCAGCGCAAGAAAAAACTAAAGCAGAAGAGAAAATAGGAGCAGAAGAAAAAGGCAGCCGGGACGAGCAAGGAGAAGCTTCAAAAACATCAGAAAACGCTAAAGAAAACGCGACATCAGAGCAAGAGGCAAAGGACGAAGATGGGGAAGCCGTTGCAAAAAACAATGAAAACAACAAGTCTCTTAATGAAGCCCTGAATATAAAAAGCGAGACGTCTGTTCAGGAACTGGCCGAAACTGACGGCAAAACTGACGGCAAGGTGGAAGTTAAAGCGGAAGCCGCGCAGCAAACGCAGAATGCAATCAAGGCTGGACAAGCAAACACGGAAACAATAGAGACAAAAAATCTAGAAAAAACAGAAAAAAGCCAAAGCAACATTATTGAAAATGAAATGCCTGAAAACCTTAAGAACCCAAACAGCGGAGCAACCGCAAATATATCAGGAAAAATAGCCGCTTCAATTTTAAACAAGCAGAACAATGGCGCAAAAGACAAAAGCTCCGCCTCAAAGCAAAGCCAAGCAGACTTGTCCCAACTGGAAAAGAACACAGGCGTCGTTATAAAAAAGATGACCATAGAAAATAATGGAGCGAACAATAATCAAAGCGGCAACAATGCCGACCCTAAGGATATTCTGAGAAGTCTGTTGAACAATCAAAATCAGCAAGTGCGCGCAACCACAAAAAATGCGCCGCTAAATGAACAGTCTCTCGAAAATATGGAAAGCAAAGGGACAAAAAATATTTTAAGCGAAATGATTAAAAACAGCCAGTCAGCCAATATTAAAACAGCTGGGTCGGCAAAAAATATATTGCGCGCATTGAATGGAGACGCGCCAGGCCAGGCTATTGACGCAAAACAAGCCGCGCCGATAAAAAACATGAGCGCCACGGAACAATTTGCCTTTGCTGAAATAACTCAGAGCAATGCAAAAATGATGTCGCAAGCCGCAACTCAGGCAAGCTCTTTCAATCCTGCGGCAAACATAACGCTGGTGCAGGAGCTTATCGGCAAAATGCAGGGAATGTTGAAGGGAAGCAACCTTGACGGAGGCTCAAAACTTTCAATGAACTTTGACAGCGGCTCATATGGTCCGATGAGCATGACATTGCAGCAAAAAGGCAGCTCTCTCGCAATTTCCCTGGAAGTGGGGAATGAGTCTTCACGCGAACAGTTGATGAATCAAAGAGATGAACTTGCGCAGCACCTCAGACAGATGGGATACAAAAATGTGGCTCTGGATGTGTCGGGCGGACGCCGTGAAAATGACGCTCAGGAAAATAAAAATAAAAAACAAGGCAATGACTTGTTTGCGAACGTCAAGCTGGCGGGAGATGACGAGCATGACAAGGCCATGGCTCTTGAAAACGCATTGCTGTAGGGCAGGGAAAAATATTCCACTGACCGGAAAAATCATTCATTCGATTGCAAAATTCTTCTTTGTCTGAAAAAGTATCACTGCTTGCCCGGCCAAAAAAACAAGAAAAAACAAGATTTTCACGCCCAAAGTGGGCGTTTGGCATAAGGTTTGCGAATAATTTACACAACAAGCACAAGCATTGTAAACAATTGGCACAGCTAATGCGTGATATTCATCTCAGAAAATAAAACGAACTTAAGGAGTTGAGAAAATGGCAGAACTAGGAGTAACAGAAAATATTAGCGATCTGCTCCCGTCTACCTCTGGAATAACACAGCTGTCCTCTAAAGAGCTGGGAAAAGAGGATTTTCTTAATCTTCTGGTGGCGGAATTGCAGAATCAAAACCCTCTTGAACCTATGGACAACAAAGATCTGGTTCTTCAGCTCTCGCAGTTCAGCACACTTGAAGGCACCCAGAACCTTAATGACAACATGGCAACATATATAAACACAAGCAATGTCGCCACAGCCGCGTCGCTTATAGGAAAAGATGTTGTTTACGTCGACGCGGAGACTGCCAAAGAGGTAGTTGGAAACGTAACTAAAGTAGACGTGACGGGTAATGTCGTGACTCTGGATGTAGACGGAGCCAAGGTTCCGATGAATTTCTTGAAAAGCATTTACAATCCCCCTCCAGTAGCAGAGTAGAAAATATAAAATGAAAAAATATTGCATAAAATTAATCTCAATAATCAAGGAGAAAAACAATGGCTAGAAGCGCATTTAATCTAGGCGTATCGGGCATGCTTGCGATGGGTGACAGAATTTCAGTCATTGGCAATAACATAGCCAACTCGAGGACAACGGCATTCAAATCAAGCAAACTTTCCTTCACGGAAGAGTTTGTTACTCATTCCGGCAGTTTGCCGAACGGGCTTCAAATCCAGTACGGCAACGGTGTGCGCACAGGCGGCACAACCTCTGACTGGGGCTCAGGCTCTATAGAAGGCACCTCGAACGCCGCAAATATAGCCATAGCAGGGGACGGCTTCCTGCCTGTCGCATATCAGGGCAACATCTACTATACACGCGCCGGAGACTTTGCATTGGTTGCGGACAATCCTTCGACCCCAACTTACTTTTCTTTTGAACGCCCCAACGGCGCGCAGTTGCTTGGAGCCACTACAGCTGGAGGAGACGTTACAACCTCTCAGATTGTAAAGTTTTCAACAGGCCTGTCACCCACGCCTGCTCCTACTTCTTACGAAATATCATCTGCGGGTATCGTCACGGCTCTGCCAAATGCGCTTTCGCCGGCAACGCCAGTGGCTGGCGATCCCGGAATGCCTGCGGCTGGCGGCAACGACTGGGCTGCTTTGACTGTAGGCGAACATACAACTTATGCGGCATGGGCTGCGGTTCAGACGCCAGCGGCATATGATCCAGGCTGGGATGCAGTTGGAGGAACAACAGAAACCTGGCAACCCGTTGTAGACGACCACCCCGGAGCGCAGCGGGCTATTATTGTGACAAACGGATATATAGGGGTTCAGCGGTTCAACAACCCGGACTCGTTGTCCCGCCTTGAAGGAGGCATGTACAAAACAACAACCGACACTGCCAAAGTATCGGCAAATCCATCTGTGCCAGGCGAAGACGGAGCGGGAACACTGATGCAAGGGTCACTGGAAAATTCTAATACTGACTTGATTCAGGAATTTACCGACATGATCATCACGCAGCGTTCATTCCAGGCGAACGCTAAAACAATCACAACAGCGGACGAAATGCTGCAGACAGTGCTTAGCTTGAAACGTTGATAGCCTGTTAATTGTCCGCTTAATCGACAAAAGGAGCCCTGATTCAGGGCTCCTTTTTTTTTCTTAGGAGTCTATTCAAAATAACTTGGACATTTGGCGGGAATTGAAGGTGTTTGGA
>CAZYVR010000247.1:0-8938 GCA_964651145.1 uncultured Victivallales bacterium | reverse complement strand
GTGTTTCACACCTTAAAGAAAGAAAAAACTGTTCAGACAAAAGGGCTCACTTTATCGCAAGGGAATAAGGAAAGCTCCAACAATTTTTGCTCATGGCATTAAGGAGTGGTTTCTGCTCGACAAAAGCAGAGTCAAAGGAAGAGTTATTCTTTTGCCTGGCGGCAATTGGATGTATGACGCTCTGAATGTGTACGTCGGTTATCGGATGATGTGGAATATCAATGAAAATTCCGACAAAATGATTGAAGAATTTTTTGAGAAACTATATGGTCCGGCAAAGGATTATATTATTATGTTTTATACAGAAATGGAGATGGCGTATAGTAATCCTAATAATAAAGGTGGCCCTGATTTTAAATGGGATTGGGAAACATGCTGGGCAAACACCTATCCACCTGAATTCGTTGACAAATTAATGGGATACTTGAAAAAGGCTCTTGTTAATAAGTTTGCTTTATCCCATACTCCAGGATATAGTGTTTTCTATAAATTCCTGGCGGTTTGCCATAGAACTTTTTAAATAAACGGCCAAAGTAATAGACATTGCTTATTCCCACTGCTGCGCTGATGTCTTCAAGGACTTGGTTGCTGGAAAGAAGCAGTGTTCTAGCCCGCAGCATTCTTTCACGAATCAGTTGCTCTTGAAAAGGGCGACCAAGGCATTTTGTCACAAGATGACTTGTCCTTGAAGGGGAAAGGCACAAGTGTTTTGCCAAATCTATAAGTTTTATGTTCTTATGCGCATTGTAGCGAAGGTATGCTTGGATCTCATCCGCGCGGCCCAATGGAGCGTTTTCAGTTTCATTCTGTTGATTGACACATTCTATAATCCCTTGGGCTGCAAAATATAATATCCTGGCGCATGATTCCATTTTGGCATCATCCCATACAGGCAGTTGCTTGTACATTTTTAATATTTTTTTAGGCAACAATTGTTCTTGTTCAAGATCATCTGCCTTCCTGAAGGTTCCTGCGTATAAGGTCAGAATATGAGTGTTTTTTTGAACCACTGGAAAGACAAGTTCTGCCGTGCCCTTCCAGCAGCGCTTTAAAAAAGGCTTGAGTTCACGCTCGGCGACAGCTTCTGAATTCCAAAAACAATCACGAACACATGCGGAGTTCCACCCTGGTTCGGTGTAGCGGCCTTCTATGCAGTATGGATGCGGATGAAGATTCCTTCCTGGCAATAAAGGATTGCCTTTGGAGTCTCTCAGCAAGCCTCTGCGATCATGGACAGTAATATTGACACCCAGAAAATTCTCAATATCCTTCAGGGCTGTCTCAATGTATTCTTTTTCGTTGGCGGATTCTATTTTTGTAAAAAACTTCATTATAATATCAAATATAGCATTATATTGTATTAATGCGACATATTTTTGCATTGTCAAGGAGTTTCATTAGAATTATACTATTGCACAGAGTTGATTGAATTAATGGAATAAGGAACAGGCTATGTCTAAAATTGAAATGGTTAAAGAATCTCCGCGTGAAACTCCTCTTGCAGGGAGCTATGATGTTATAATATGCGGAGCTGGCCCGGCTGGAGTCTCCGCCGCAATAGCTGCAGCCAGAGAAGGAGCCAAAGCTCTTCTGATAGAAGTCAAAGGGTGTTTGGGCGGAACATGGACCGCTGGATTGCTCAGTTGGGTTATGGATCATGACAAGAAAAGCGGCCTAATGAGGGAATTCAGAGAGGACTTGCTAAAAAGGGAGGCTGTCTTGTTGCCGCCCAAAGGCAACAGTTTTGCTTTTGACATGGAGATAACGAAATTAATGCTGGAACAGAAGTGCGTTGCCGCCGGAGTCAATTTGCGCTTTCATACCCGGCTTGTCTCTGCTGTTTGGGGAAGTGACAACAATATTGATTATATCATTACTGAATCAAAATCCGGTAGTGAAGCCTGGAAGGCAAAGATGTTTATTGACGCTACCGGAGACGGAGATCTTGGCGCGGCGGCGGGGTGTGATTTTGACTTTGGAAAACCAGAAGATGGCTTGACTCAACCCATGTCTTTGCTTTGCCTGTTGACAGGGATTTGCCTTGAAGATGTAATTGATGTGACAAATGGCTATACAGATTGGACCAACTCCACTGGGGGATTAAAGGCGGAATTGGAGCGCGCCGGGAATATTCCCTCGTATGGCCGTCCTTCGCTTTTTCATGTCATCGATGATCTCTTCTTTTTTATGGCAAATCATCAATATAAGGTTTCAGCCATCAATGCCGATGATGTTACAAAAGCAACAGTTGCGGCCAGAAGTGAGATTCATGAGCAGGTAAATGCATTAAGGAAACTTGGCGGACGATGGAAAAATTTGAGAATAGCAACCAGCGCAGAGCAAATTGGGACTCGCGAAGGACGCAGAATCAAGGGGCTTTATGAGCTCACAGTCGAGGATCTTATTCGTGGCGCAAGGTTCAAGGATTCTGTATGCAGATGTAATTTGGGCATTGATGTTCATTCAACTGATCCAGATAAAACAAAAGGAATAGAGCCCCACCACAAAACACAACCATATGACATCCCCTTGCGAGCGCTTATTAGCAAGGACAGAGCCAACATGTTGATGGCTGGCCGTTGCATTAGCGGTGATTTCCTGGCTCATTCCAGCTATCGCGTGACTGGCAATGCGGTGTCCATGGGTGAGGCTTCCGGGCAAATTGCGGCCAAAGCAATCCGTTGCAACACTTATCCGGCGGCATTGACCTGACAAATGACGGACGCTTCGGCGTGGGAATAAATATTATGGCCGCGATCCGCTGACAGTGTCAAAGATCCTCTTGTATGGAATTTTATATACGCCAAAGGGATAACTTTTCTCTGCAATCGCCTTCCCGTCAATAAAATCCAGCATCAGGCTCAAGAGCCTGACTTCTGGCTCTTCGCTTCTGCCCTCTTTAATCTTTTCCGCTGTAAATTTTCTGGCTGTTTTTGTCATCCTTTTCATATCGTGGAGGATGTCAGATAAAAATCGAACTGCTCTCCGCTGCTCTCTGCTTGTGCTAAAAGCTTATCATAAGCAACTTGCAGAAGGTGGAATTTATTTTAAAAATTTCCAAAAGAGCGCAATAAATTAAAAAAATTCACCTATTTCTTTCTCTTCGTTTCTGGCTTTGATCATTTTTATTCTTGTCTAAAATCCAGCCTCAAGCAGCAACTTTGATTTTCGCTCTTATGGGAAGGTATCATAATTCCGTCTCTGCTCAAGCCGCCTGTTTCACGCGGCGGTATGACCTCATCAAGCCGCCTAGGTGATTGAACTCAACAATCTCGCCATCCTTGTCCTGGGGCAGTGGCTCGATCATTCTTCCGCCCAAGCCCTGGTGTGGCCTGCAATGGTTGTAAAAATAAATATAATTTTTTAGCACGTAGCGCAATTGCATTTCGCTGGTCAAAACCAATTTGTTAAGGCATTCGGTTTTTATTGTTTTCACAAACGACTCGGCAAAGGAATTCATAACTGGCCGATATCCAGGAAGACGCTTGGGCGTTATTTCTGAGCCTTTCATTATTTGGGAGAACTGTTCTGTATACAGCGGATCACGGTCATGAATTAGATATTTTTTACCCAACAGAAAACCGTCAAAGGCGTCTGTTTGATTTCTCGCTATCTGTGCCATCCAAGGGCCATCGGGATCTTTCTGAATGCCAGCGATTTCAACCTTGCGAGTCCCAATTGTCAATAAAGAAAAGAACCATGTAACGCTGGAGGCCTTGCTCCGTGAGCAATTCGACTGTGAAAAAATCGGTGGCCGCGATGACATTCTTGTGCGATGATATAAAACGCTCCCATTCTACTCGATGTTTTTGATCAGGATCAGGAGTCAGGCCATAGTCCAGGAGGATCCGTTTTACGGTTGCCGCTGAAATTTTAAAGCCAAGATATTCCATGCAGTCGGCAATCCGTTCATAGCCCCATTCGGGGTTTCTACGAGCGAGCTTCAATACTTCTATCACTACCTCGGGAGGAGTTATTTTAGGGCCTCGTTTTGCCCCGTTCGGGCTCCCAGTGCTGTCATATTTCTTGCCTATCAAATTCTTATGCCAGCCGAGGACGGTTGCTGGTTGAAATATTTTGATCACGTCCTCAAGGATGTGCTTGTTTAGATTGATAGCCTTGACTGACAGACGCTTTTTCTGTTCATCAGTAAGCTGAAGTTTTTTGCATTTATATTTGTCGCGGAGAACCTCGCGCATGACATTGTTCTCTTCAACACAGTATTCCAGCGACTTCTGAAAATTCAGAAACGCGTCTTTGACTGCATCGTCATTGACGCCTTTGATCAGAGCTGTGAATTTATCGAATGTTTCTTTTATCATGATATTTCCTCAAGTTCTTATTTGAAGCCAATATACAATATTTTTGCGCTCAAGCAATGTAGATTACTCGCCACGCACAAAAAGTGGTTTTTCTGAGCTCAAGGAATTATGACACACTCCAGGATAATAAAAGTAGACATTCTGAAAAAACAGAATGTTATGAGGTATGCTATGGAATAAATAAATGAAATACCACGCTTTGGAAAGATTCAATGTGTGGGATCAACCGTATTGTTCCGGGGAAACGCCCTTGCGTTTGACAACGGTCGGATATTTCCCGTCCGGGGACGCCGGATTTACGGACAGCAGTTCCACTTCATGCAACCATTCATCCCCGAAATCGAACATGTACTCAAACTTGCGGCCCGGAGTCATCGGAAACTTATTGATCCGGGTTTCTTCAGCATTATAGATTTCCTTATAATGAAACGGCAAAGGTAAATTTCAGACAAAAAAAGAAATAATTTTATAAATATTTCACAGAAGAATAACGCATAAGGGTGGTATTTTGAGGCTGAGGCGGTGTAAAAAGTTTAGTTTTACACATCGAACGGACACCGTAGTCGGCGTAAAACGAAACAAAAATTGGCGAAAAATTGAAATTTATCTGCGTAAATACTTGGTTTTCATGGCGTAATGACTCAGGCTCCTGGCAAATCAATTTTACTGGCCGCGACCAGTAAAAACAGAGAAACAGAGAAAAAGTCATCCGAAACATGTCCCGGAAACCCAAAAATTAGGGATTTCTCGGGGAATTGGCAAATTCGTAAAACCCTTTGGTACAACGGCTTTTGCAGATATGACAACAAGAAGCTGAGAGCAGTTTTAGAAAAGTAGATGGTGGATCCGGCAGGACTCGAACCTGCGACCAGACGATTATGAGTCGTCTGCTCTAACCAACTGAGCTACGGATCCATATCAGCAAGACGTGTAAGATACACATTGCTTAATCAAAGACAAGTGATTTTATAGTTTTTTTTCAAATATTATTTCCCTATTGCATTTTTCTGTATATTTTAAGTAAAAAAAGCAGAGAGGTTTATTAAATAAAAATGAGAATTCCTGACAAAAAATATATTGGCGCAATGTTCGCCGGCTTTCTATGGGGAGCGGCAATTACTTCTATATTCGGAATAATATACCTCCGAAATAATTCAGTGCTGGAATACCGCAGCAAATATGGCTTTGACGAAACAGTCAAAAAAGCTCTGACAAACGTAAGAAGCAAAAAACCATGGCAAGCTCAACTAGTATCCTGCGCCCTTCCGCAAACTTCAGACAAATGCAGAATGAGAATAATAAAACTCTGCCACGGGCAATACGCCAAACAAATGCTTGAATCTCCAGACGACCGCAAAGTCGCGGCTATAATACCCTGCGCATTCGCGATCTACGAGAAACCTGACGGAAAAACTTATATAAGCCGACAGAACGTGTCATTGACGGGGCGACTTTTGGGAGGCATCCCCGGCAGGCTGTTCCCTGCCTATATAAGCAAAGATCAAAATTTTATGCTTGAAAGCATAATTGAAAAATAACAAGAGGGTAAAGATGTTGCCTTTTAAAGTTCCTGAAAATTTTAGAATTATAGCTCATAGAGGAGCGTCCGGGTACGCTCCGGAAAACACTTTGTCAGCGTTTACGCTAGCCTTTGAAATGGGCGCAAACGAATTTGAGCTGGACATTCAACTGTCAAAAGATGGCGAAGCGGCAATATGCCACGACAACACACTGGAACGATATGGACACGGCGCAAAAAAAGTTAAACAGTTGACCTGGGAAGAGTTGTCAACGCTAGACATGGGATCGTGGTTTTCTCCACATTTGTTCGCCAATGTCAGGATGATAACTCTGGAAACTTTGTTTGAGCAGTTTAACGACAGAGTCACGTATCACGTAGAATTGAAGGGCTGCAATCCAAAATTGGCGGAAAAAACATTGGAAATCATAGATGAATTTGAATTGCGGGAGAACTGCATAGCAACCTCATTCAGCTACGACAATCTTCTAAGCATGAATAAGATATGCCCCGACATAAGGCTGGGCTGGCTAGTGGAAAAAATCGACGCCAAAACTCTAAAACTGGCAAAAGAAGCCAGCCTTTATCAGATATGCCCGCGCGCCTCCAGCCTAGCTCCTGACTCTGTAAAGAAAGCGAGAGAGATTGTACCAGAAGTAAGAGCCTGGGGAATAAACGGGCCCCGAGGCGAAGTTATAAAGCTTATCCGCCAATGCCTCGACTCAGAATGCGACGGGATGACTATCAATTGGCCGGACTGGCTGAAGAAAGTATAAAGATACAAAATTCAGAGTTTTTTAAATTTGCCAAGCAAAGCAGGGGGGAACCATGAAAATAAGAACAAAAATATCACTAACCTCCATTTTTATCGTGTTAATTTCCATGGCTCTTGTTGTGCCAATCTCAATATTCAATATAAAGAAAACTGGAGAGGCAAATAAAAGAGAATATCGCGACGAGGAACAGAAAAAGACAAAACAATCCCTTAAAAATTTGATAGACATAGCCTATGAATCCATCAAGGCCAATTATAACAATGCCCGAGACAAGAACTTCCTTGAAAAATACTATGGTTACCGACTTAAAGATGCCGTGAACAGAGCAATAAGCAAAATCAAAGAAGAGGCAATTCTTTTTAAAGTGGGCAAACTCTCTCTCGCAGAAGCGCAGAAACGGGCGAAAGAAGCCGCAAGGATAATAATATACGACGGAAAAGGCGGATACGTCTGGATAAGCAGCGCCGATGAAATTCCAGCAATGATAATGCACCCCACAATGCCTAGCCTTGAAGGACACGCGCTCGACAATCAAAAATATGAAACAGCCAAAGGCCCTGAAAAAAATATTTTCCGGGCGTCTTCCAAGGTTTGTCGCAAAAATGGCGAAGGCTTTGTGGAATACACATGGCCCAAACTGACAAAAAATGGATTCAAGCCCAATATGCCCAAACTCTCATATGTAAAAATGTTCAAAGAGTGGAACTGGATTATAGGTTCCGGCATTTATATTGATGATGCTATCAACGATGCCAAAGCCTTAAGCATAGAGGCCATACAAAATATGAGATACAACAATGGAGTGGGCTACTTTTGGATAAACAATATGGAACTGCCCTTCCCCAGAATGATAATGCACCCCATATTTCCAAAGCTCGACGGCAAGCCTCTTGACGCGCCGAAATACAATTGCGTCGGTCCGGCTAAAGAAAATCTATTCGCAGCCGCTGTAAGAATATGCGAGAAAAATGGAGCCGGCTTTCTTGAATATCCCTGGCCCAAGCCAACAGAGAATGGGACGACAATAGAGCAGAAAAAAATGTCATATGTAAAATGCTTCAAGGAATGGGACTGGGTCATCGGCGCGGGCGTTTACATTGACCGGATAGAAAAAAACATAGCCGCAAAAGACGCTAAAATAAACAAAGATATTCGCAACCTGATTGTCAACATTCTCCTTGTCGCTCTCGCCGCTCTGTTTGTGGCAATTTGCGCCTCTGTGGCTCTGGCAGACTCCTTGTCCAAGCCGTTGACCAGATTGCTAATGGCTATGACGACAATAAAAAAAGACGGATTGCGCAAAATATCTGTAAACTTAGGCAAAACTGAAGAGTTCAACGCACTTGAAAACATCTTCGAAAAAATGCTGGACTCAATTCATGATTCGACAAGAAAACTGGCCGAAACAATGGCGACCAAGGACAAATTTGAAAACGAATTAAAAGTAGCTCACGACATTCAGTATGGCATTGTGCCAAAAATATTTCCACCTTTTCCGACTCGCAAAGATCTCAATATTTTTGCCATTCTTAAACCTGCATCTCATATAGGCGGCGATTTTTACGATTTTTTCTTCATTGCCAAAGATATGCTCTGCTTTGCAATAGGAGATGTGTCAGGGAAAGGCGTGCCGGCCTCGCTTTTTATGGCCGTAACAGTGAATTTGTTGAGGGCCACCGCCAAAAACGACATCCCGCCTTCTGAAATAGCCAACATAGTAAACAGAGATCTGGCCGCGGAAAATCCACAATACGTATTTGTTACTTTCTTTCTGGGAATCCTGAACCTGAAAACCGGCGAAATGAATTACTGCAACGCCGGACACTGTCCTCCGTATATAAAGAGAAAAGAAAAATTAATTTCCCTGGAAGACGTTCACGGAATGCCGCTGGGACTTGATCCAGAAACAGAATATGAGTCAGGCAAAACAACTCTCGAGAAAAACGACAAGATAATTTTGTACACAGACGGGATATCCGAAGCTTACAACAGCCAAAAGAAAATGTTCGGAACATCCAGGTTGGAATCTCTAATTGAAAAAGACGATTCTTTATCCTGCCAGGAAATAGCCGAACTGATACTGGAAAATGTTGAGTCCCATATAGGCGCGAGCGAACAATCCGACGACATCACAGTGCTAGTCCTGTCTTATTTTAGCAAAAAACAAGGAATAGGCGGGGACAATTGCATTTTATAAAACCGCGCATATCTTAAAGTTTCTCAAAATTAAAATGCTTTGCTTTTGAAAACAAAAATAGCGCTAATTGATATAATTATATAAGGAATAAAAACATGAGTCTTTTTCTGGGAATAGGACTTGG
>CAZYVR010000246.1:0-9019 GCA_964651145.1 uncultured Victivallales bacterium | reverse complement strand
AAATTAGCTCTTATCGCGGCTTGTCGGGTATTGACACCGCGCTCTTTGTCTTTTTCGTTCTGTTCTGTCTGAGAAATGCATTTATTGCCGGAGAACGTCTGCCGACAGCTCTTTTTATACTACTGCTGGGCGGCCTAGCAGGAAAAATATTATGTGAGCTTTATGGCGGCGTAACGCTTTTTTGTCGTCCCGGAGACTTTATCCCGGTTCCCGTGGCTCATATGACCGGAACCATTGTCGGCTTTGCGGTGTTTGCCTCCCTGGCCTTATTTAGGCCTCCGATGAAAGAAAAAGAAACAGCAAAAAACAACTAAAGTGACGGACTCAAAATTGCACACCAAGTTGTTTGGTTTAATAACTTTTCTCTGTGCGCTTTGAGGTCAAATGTAGTTTTCCTTGCCTGTATCTGAAGGTCATTGGTTCGATTCTTTCCATTTTATCAGACACCAATTGCGTTGAAAATCGAACTCACGAAATTTGTTAAAAAAGTGTCCAATCAGCAGAAATGCCTAAATATAAACAACTAACAGCCCAAGACATACAAGCGAAATTCTGAAGGGCGAGTCCGTCACTATTGGAGACACAGAGAGCAAAAGGGGTGAAATCTGTTAAAAAACGCTTCACTGGAGGCTTTCTCTCGGAAATGAGAATTATTGTAAAACCTTTTGATACAAGGGGATATGCGGGCAAAAAAAAAGTCCGTCGGGTGACGGACTTGAATATAAAATGGTAGAGCAAGTTCGCTATAAGGCAGAATGCTCTCTATTCGGATAAGCGTTTATGATCAAGCGGTTAACTGTAGTGTCATTTTTTTATAGATTTCCTTTTTTAGGAAATCCGGTTAAAAAATTTCACTCCTGCCTCCTGAGCTTCAACCGGTTTCTTGCCTCCTCAGTTGTCAGGATAGCTACCCGGCTGGGACGACCTTTGCCAGTCCGGGGCTTTCACCCGCTGGATTATTGTGCCTTTGCACGGCGCACCTGAGTCTCCACACCATCAAATCCCTGAATTGTATTTTTTTGACAGGTCGCTCAATCCTTATTCATTGTTGGTCTTTAATCATTTTTTATTGTTATATCTTTTACTTGAAATCGTTTTGAATCAGAGACGTGTCCATCCGCAAAAATGGCATTGCATAACCTGTTATGTGTGTATCCTACCCGGCATGCAGGATCACTAAAATCAAGGAGAAAGTCATGTTGCGATACTGGCTTACCTATGCCAAACAGAGGATCATTGTCTTTGCCGTAAGGATTCATATCCATCAACGCGGCTGTCCCTGAATGATCCCGCACCTGTGAATCCTTAATGAAGTTAGTTAGACCAGATCCATGATAAGCTCCCAGAAGAAGACCATTTGATATATATGATATCACCTTGTTTTCATATTCATCAAAGTTGTTGTCACGCAGAGTCTTGACATTTGCGACACACTCAAAAGGAGTAAAATTATTTGTGTATGGTCTTAATTTGTGGGGCCATAAGATTCCACCGTAAGGGTCTTTGGACATTGGCCAGTAATCATTGTAATCAGAAAGATAAAGATACAAAGACGCGCCAAGTTGCTTTAGATTGCTTGAACACGATATTTTTCTGCTGGCTCCCCTTGCCCTATTGAGAGCAGGGAGCAGAATAGAAGTTAGGATTGCGATTACGGCAATCACAAGGAGCAATTCTATGAGTGTAAATCTTTTTACTTTTTTCACGCTTTTTATCCTTCGTTTAATGTGAAAATTTACTGCTTTTTCATCTTTTATCTTGAACAAATATGAAACAAAATCAACTTTAATGGCGCAACCGTTCTTGTATCTTTGATTTATCTATAAGTTCCGGTCTAACCACCTCCACTATTAAAATAATCACGTATTTCTTTGTCATTTAGAGCATGATTGTAGATTTTGAATTCATCAAGTATTCCTTGAAAATTGTTTATCTTTTTGGGGGACGATCCCAGATAAATTGCGCTTGCTTTTCCCTCCGGCAGTTTTACTTCTTGATTCAAAGCCATTATTTTCCCGTCGATGTAAATCTTTACCTCTCCACGTCCAGAGCCTCCTTTATAAACCGCTCCCAAGGCTGCGTCAATTTTCCATGCAATTACTACTTGATGCCATTCTTCAGGGTAGAAATCTAGTTGCTCTGCTATTATAGCCTTGGTAGAAACTTCATCCTCTCCGACAAGTAAAAGAAGGGTATCTTTTTGAAGGAAAAGACTGAACTGTTTTTTGCCTGGGAAATCAAGCATAAATAAAAATGCCTTTTTTGAATCAGTTGCTGTTTCTTTATCAACATTCAACCTGAAAGAGAGCGTACCATTTTTAGGAAAGGAGATATTCTTATAGCAAAGATATCCAGACTCAAGCACCTTGATTCCCTTTCCAAGATAGCCGGCATTTGTTGCTTTGACTCTCTTCCAAAGAGGTTTTCCGTTTTTTGAATGGGTCTCTGCATTTAGGTTTTTGTCAAAATTAGCATAAAAAAGAACTGAGTTTGATATATCCTGACTAAATGCAAGCTCATATGATAAGGGTATAAAAGTGAAAACAATAAAAACTATCCAAAACTTCTTCATAATCAATTCCTTTTTAAAGCTATTCTATTTTTTTTAGATTTGCCACCCACAAAGAACCGTTTTTCTTCAAGGGGCATATTCTTATTTCTGGGAACGAATATCCAGGTACACTCTTGAAAGAAAATTCCACGTTATGCCACTTGTCTTTTTGTTCCAGAATAAAACGATGAATATTTTGGATTTCTGCTGGATATTCAACATTATAATGTACGATAGGAATGGCAATGTCTGCATATTTGCTGTTCGACCTTATTTCAACTATAAAATTAGAAACATCGCTTTTTAAAAAGACCGAAAACTTAAACTCTTTATTATCTTTGGCTGCTAAAAACATAGGATAGCTTGCTAATATTTTTATCCTTTGGCTATCAATGCGAATAGCATTTTTGTTGCCTGAAGGCCCATTATCTATTTCGAAGGCTCTTGTTAACTTATCATTGGGGCACTTTTTTTCTGCTATTTGAGTATAGGGAAAATCAACATCACTGATTAATAATATACCTTTTGCTTTATCTTCACGTGCGGTTAGCTCGAACATCACATCTGCAAAATCCATTTGAACGTCAGAGTTCAAAGGGAGCATTATTCTTAGCCAATCGAAATCACCAGAAATCGGAATATCAAGAAATTGCGTGTCTGTTATTCTTTTGTCATTCCAAATGAAAAATTTCACCTTAAGAGCTAGATTTTTTATATTTTCCCCTTTAATCCAAAAAAACAGCTGATTGTTTTTCTGCTCATAAACAGGAATATGAGGTCTGGTAACCCAATAACCAAAGGTATTTTTTTCTATTTCAGATGTTACGGAAAAACCAATGCATGCTTTACCGGTACGACTTTTATCTTTGGGATATATCATTCTTATCCCTTGCTTTTTCATTTGCGGGTACATGGCAGGGTACCAGCCAATTGGAAGAGAGGTGGAAGTGTCTTCCTTTTCAAACTTAGGATTATTAAATCCGTAAAAACTTTGAAACTCAACGAGTTCTTCCGGAGCTGCGCCATGATAGACCGCCTTCCAAAAAGGAATGCTTCCTTTTTCTTTTCCAGGCATATTAAACTCAGAATTCTCAATATCTTTTTTATTTATCATGCCTGAAATTTGTTCTAACGGCGAAACAAAGTCTCTTTGCATTTGAGTCAAATCTTTTTCTTTAATCCAAGAGATTATATTTATCCATATGGAATAAAGTTCAGGATGTAACGCCCCTTGCAAAATATCAATCCGCAAATGTTCTGGTTTTAGCAAAGGCAATGTTGAAAAAAATAATTTCCCTTTCCCATAACTTCCGCGAAGCATAACTGGCAGTTTTTGGCTTTCGTAAACTACCGTAACGGGGAGTTCTTCAATCCAAACTCCTAAAGGCCGGAAGGCTTGGCGTGCGTTGCTCAAAGGGGCGTTGTTAAGCATTGATGAATCAGAATGAAATAAGTTTATTCCTTTTCCGGTTTGAGTGTCTTTATCAACTAATATTTCTAACGGAAAATCGCTTTTTTTGGGAAATGCCAAATCAACATCAAACATAGCCGCTAACAAAAAATTGGATTCCCGTTCTCCGCAATCAGCGATTATTGATCCTCCTGAATTAACATAATCAAGGATTTCCTCTCGCCGTCCAATTGCCCAGCTAAGAAGCCATGGAGCCCTTTCCCAAGCCTTGTATGAGAATGTGATTGTTTTATATTCGCATCGTTGTTCCCAAGCATTATAAAACGCATTTTCATCAGAAACCGCCTGGACATCAAATCCTAGCGAATTAAACCAATCTAAATAAGAAGATGTCAATTGGTTTTCTCTAAATTTTATTTTATTTTGTGGAAGATAATCAAATTTACCAATATCATTATCATTCGTGAGATACCCAAAATCATATTTTACAGGAGAAGTCCCTGGAAGGGGGGCAGGGTGAATCAACAAAATTTTTGATTGTTTTTTTGACGTTCCAGCTTCAAAGACAATGTGGCGTGATGGTCTTTTTATAGATTTTCCAACTATTTCCCAAATTTCTTTTTTTAGATATTCTGGGCCAAAAAGTTCTATGTTCTGAAAAACCAGTCCATCCGCACCGGAATTTATCCATAAACTTATTTCATCTTCAATGTACCTATAGAGTCTTTTTAATCCATACTTTTTCCAAATATTCCACCATGGCGCATCCGCAAAAACATACCCAAGAAAAGCAACTTTATTTTTATGACATAATTTTGTCACTTCATTTATGGCCTTTACGCCACTAGGCGTATAATAGGTGCCATATTCGTTTCTATCATTAGATAATATCAATTCATCAAGAATATTTTTTTTAACCATTTTTTGCCAGTCAAGATATAATGGCAAAGAAAGCATTCCTTTAGGATTTCTAGAGAATGATGCCGAAATTTTCATGCCTTTTTCTTTTATTATTTCTTTTGTTTCTTGAAAAAAGGAAAAAATAAAATCTCCATGAATATCGCTCCATTTTTTCCAATCTACGTTTCCGTTCATAAAATCAAAAGAGCCATGTTTTTTCTCATATTCCATTATGATAGGTTCATTGCACCCCATGGTTTGCCAGTTGAAATCCCAACCGCCTTTTGCCATTTCAACACAGGCCATTTTATCAAGATGAGCTGATTTGGTGCAATAATAAACACCGTCAATATCATATTGGGCAATTTCCTTAATACTTTCAAGGAGATATTCCCGGACTTCCGAATATCCGTAACACATAATGGAAGGGTGCCTCTTTCCAAAAGGATTCTTCAAAGCTAGATCAGGTCTTTCCTGTAATAATTTTTCGCCCTCCGTGTCAAACATGTCAAAATAAGCAAAAACTTCTATACCATTTGCATGAGCAATTTTAGCTGCCAAGCTTAACGGATCTTCTTTTTCTGGAAATCGAGCCATTGTTTCTTTGCGTGATCCCCTTACTGAACTGCGGTATTCCATACCGCCTGGCCCAACTAAACGAAGATTGATGCGTGTAAATCCCGAAGAAGCCCACTGCTCAATATATTGTCCAATACTTTTAGGGCTTAATGGAAGACAATGCATATCCCAATTTAAGGCTACAGTTGTTTCTTTTTTAACAATTTCTCCATCAATCATCAAAATATTTCCTTACACAATTTTACCTTGTAGAGCTAGATGCCAGCCGCAAACATCTCTTTTATTTCTTTGCCGCTTAGCTGACGATTGTAAATGCGAAATTCGTCTATAACTCCCATAAAATTTCCAGTTGTTTTTTTTAATTGGGAATCTATTTTGTAACAGCCAAAATTCAACCATAGAGGATTATGCTTAGGAAAAATCATGTTGCATTTTTCATTAGGTCTGTTGTTTTTCTTGCCATCAATATAAAAATTGGTAAGATAGGTATTTTTTTCAGTTTTTTCCCACGTTATGACTATTTGATGCCATTCTCCTTTTTTCCAGTTTAATTTCCAATAACTGATGCAACAACTGTAAGTTTTTTGTGGATTGGATGAATCTGCTGTTTGGAAAAATAGACAATTTTCACCTATAGAAATGTGAAAACGATCTCCCTTTTCTGATCCTTCAATGTTAAACAAATGATTTAAATATTTTTCAGTTTTTGCAGATGGATCTTTATATATCTCAGTAGTATCTTTATCCATTTTTACCCAGACACTAATAGCTCCTTCTGGTAAATTTAACTCCAAACTGTCAGAAGCTGAATATCTCAAATAACCGCCGGGAGAGACCCGTAAGCCTTTCTCGTAATGTCCATCAGTTAAATTTGTGTTTGAGAATAAAGCTTTGTTCTCTCCTTTTGCATTTTCAGCGTCTAAGCCTTTATTAAAATTGACATAAAAAGTTAAATCTTTGTCTTCTTGCGCTAAGCAAATAGCTATAACACTGACGAATAAAAGAAATGTGACAATTCTGGTTTTGTTGAGGTTTAACATTAGGTTCTGGCTCCTTGTTTAATTTTTATGTTTTCTAAGTTGTTTAACAACTTTAAGCGACACATCGTCAATATATACTTTTCCGGTAGCCTGTGGATTATTTGCTTTTAGAGAAATGCCCACTCGAATAAAAACATTTCCCTTAGAAGTCTGAATCGGCAACTCTACCTTTTGCCACTTTTGAGCCTTGGCCAGAAAGTCGTTTGAAATAGTTGTTGATTTAACAAAAACCTTTGAACAATGAAAGGTTTCCTTATATAGAGTTATTTTTTCCTGGTTAACAAAGGTACTGGAAGGTCGCTTGTAGTCAGAGATGCGCGCAGTTGTACTGACAGCAAATCTGAGAGAGACATTTTCAGGATTTATATCTGGGGCGCAATAATAAAAAGTGGCAAGATATTTTGTATTTGGTTCAGCTTTGACATCCTGAAATATTCCAGTTACAACTTCGCGTGTTAACCATCCTTTGCTGAGAGAAGGAATAAGATAAGCCGCAAGTTTACCGTTTCGAGTCACGGAGCCTTGAACGCCGAGCAAGTTTTGATTAAAAGGACTCAGATTCTTATTGTTCTCATTCTGAGTTGAACTCCAATAATTAAGCAAAACGTCATGAACACCATTGCCACTTGTGTTAAAATTGATGATATCCTTAGTTATTTCAAAGCTTGAATTAGCTAAAAGGTTATCATTCTGTGCCTTATACATCCCCGACTTTTCTGCAAAGATATCTGCAACTGGCTGAAGTATTTTTCCAAATTGAATATCCAGGCTTATTGCCGATAAATCTGCAAGTTTAACTGTCAGTGTTTTATCTTTTTGATTATAATTCCATCCTGTGAAGTTTCCGAAAGTGTCTGTTTCTTGAAGCTTCTTTTGGTTACCCAAAACTAATACTGGTTTTTCTTTGCAAAATGCAGTAAAAGCAAAAGGCGATTTTACTGTCTCCTTAAATTGCATTTTAACAAGCTTATCTTTTGGGCTGTAAAATGCCTCATCCAATTTATATGGTGTCCAGTTCATGAGTCTCAATGGAGCATTGCCGGATGCCAGGATAGATATAAACCTTTTAGGTTGCTGAGAAGCAGTGCCTAGCCATTTCATATGCTGCGGCTGAAATATCTGACAAGTATAAAGGGTCTTAGAGCGTTCGGTCGATTGATTCATAGGGCCATTCAGCAAAAGACTAAGAAAAATCTGATTTCTAGCAATGTTCAGATTGGGACTTGGGTTCATTTTTCGATTTTGCATTCCTAATCCGCTATTGCCACAAAAACGTGTTCCATCATAACAGTTCTTTACATTCTGATCAATTCGTTTTAAGAGTTTATTAAGCAAATCAGGTGCATATCTTGCCTGATTCATCAACGGCGAGCAAGGAAAACTCCACGAAGCAGTGTTAAATATCCAAGGCAGTTCAGTATTTTCGGAGACATGAATTGTCTTATAGGGATAACCTCCATCTGGGTAACTTTCAGCCAAGCCTGTAATGATCAAATTATCCCTGACTGGAATATATTTTTTTAGATAGTTCTGCCCAAAATTAGTCTTCATAACAGTAACCACATTTTGTCGGGCGCGCAGGTATTGCCATTTATCAAAAGTGGCGCGATGATTTAAAGTTTTAGCTATCAGAGCCATTGCATCCAATCCCTGATATGCATCCCATACACAATCAACTGCTGCAATTTCCCCTCCAGAATCATCAGATGAAGCGCTCATTAAGCACCAGTCGTTAAGAGTCTCAAAAGTCATCATGATCTTCTTCAATTTATCCCAATTACTCCCCGCAAAACTCCAGTCTCCGGACCATAAGGCATACTGAAAAATAGAAGCAAGATAACTGCCATTAGCACTGTCTTGATCGTAGGGGCGCAAGGCATTTGCTCTCGTCGGATCATCTTTTGCAAATCCGCGATGGAAATAATATTTTTTGCTAGATGTGGGCTCTTCAGTTAAAAACCATGTTTTATCAAAATGCTTCAATCCCATTTCAAGTGATCGTTTTGCGTATTTGCAAAACTTTTTTCTCAAGTCAGGAGAAAGCCATAAGAATGCGTCAAATCCCTGATAGAAACCGCTAACTCCTCCTGTAGCCATAGGCAAATATGTATTTAAAATATATTCCTTGCGTTTTTTATCTGTGCATTTTTGAGCTTCTTCGTGCAAATCCGCGATGTGGTCAGTTTTTTTAGCAAGGGGCCCCATCCTATGATTATATATGTTGAGCTGAAAATTACTGCACGCATTAATTAGGTCTTTATATCCCTGTTGTCCAGAGAGAGATGGTATTGCTTCAAGCAAATCGAATGGCGGAACAGGGAGTTCAAAAGAAATTTCAGAATTTCCAACACATCCTTGTAACGGTCCGTAAAAGGTTGGATAAGCAAAATTATCTATCTTTTTTGTTTGTAGCTTAACGTGATAGCCATTGCTTCTGGCGTATGACAGCAATGGCGAAAGCATTGCCGTTTTCAGGGCGTCGGTATATAATGCGCCCAAAAATCTGCACAGTTGAATAAGGTGTGAAATTTCCTTAAA
>CAZYVR010000245.1:0-9022 GCA_964651145.1 uncultured Victivallales bacterium | reverse complement strand
TATCCTGATCATGGCCTCTCGTGTCATACCTGTTTTAGTCAAAAAGAAAGGCGATCTGGGTGATATTGCGGCCTCGCTTAAACCCTTTGCGCGCATTAAAATCTATGGAGTAATTAAAAAGTTTTCCAGAATTCCGAGAAGAGGAAGATTTTTGCTATATTACATGGAGCCCGACTATATTGAAATTTTAAGCGATGACAAGAAAAAACTTCAAACAAAAGAAGAGTTTTATAAAAAGAAACTTGAAGAGATCCAAAGGCGCAAGCGCAAACGCGCAGATAATGATGAATAAGCAAAACAAAAAATTTTGCATGAAAAATCAAGGACAATGCATGAATTTATTTTCCCTGTTAAAAAAAACTTTGTTAGCCGTGACTCTTTCAGCCTCATTTATTGCAGTTGAAGCCATGGGCAAACCCCAGACGCCGACAATAATTAAAGGTAATGGACAAAAAATAAATTCAATTGTCAAAGTTTTTTCAGTTTACAGCAATCCCAATTACTATCAACCCTGGCAGAATTATCAACAGAGCTCAGGAACCGGTTCCGGCAGCATTGTTGCGGGGAACAGGATATTAACCAATGCTCACCTTGTGTCAAATCAGACATTCCTTATGGTAAGAAAACAGGGCGACCCAAAAAAATATATAGCCAGGCTTCTGGTCGCTGGGCATCAGTGCGACCTGGCTTTGCTTACGGTTGACGACCCTGAGTTTTTTAAGGACATGCCGCCTATTGAATTTGGCGGACTCCCGGAGCTTCAAGACACTGTCCATGCTTTGGGCTATCCAATGGGCGGGGACAATATTTCCATCACTGAAGGCGTTGTGTCCAGAATAGAACCGGTTATTTACAGCCACAGCGGACGCTATTTGCCGGCAATACAGGTAGACGCGGCAATCAATCCCGGCAACAGCGGAGGGCCGGTTGTAAATAAAGATGGCCAAATGGTGGGCGTCGCTTTTCAAGGACTTTCTCTGGGCGAAAATATGGGCTACATGATTCCCATGTCTGTGACAAAGCACTTTCTCAAAGATGTTGAGGATGGAAAATTTGACGGCTTTCCGAACTATAGCTTCAAGACAATGAAGATGGAAAACCCGGACATGCGCGCGTGGGCAGGAATGACGGCGGAGCAGACAGGCATAATGATAACAGGCATTGCTCCTTTGGAAAAGAAAAAGGGCCTCCTTAAAGAAAACGACGTTATTATGTCAATTGACGGAGTGCCGGTTTCGAATGACGCGACTGTTCCCTTCCGGAAAGATGAGGTTATCTATTTTGGAACGCTCATATGGGAAAAGTATCTTGGCGAAATCTGCAAATTCAAAATCCTCCGCAAAGGAAAAGAAATTGAAGTTGACTACGAGCTAGGAGATCCCGAACCCCTTGTCCCCAGGCGTGTTTTTGACAAATTCCCGACCTATTATATAATAGGCGGCCTGCTCTTTTTGCCGCTGTCGCAAAACTTTCTCGACTCGTGGGGCAACTGGTGGAGCAAGGCGCCGCGCAAGCTTGTCAATTTTGCGGCATACGGCGAAATAACTGAAAAACGCAACCAAATCGTTGCGCTTTCGGAAATTCTAGCAGACAACGTGAACATAGGCTATCAGGGCATAAAATATAGCGCGGTCAAATCTGTAAACGGAACGGAAGTCAAAAACTTAAAGCATCTCATAGAGCTAATAGAAAATACCAAAGACAAATTTGTGGAGATTACTCTTCAAAAACATATCAAAATTATCATTGAATTTAAAAAGCTCAAAGAGGCCACGCCGCGAATACTTCGCCGATACCGCATTCCTTCCGACAGAAGCAAAGATTTAATGTGAGTTGACAGCCATAAGGCGTTGCCAGCCTCCCTTCGGTCAGTACGGCAGGCTTTTTCTGACAAGGCGCAGGATAAGCCTGCTTAAAGTTAAATTAAAGGTTTTTTTTGCGTTTAAGCCTATATTTAACCTGTTTTTTATTCATAATGAACTTATCAACAGTAGCTTAACTCACCCCGGGGTGCGATAGGTGGCTGAAAAAACACTGACGCATTAGATGGAACCGCCAAAAGTCTTGAAAAATAAAAGACACCGGCAAAGCCGGAATAAAAGGCGGACTTTGTCCGGGCTTGATCCAGCGGAGAACGCGCTGGTCGCCAAAGGCGAACGCTGTTGGCGTTTAAGAGATTGCGCAACAGCGCGCATAGCGCGTTGGACTTTTGGCGGCTCCATCGCATTACTTTTCTGCTTCTTTGTTGTTAGAAAATTATCTTGTTCTATTGACAAAAGGATATTTTTAAAGTATTATTGAAATAACGTTATTTCAGAATTATTTCAAGAATTAATCCTATGAAAACGCAGATAAAACTAAAAGATATAGCCGAATATACTGGAGTCACTGCTTCAACCGTATCTGCGGCTCTGGCAGGCAAAGGCCGCATTAGCCCAGCAACTAGAAAAATCGTTAGCGATGCAGCCAGAGAGCTAGGCTACAAACCCAACTGGGCAGCGAAACTTTTAAAAGGTAATTCAGGCACAGCTCTGGGACTAGTAATAAGCGATTCTGCAGAATCTTTGCTTGCAAATTCCGCATATTCAAACGTTCTTGAACATTTCTTGAGGGAATGCAAACAGGAAGGGATAAAACCATTATTTGAAATGTTCAATCCAGAGAAACACAAGTCTTCTCTCCCTGAAATGTTCACGGACGGCTTAGCGACTGGAGTTTTACATATAGGCTATATCCCTGAATCCACAAAAAAATGGTTAAAAAAATATCCCGAGTATCCTTTTGTTGCTTTCGAAGAACCGTGGGAATATTCAGTTCGGACAGACAATGTGAAAGGGCTACTCAGAGCCATGGAGCACATTGCCGCAAAAGGCAAAAGAAAACCTGCTCTAATGTGCGGCCCCACTAAATTTGATATACATAAGCAAACCTTAAAGGGCTTCAAAAAAGGAGTCACAGAGTTCGGAATGCAATTAAATCCTGAATGGATCATAGAACAAACTTCGTTTATTGAACAAAAGCAATTAATAAATCAACGGCTAGCCGCTCTTAAGTTTTTATTGAATAACCGCAATAGACCTGATTCTCTAATAATCTCAGGACCAACTATATATATAGCGCTTACCCTGCTTGCAGAAAGAGGGATTCGAATTCCTCAAGACATAAGCGTTATATGTATTTGCGACAGCAACGTAGCTGAAAATGTATTTCCGATGATTACTTCTATTGAACGCAACACAAAAACTATGAGCATAGCTGCTTTGAGAATGCTGTCGCAAAGAATAAAAAGCATAGTCCCTGAAAACAAAAAAATATGGATAGAACCTGTATTTAAGCAAAGGAATTCAACATGACAAAAAAAGAATTTACACTCATAGAATTGCTCGTAGTAATAGCTATTATAGCAATACTAGCCAGCATGCTGTTGCCCGCCCTCAGAAAAGCTAAAGAAAAAGCAACAAGCATTTATTGCTCCGGCAACTTAAAGCAGCAAGGAATCGGAAATATTATGGCAGCGAATGACTTTGATGGGAAACTGCCCTATCACTATATCAGTGGAACATTCGCCTCCTCTGAACAAAATATTTATAACTGGCCGGCTTGGTTAATGACAAATGCGGCATTTCTTCACAATTTTGATTATATAAAAGATTTGAAAGTATTTTCATGTCCTGATGCCACAGGAGAAGACTTAGACGACCCTCCTGACTCAACTATTTATGGAATACCAGCAGGCGTAAGGCGATCATATTCAGTCAATGACCAAATAATAACTTCAGCCACAAACACTCCATGGCCAGAAACGACAAAACTAAACAGCATACGTAAACCATCGTTCAAAATGCTTATTTTTGATGGAATAACATGTCTTGATGATGGAAAGAATTATTCTGGAACTGTTGTTGGCGGAGAAGGCTCAAAGTCAACTTCATTTAACTCATGGAATTGGCTTAACAGAGGCTTTAGACCCGCAATGCGTCACACCCAAAGCACAAATGCGAGTTTTGCTGATGGTCATGTAGAATCAAGACGCGACACTTGGACTAATTCTGAAATATGGCCAATAAGGTAAATTATAACTCAAACAAGGAATTAAATCCAAATGAACAAAAATAAAAACTTAGCAACGCAAAGAAAAAAAAACTCCAATCTTGCCAATGAAACTTATTTTTGGTTAGAAAACTCGAAAAAACTAATGATTAATTTAAAATTACTTGCATTGCTTTCAGCCTTCTCCATCATTTGCGGATGCGAAACTTCTTGGAAAAAAGAATCTATAGAAAAAGTCATTGTTGTAAAACCAGAGTACAAAGCAAACTCAAAGAATCTTCTTAAAAACCCAGGTTTTGAAAAAGAAATGAAAAACTGGAGCCCTATTAAGCTAACTCTAGATTCAAATGCTCGTATTGTTGGAGAAAACTCTTACGAAGGGAAAAAATGCCTCAAGCTGACTCCCGGAAGAAAAGATGATTATAATATTTACGGCGAAGTAAAAATCATGAATGATCCTATTCCAAAGAAAAAGCTGCCATTTCCTCCAGAATCAACAATAACATTTTCTGCTTATATGCGCTCTGATAAAGAGGACTGCAAGGCACAGCTTACAATGCATAATT
The DNA here is from genome assembly GCA_964651145.1 of uncultured Victivallales bacterium. Lineage (GTDB taxonomy): Bacteria > Verrucomicrobiota > Lentisphaeria > Victivallales > GWF2-45-14 > CAZYVR01. Next base: position 4,406 of record CAZYVR010000245.1, on the reverse strand, counting down.
TTAGAAGCAAAGTTTTCTTGGTAAACAAAAAATGGAAAAGATACTCTATTACGTCAAAAAACAAAAAGTCATTTAAGCTTAAAGCAAAATCATTAAGCGTCTCCATAACGTTAAAAAACGGAAACAATCTCTATATCGATGGGCTTCAACTTGAAAAAGGAAAAAAAGCAACAGCTTTTACAAACTCTGACACTCATGGAGTAGCGCTTATACCTTCAAAAGCTTTGTGCTATTATCCAAATGAAAATATTTCTATATCCATCAAAACATTTAACTATACTCCCAGTAAGCTGCGCATAGTCTTATGTGACAGCAAAAGAAAAAATATTTTGACTAAGGAAATATACAATTTCACGAAAAACGCTTCAGATGGAAACTCTCATGCAAATTTAAATTTTGAACTCAAAAACCCGGGCTATTATGAAATTTACTGCTATGACCCGCAATTTCCTCTATTATGCGATTTCCTTTCTATTGCATGCATAAGAAAACTATCCCAGGAAATGCTTAAAGAAAAAACTCCAGTAGCACTTCACACTAGTCCAAGAGGCTTTAAAGACAGAATCGCCTTTTTAAAGAGATCTGGAGTAAATAGTATACGCTTCTGCTCTTTCATTCGCTGGGATCACCAGGAAGCCATAAAAGGAAACTGGAAATGGCCTGACGCCAGCGTAAATTACGCTAAAAAAAATGGATTTGAATTGCTGTTAACGTTGCAATGCATTCCTAAATGGGCATGTCCCAAAAATGTAAAATATAATAATAAAGCTATGCCTGAATCCGCATTGCCAGGGTGGCGCAATTTCGTTTCAAAAGCAGCGAAACGTTATCCCTATGTAAAAAAATGGGAATGCTGGAATGAACCCAACTGGCTTTACGGATACCCCATGACTCCCGAAAGGATAAAATCATATTCTAAATATTTAAAGGTAATGTACGAAGAAATACATAAGCAAATTCCGACAGCGACCGTTTTAGGAATAGGCGCGGCCGGAGAACAAGGCTCAGCATATGAATTTGTAAAAAATGTACTTCTTCAGGCAAGCCCTTATATGGATAAAATTTCATTTCATCCATATACTACAGGCTTTAAAGCCTTGCCTGACCTTGATAAATGGGAGCAACGCTTAAACAAATATAAACTTCTTGCGGAAAAGTATAAAAAAGCGCTTGTCATTTCAGAGATGGGATGGGATGGGGGAGAATCAACAGAAGCGGCTTATATGAACTATCCTCGGGCAATCCCGCGAGCTATTTGCATGGCTTTAAATGCAGGAATTGATAAATTTTACTTTTTCAATTTTGATGGAGCAAACCCTTGGGGTTGGAGTGTTTGCACTTCTATGGGGTTTTTACATGAAAAGCATCCTGCCTGCCCGCGTCGCTCTTTCGTAGCCCTTGCTGCCGCCAGATATTTTTTTAGTGGAATTAAATCTATAAAGAAAAAAAAGACTTTCAGCAAAAACATTCTTTGCTATTTACTCAAAAAAGAAAAGAAAAATATGGCTGTTTTCTGGCAAACTAAAGATTCACAAGAAATCATCGCAAAAATAAAGGGGAAGAATGTAAACGCTTATAATTTATTTGGCAAAAAGCTGAAAATGAAAGAAATTTCACCTTCTAGAGGCTACATTCTGCCTTGCAGTCAAAACCCTATTTATCTTGAATGGGACGGTGAATTCGATATGACTTTACAACCCATTTTTAAAGTTATGCTAGATAAAAATAACTATTTTCTTGGCTCAAATTTAACAGGAGAAATTGAATCCACGCCCGAAATTCAGATAGAATCATTTGAACTGCCAGCCTTTAATTATAAGCAAACCATTAGAAATGAATCTAATAAACACCCATTTTCTTGCACCCTCCCCAATAATTACGCTTATGGGCCATCTTCAGTAAAGTTCTTAATTAAAACTAAAAATGGAAATTTTTCTTCTTCAAACACAATATATATTTTACCTAAAGGTTGGCGAAAATTACTAAAAAACAAGGATTATTACACAATCGGAGACTTTTCTAAAAGCACTGAAGGATGGAAGCCTGTAAAAGATATACAAGAACAAAATATAAATAAAGTTAAATGCTCTCTTTATACCATCGAAAAGGTTCAAAACAGTCACCCCATAAAAGTTGCTGTATTCAAAGTAAAAGCCGAACCTAACATACCATGGACAGCATGGATGAGACGAGATATAAAAAACAATATAGAGGCACATCTTGGAGGCTTTGAAACTTTAGAATTTAAAGCCAAACCTGTTAATGGATCAATGGGAACGCCAATCCGCATACTTTTTGCTTACAATGACAATACTTATGATGTTTATACATTGCCTTGCGAATTTTTTTCAGCAATCAATCAATGGCAAAATTTCAGCATCAGTCTTAATGAATTTAAAGGACTAAAAACTAAAAAAGTAAAAAAAATACTTATTGGGACAACCCATCAAACAGGTAGCATCCAATTCCTTATAACTGACATAAAACTAAAAGTAAAGCCCAAATGATAATAACGAATATAACTGTTGAAACATTTGAAGGCTCTCAAAAGCTAATAGACTTTATTTCCCGGAAAGTGCTTATGGCACTTGGTTTCGGTAGGGTGCTAGCTGTCGCACTCCGGAGTAAGCTAATTGCCTCTTTATAAGTCGTTTACAGGTGAGGAGCGGGTCAAGGATAAGCTTAAAGGTGAAAAAACTTGAATTTGACTTTAAGATATGTAATGCTTATATTTAATATATTATCCTAAAAGCATTGGCCCGTTTTGAGCGTCTGAAGCCTATTTCTCCGGTACCTTTGCTGACTATGCATTCGCTTGGGCTGCTTTCGGCCCTGTCTATAAGAAGGATAAGTTTAGAATTTCTTTGTGTCGGAATTATTTCTTCTTTTCATAAAACTTCTTATTGTTATGTTAATCGACTATATTGAAAAACGGACCATCTATTTTGCGCAGAACAACGTCCTTGAATGTTGACGCGCCTTCCGATTCCAGGCAATATGCAATTTGCAGCTGCCGGACATTTTTTTCGGCGTAGAGCAAGGTCGAGACCGATGCCCAGTCCCCGCCTTCAGACATGTCCTCAGCTATTCCAAGCAAATTCCCCTGGGAGTCGAAAATTACTATTTTGGAGACGGTGTATCCGCCTTCTTCTTTTGCGCTTTTTCCGCGCGAAGATTTGACTTCAGCGGAAAGCTTATAATATGATCCTGGCTTTATGTCGGCGGTTGAAATTTTCACTGCCATGTCATGCTGACATCCGGATGTTTTCTTGAGTTTTGCGAGAGAATCCACCACTACAGGAGCGCCTTCACGAAAATCTTTCAGAGTTATTCTTCTGATCTCTGCGCGTTTTTTGTTCCAGCGTTTTTTGTCGGCTTCGTTCAGTTGCGCTGTGTATTTTCTGCGCGCTTTTGCCGCCGCTTTTTTAGCCGATTCATCGCGCGCCCTGAACTTCAGGGCATAGTCTGTCCATTCCAGAAAGAACAACGCGTCTTTTGAGGATTGAATCGGTTTTCTCTCGCATTCAACATATACTGGATTTGTGTGCGCGAACAATTCTGTTTCCTTTTTGCCATCGCTGAAACTTCGTCTTTTATACACCCTCAATGCGAGCCATGAGCTTCCTTTTACTGTGATTTTGCAATCGGCCTTAAATTCTTTGCTCCCATTTATGTCCCATTTTTTTATGATCTTTCCATTTTGCACAAGCTCAGCTTCCGGGACTGGGAATATACTTTTTATGGAAACAGAAACAGATATTTGTTTTTTGTCTTTGTCGGTTTTAATCGTCTCTCCAGGGCCTTTTCCATCTGCTTTAAAGAACAGCAGCGGTCCGTCCGTGAGAAAGCTTTTGCCTTTTTTTAAGCCCGTTAAATAGGAGTCAAGGCTGTTGTCTTTAGTTTGGGTGTATGAGCGATAAATGCCTATGGGCAAGCTTGTTCTGACTGACGCGCAAGCGTCGGTTCCAGCTGAGATAGGAATTCTGAACCCGCAGTTTAAAAGTCGATGCCAGACTTGCATCCAGGTGTTGACTATGGAGTATCTATTATTTTGCAATTCAAATGCGTCGACTTTTTTAAGGGCCACGTTTATGGGGATTTCATAGTGCGTCATATGGGCCGGCTGGACATCGTCGGCAAGCAAGCCTGAAAATAGATGATTGGCAAAAAGCGGATGCCCCATTATAATTGTCCCGCCATTTTTTCTGACCCATTCGCTAAGTGAAAACCATTCGCCTTTTTGCGTCATGGAAAAGGTCAGGCCGGAAGGCGGCCGGATCGATGTGTTTAGCGTGGGGTGATGCCCCAATTCATAGGCAAAATGAGCTTGCGCGTTCCATTTTTGCCGCGCAATAAGCATAACCGCATAAATATTTTAAAAATAAATCTTGCAGTTTATCGCTTCT
>CAZYVR010000244.1:0-9062 GCA_964651145.1 uncultured Victivallales bacterium | reverse complement strand
GGTTGTAGCTCAGTTGGTTAGAGCGCCTGGTTGTGGCCCAGGAGGCCGGGGGTTCAAATCCCCTCATCCACCCCATTCTTTAGCCTCAAAAATAGCATTAAGTCAATTGTCGCAAATAATGCCATATGCATGCTTTGCGTCTCTTCAATGTTTTAATCCGTAATTCATAGCCTGTCATATTCCAGAGCTCACGACATTGAGGCTAAGATCGTGCCTGCACATTCACAAGTTTTCGCTTCGTCCAATAGCTTTTTTAAAGGCTTCGCCATAATTTTTTTAAGGTTCGATTATCTTTTGACGCGCCCGTCTGAACTTATTGGGGGATTCTCCTGTTTTTTTCTTGAATGCAGCTCCAAAATAGCTCTGTTCTGAAAAACCGACTGCCTCGGCAATGTCAAATATTTTGAGGTTGGTTTCAATCAGCATTTTTTTTGCTTTTAAAATGCGCATCTCAATAAGACATTCAGAAAATGTCTGACCTGCCTGCTCCTTAAAAAGATGCACAAAGCGAGATGCGCTGAGACTGCAATGCCGCGCCGTTTCAGACGCAGAGATTTTTGAAGAATAATTCTCGTCAATGAATTTAAGAGCCTTCTGGATTTTGCTGTTTTTGATCTTGTCCAACTCAATTTCTTTCAGAAGCGAAAATCTGTGTTCTGAAATGCAGCAGCTTAAAACACGCAACAGATTTTCTATGGATTTTAATTTTGCCAAGTCACATAGAGGAAGAGAAGCAAATTCCTTTTGAGCTTCTTTATAAGGAGAGCGCATCTCGCTCCCTTTTGCCACTCCCAGAAAAATTGCCCCGTCATAATTGTCATTATGAAAAATGGGAACGATTAATTCTGACACACCGGCATGACATTCATGCAGAAAAGGCGCTTTCCTTTTTTCCGATTCTGATTTTACAAGCAAAACGTTATTCGAGCACTTTTTTATATGCTTTCCTTTTACTTTTTCACAGTAAGGATTGCAATGCAAAATATGACGTCGAGACATTCTTTCATCCCCGCCGCCGCAAGCGTTTTTCCAAATCGGAAAAAAACCCGTAAGTTCTGTTATAGAATCAAGAAACTGACTTATTGCCTTAATAGAGTTTATCATGAAATTATAATTATTCTTTTAAAAATAGCATTTTATTAACAATAAAATAGCATATTTCTGCATATACTTCCAACTTCAATAAATGTAAAATAGTAAAAACAAGAAAGGAATATGCCATGAATATTTTGATGCCGGAACGAAAAATACCCGTAATTGAAGAAGCTGACATCTGCGTTTTGGGAGGCAGCTGCACTGGAGTTTTTGCCGCAATCAGAGCGGCAAGGCTTGGCGCAAAAACAGTGATTGTGGAAAAGCAGAACAAATTTGGAGGAGTCGCCACCAATTCGCTTGTAAATGTATGGCACAGTCTTTACGACACTGGCTTTAAAAAACAGATTATTGCCGGTCTCACTCTGGAAATATTGGAGCGACTTCAAAAAAGAAACGCTGTAAGTGAATTTATAAACACACGCAATTATGGAATAATTCTGAACTCCGAAGAATTGACAATAGAGCTTGACGAACTTGTTTGCGAGTCCAAGATAAAACCTTATTTGCACACATTTTTTTCGGAAGCAATAATAGAAGACAATCAAACTGTCTCAGCGGTCATTGTCGAAAATAAAAACGGACGCGGCGCAATCAAGGCAAAGTTTTTTATCGACGCCACAGGCGACGCTGATTTATGCAATAAACTGGGACAATGCCGCAATTTGGCGGAACATCTCCAACCTCCCACAATGTGCGCAAAATTCAGCGATTGGAATTTTCCAGAAGAAATTGACTTTCAAAGGCTCATTCGAGAAAAAGCGAAAAAATATAACTTGCCCGAAGGATTTATATGGGGAGCATTTGTGCCGCAAAGCAATGTGCATATGCTTGCGGGCACTCGTGTTTTCAACAAAAACTGCTCAGACGCCAACGATTTGACGTTTTGCGAAATAGAAGGCCGCAGACAGATAAGAGCCATAATGGATATTTTCAGAAATGAGCTGCCAGAAAAATATCATCCCAAAATCCAGGCATTGCCTTCTCAAATTGGCATCCGCGAAACAAGGCACATTAAGTCGCTCCATCAAATAAAAGGCAATGAGCTTCTTTACGGGGAAAAATTTGGAGATGCAGTGGCAAACGCAACCTATCCTGTGGATATACACCATAATGACAAGCCTGGAATTACTTTCAAGCATTTGGACGGGACTCAAAAATATTGCAGGCCGGGAATGAATAAGGAAGAAGGCAGATGGCGTAAAAAAACCTGCGCCTCGCCTGAATATTACCAGATTCCATTGCGTTCGATAATCCCTCAAAACGGTCCAGGCAATGTTATTTCAGCAGGAAGAATGATTGACGCCGACCACGAAGCTTTTGGCGCGGTCAGAGTAATGGTAAATTTGAATCAAATAGGCGAAGCCGCTGGAGCAGCCGCCCATTTGGCCGTATGCGACAATCTTAAGATTAAAGATGTCAAAGCGACAGATGTGCGAAAAATCCTCTCTCAAAGCGGCTGCTCCGTGTTATAAAGCCGCTTGCGCTGCCTCAAACACAAAATCCAGCGTGGATTTCATAGGGCAGCGTCAACTTTTTTTATTTCGCTCAATTTTTTAAGCAGCCACCCATTGCGCTTCTTCCGCGCAATTTCAAAAGTTATGCGCCTCGCCTTGAATTATATACATTTTCCATATATCTTTCTGATGTTTTCGATATTTGATTTTATTTATAACGATCGGGGTTTCATCAGCAAATGTCGTATCTAGTGTACAATGACGGACAAGGCAAAAAAGAAATCAAGCTTGACTGCGGCAGCAGAATTGGCATTGGCCGCAGCAAAGTCAATGATATCTGCCTGACCGGACAAGGCAAAATCAGCCGTAGGCATTGTGAAATATATTATTACAATGAGCGGGGCCGCTTTGCCGTGCGCGACCGGGGCTCGACCAATGGCACAAGACTGAACGGAAACCGGATAAACAACGATGTCGTTCTTTCTGACGAAGATGAAATCCAGATTGGCAATGCCCGCATAATCTTTTTTGAAGAAACAAACGTGCAGGCAACGAAAAAAATAATGAAATTGGATTCGCCGTCTTTTTCCACGACAAAAACCGACTCAATCGAGATATCTTTGACAAAAACGCTGGAAACATTGCCCGAGCACCAACCTTTGAACAACAGCAACAGCGGCGAGCTTTCATCCGGCCAGAAAGTCAAGGAATATGAGATTTTAAGAAAACTGGGCCGCACAGAGCGCTCGTCGGTTTATCTTGCCTGGAAAGAGGGCTCCGAAAATGCCGTGGCATTGAAAATGTTCATGAAGGATTTCGTTAAAGACGACTTTGCCCGCGGCAATTTCATCAAAACGTTCAACGAAGCATCAGAGGTCAAACATCTGTCTTTTGTCCGTTACATAGACGGCGGCGCCTTTAATGGTCATTGTTTCTATGTGATGGACTACATGCCCAATGTCAGCCTGAAGGCAAGGATAATGAAAAGCGCGCCCATGTCGGAATTGGACGCTTTGGATATAATAATAGTCATCGGCTCGGCTCTTAATTATGCCCTCGACAAATATAAAATTACTCATAGAAATCTGAAACCATCAAATATTCTTTTCGACTCCAGCGACGAAATAGTGATCGGCGATTACGGATTTGCCAATTGGGCGAGCGAGTATATTGCGGATGGCGTTTCAGCCGCGTCCCCATGGTACATCAGCCCTGAACAGATATTCGGGAAAAACATAGACTGGCGCACAGACCTTTACTCTTTGGGGGTCATCTTTTTTCAAATGCTCACTGGCGTTCTCCCCTTCCACGCAGTCGATGAAGAGGAAATTCTCAGCATGCATATAAAAGAGCCGTTTCCAATCCCGGAAGACCGCAATCCAAATATCAATGTGTCCGAAGAGTCTCTGGAAATACTGAAGCTTATGACGGCAAAAGACCCTGGAAACCGCTTCCATTCATGGTCAAACTTTCTGAAGGCTGCTCAAAGCTCCTACGAAGAAATTGAAGCCGCGGCAGACAGGCGCAAGCCATTCATGCCGGGCAAATCAACGCCTCCTCCAACGCCTGGCGGAAGCCATTTGAAAATAACAAGACAAAGATTGACTGATTTATAAAATATAGAGGTTAAAAATGAAACACATAAATGTTCCGCCGGAAAACCATGTAAAAGTGCTGGGCAATCAGGGATGGGTCGGCCTTATAGACCATCTCGGATCAGAAATAACCGCAGTAAACGCCGCGCGCGTTTCCTTCGGCAGAATGAAAGAGGAAATGGATGAGAAAGACAGCATCCTGATGGAGTATCTCATTGACAACAAACACACAAGCCCCTTGGAGCATGTGGTGTTTACATTCAGCATCCACTGTCCATTGTTTGTGCGCGGACAATGGCACCGCCACCGCACATGGTCTTATAATGAAATATCCAGACGCTACACCGAAGTGGACATGGAATTTTACACGCCGCCCAAACTCAGAAAACAGGCGGCAAGCAACAGACAGGCGTCTGTGGACTCGCCCGAATTTGACGACTCGGCTCTTCGCGCATCAATCAGCGATCATAACAACAAATCCTTTGAGCTTTACGAAAAGCTCCTCGAGTCCGGCGTCTGCCGGGAACAAGCGCGCGGAGTGCTGCCACAAAACATGATGGTGACATTCTGGGGCACAGTCAATTTAAGTAATTTGCTTCATTTTCTGGAGCTTCGCGACAGCGAACACGCTCAATGGGAAATTCGCGAATACGCCATAGCCATAAAAAAGCTTATCAAACCGCTGATACCCAGCATTGCTGAATATTACAGCAAAAAAGGGCAAGCCTGGTAAACATAATGTCAGTAATCCCTAAAATAGCTTTGACAATGGGCGACCCAGCCGGGATCGGACCCGAAATTGTCGTGCGCGCGGCAAATGATCCAGAAATAAAAGAGATAGCCGATATCATTATTTACGGATGCCCCGATATCATTCAGGCCGCGGCCGAAAAATTTTCAGACGGCCATGTCCCATATATAAAAGAAACCGGAACCATGACGTTCCATGAAATGACTCCCGCCCAAAAAGATCCGGAATGCGGGATAGTTGCCAGAAACGCCGTGATAGAGGCAACCAAAGACGCGCTCGCCGAAAAGGTGGACGCGTTGGTGACCGCGCCTATGAACAAAGCGTCAGTCAACATGGCGGGAATACATTTCACGGGCCACACTGAGCTTGTTGCGGAGTTGTGCGGAGTTGACAGTTTTGCAATGATGCAATCTGCCGGCAACTTGCGCGTGGCGTTTGTCACTACGCATATATCCCTGAAGGAAGTCAGCGAATATGTGACGCAAGAAAGAATCATTGAAGTAGCCAGGCTTTTGAACGACGCCGTCAAAGCTGAAAACATAGCTAATCCGCGACTTGCCGCCGCCGCGCTCAATCCGCACGCAGGAGAAAACGGCTACATTGGGTATGAAGATAAAAAAACCGTGGAGCCGGCCCTTAAAAAATTAAACGATTCAGGCATAGGCATAGAAGGCCCCTTTCCCCCGGACACTCTGTTTATAGAAAGCACGCGCACAAAGTTTGACGGCATACTCTCCATGTATCACGATCAGGGTCATATCCCGTTTAAAATGCTGGCGTTCGACAGGGGCGTAAACTCAACACTCGGCCTGCCCATAATCCGAACAAGCGTAGACCACGGAACAGCATTTGAAATCGCCTGGAAAGGCCTGGCTGACATAAACAGCCTGCGCGAAGCAATCAAACTGGCTGTGACAAGGGCCAAAAACAAGAAACAAAAAATCTGACGAGGAAAAAAGCAAGATGGATATAGTAATAAGAGAAACAAAAGAGGAAGCCGCATTGTTGACGGCAAAAGTCATAGCCCGTGAAATCCGCAAAAAACCTGACATAACTCTGGGACTTGACGCCACCCGCTCGCTGGAAGCAGTTTACAAAGACCTGGCAGAAATGCACCAGAATGAAAATTTGGACTTTTCCCTGGCTCTGACATACAACCTCTACGAATATATCGGAGTGCGCCCCGAAGACAAAAACTCCTGCAGATACTATATGAATGAACAAATTTTCAATAAGGTGAACATTGACCTGCGGAACACCCATTTGCCGCTTGGCTACGTGGAAGACATTGAAAAAGAATGTCAGATGTACGATGAGAGCATCGCAAACTGCGGCGGAATAGATTTGCAAATAATGGGCATAGGCATAAACGGCCACATCGGCGCGAACGAGCCGCTGTCCGCGTTCAGATCGCGCACCCGCGAAAAGGCTTTGACTCCAAACACGCTGGCCACTTTGCAAGTTGGATACTCTTCGAGCAATCAGCCTAAGCGCGCTATCACAATGGGCGTCAAAACGATACTTGAATCAGAGCGGCTGATTGTGTTTGTGGAGGGCGAAGAACGCGCCGAAGCTCTGGCAAAAGCAGTGGAAGGCCCGATCACGTCAATGATCGCCGCGACAATGACCCAGCTCCATCCCTGGTGCACGGTCATTGTCGACAAAGCCGCCGCAAAATACCTCAAAGAAAAAGAATACTATCACTGGATATTCCAGAATGAGCCGGAGTGGGAAGACTTCAGATAAACCTTCCCGGGCTTTTCCGTCCAAGCGCTAAATTTCAAAACATTATAATGACTGGCATCAATAAGATTTCCGTTTGTGTTCAAGTCAAACCAGCAATGCTTGTCAGGCATTGAGCATGAAAAAAAAAGGCTCAATGCAATCGTATTAAAAACCGGATTTAGCCGGGGGCTTTTATCTTTTAAGACTTTTGACTGCTCCATCTAAGCCGTGTTCTTTTCCATTCGGACGGGGCAACGCCGAAGCGTTTCCTAAATGCTGTGCTGAAATAGTACTGTTTCTCAAACCCGCAGGAAAAAGCCACTTCTTTCACGCTAAGATTCGTTCTATCAAGAAGGCTACGCGCTTTTTCAAACCTGAAATTTTCTATGTATTCTTTAGGGGATATGCCAAAACTCTTTTTGAAAGCCCTGAAAAGAGTGGAGCGGTTGACGTTGAAACGTTCAGCAAGCTCGTCAACTGTGGGAATGCCGCCCAAAGGGTTTTCCAAAGTGAGTCTGCAAGCCTCCGCCAGATAACTGCCGTCCGGCGCTTCTCCATCGCGCGCCACGCTCCGCCCCTCGCACAAAAGAGCCGCAAATTCCCACGCGGAGCTCGCGGGATAAACTGATGAATAAGCGCCGGACGCAAATTTTTTCGCCAGACTCTCAATCCATCCATTGATATCCGCCCAATTCTCAATTTTTCTGCAAGGACGCTCCGGAGTTATCCCGGCTTGACTTAATGCCCACAAGTTCTGCCGGCCATCAAGCCGGAACCAGACATACTCCCACGGGCTTTCAGGATAATCATAATAGACAATATGCGCGCCAGGGAAAAAAACGGCAATAGAGCCCGCTGAAACCTCGCATTCGCGTCCGTCAATTCGCATGATCCCAGCGCCGCTTTGAATGATGTGGCAAGATATCTGGGAAGCAACCTGCTCAAATATAAAATTCCCGTGACTGCGAAAAATCCCCATATTGCTTATATAAAGTCCGGGATCCTTCCTGTTCAACCATTCAACGCGCGCCGGATAAGATGTCTGTGTATAACGAATACTCATAGCAATGCACCATTTTTAAATCATATGCAACATATTCGATGTTGACCTAAGCAATAATTTAATTTATAATTTAAAATACCAACGCAACAAATATAAATCAGGAGAAAGATAATGCAAGAACAAAAAATCAGCGGCATAATGCCAATAGAAAGACTGCCTGACTGGGAGAAACGCATTGAAAGGCAGGACGCTTTCTGGGAGCGCGAAATCATTGACAGGCCAGTTGTTGTCATTGAAGTCCCCGAAAACAATCCTGATTATCCGGCGGCTGCGGAAAAAGATTTTGCGACAATGCGCGAACGCTGGCTGGACGCCGAATATCAAGCTGAATTAGCGCTCCACAATGTAATGAACAAAGCATATTTGGGCGATGCGCTTCCAATGGCCTGGCCAAATCTTGGGCCGGAAGTGTTCAGCGCGTATTTCGGGATGGAGATGGAATACGGCCCGAAAACAACCTGGGGGATTCCAAATCTGAAAGATTGGAGCGAGGTTGACAAACTGGCATTTTCTGAAGACAACTTTTACTGGAAAAAAACAGTGGAAATGACCGAGGCTCTAATAGAAGCAGGCAAAAACAAATTCTACACTGGCATGACCGACCTGCATCCCGGAGGCGACGCCATAACTGCGTTCCGCGATCCGCTCAATCTGAATATCGACATGATAGACGACATCGACAATGTGAAAAACTTGCTGGCGCGCATTTCGAATGATTTTTTTTGCGTTTTTGACTATTATTTCAACAAACTCAAAAATACAGGCCAAGTTTGCACAAGCTGGCCGGCAATAGTTTCCTCTAAAAAATGGCATGTGCCTTCAAACGACTTCTCATGCATGATATCAAAGGAAATGTTTGACGATGTATTCCTGCCAGGGATAATAGAAGAATGCCGCCACATGGAAGCAAGCATATACCACCTTGACGGACCGGATGCCCTGCGACATCTTGACAGTCTTCTGGAAATAAAAGAGCTGAACGCTATTCAATGGGTTTACGGCGCGGGCAACGGGCGCTCCTCAGACTGGATAGAAGTATACCAAAAATGCCAGAATGCAGGAAAAGGACTGCAATTGAATCTAGACTTAGACGAAATAAATTTTTTCATGGAAAACCTTAAACCGAAAGGGCTTTGGATAAGAATCCCTGACGCGCAAAACAGAGCTCAGGCCAAATGCGCAATCAAAAAAATCGAAAAGTGGAGATAATAAGAACGCTCAATGCAGTCGTTATAAAAAACCAGACTATGTCCGGTTTTTATTCCGACTCCGGCGGCTTTTTTATTTTTCAGGACTTTTGGCGGAGCAGTCGCAATGGACGGAGCCGCCAAAAGTCCCGGGAGCTGGCGCTGTAACGAAATAAAGCTTGTTGTCGCTTC
>CAZYVR010000243.1:0-9082 GCA_964651145.1 uncultured Victivallales bacterium | reverse complement strand
GTTCTTCCATGCGAATCCGTGACAATTCCATCTTCGAGGATTTGCAGGAAGATGATGAACACATCATGATGCGCCTTTTCTATTTCGTCAAAAAGCAGCACAGAATAGGGCTTTCTTCTGACAGCTTCGGTAAGCTGTCCACCTTCATCAAATCCGACATATCCCGGAGGCGCGCCTATAAGCCTGGCAACGCTGTGTTTCTCCATATATTCAGACATATCGATGCGAATCATGGCTCTTTCGTCATCGAAAAGATCTTCCGCCAATGCGCGGGCAAGCTCTGTCTTGCCTACGCCAGTCGGGCCGAGAAATATAAACGAAGCTATCGGACGATGCGGATCTTTCAATCCGGCCCTAGCCCTGAGGACAGCGTCAGTCACAGCATTAACTGCCTCATCCTGTCCGACAACTCGCTTGTGAAGCTGTTCGGCAAGATTGAGGAGTTTTTCCTTCTCGCTCTGGATCAGCTTGTTCACGGGAATATGCGTCCATCGGCTTACGATTTCAGCAATGTCCTCCTCGTCGACTTCCTCTTTCAAGAGTCTGTTTTCATCGCTGGTTTCCTTGAGCTTGGAGTCAAGCTCTTTAATCTGAGTCTCAATGCCCGGAATTGTTCCATGCCGAAGCTCCGCGGCTCGTTCCAGGTTATAGTCGCGCTCCGCTTTGTCCAGATGTTGGCGGGCAAGCTCAAGAGACTCCATTAAAACGCGCATTTGGCCGATGTCATTTTTCTCGACGTCCCAGGCTGCTCTCAATTCTGAGCTTTTGCTTTTCAACTCGGCGAGTTCGCCTTCCAGACTGTCCTTTCGCGCCTTGGAAGCTTGGTCTTTCTCCTTGTTGAGCCCGGCTATTTCTATTTGCAGCTGCATTGCGCGCCGCTCGATTTCATCAATCACCGTTGGGCAACTGTCGATTTCGGTTCTGAGCTTTGCGGCTGATTCGTCCACCAGGTCAATGGCCTTGTCCGGGAGGAACCTGTCTGAGATATATTTATCCGACAAGGTGGCAGCCGCAATCAGGGCCAAGTCTTTAATTTTTACGCCATGATGAATTTCATAGCGCTCCTTAAGTCCGCGCAGAATTGAAATAGTGTCCTCAACGCTGGGCTGACTTACAACAATAGACTGGAAGCGCCTTTCAAGGGCCGCGTCTTTCTCAATATATTTACGATACTCGTCCAGAGTGGTGGCTCCTATGCAATGGAGTTCTCCGCGCGCAAGCATAGGCTTCAGCAAGTTGCTTGCGTCCATGGAGCCTTCCGCCGCCCCTGCCCCGACAACCGTGTGAAGCTCGTCAATGAACAGTATGACCTGTCCTTCGCTGGAAGTGACCTCCTTGAGAACGGCCTTCAGTCGCTCTTCGAATTCGCCCCTGAATTTTGCTCCGGCAATAAGCGAGCCCATGTCTAATGCGACAAGACGTCGATTTTTGAGTCCTTCAGGCACGTCGCCTCTTATTATTCTTCTGGCAAGACCTTCGGCTATGGCTGTTTTGCCTACGCCCGGCTCGCCTATAAGGACAGGATTATTTTTGGTGCGTCGGGAAAGAATTTGTATGACTCTTCTTATTTCCTCGTCGCGTCCGATAACAGGGTCCAGCTTGTCTCTGCGCGCAAGATCAGTAAGATCGCGGGAATATTTTTCCAGAGCTTCAAATGTGTTTTCAGGGTCTTCCGAAGTAACGCGCTGGTTTCCTCTGACCTCTTTCAAGGCTCCAAGGATTTTATTATAATCCAGACCAAACTCCTTAAGTATATTCTCGCATTTTTTGCCTTCCCTGACCAAGGCCAGAAGAAGATGCTCCACGCTTATGTATTCATCCTTCATTTCCTCGGCAATCTTCCGCGCCGCAATCAATATCTGGCTGAAATCGCGCGAGCTGTAAACCTGCTGCGCTCCAGGCCCGCTCACAGAGGAAACAGAAGAAAGCAGTTTGTCAACCTTTGCTCCGACATCCGCTGCGGAAACATCCATTTTCTTGAACAATGAGGGAACGAGCCCGTTTTCCTGAGTCAGCAAAGCTTTAAGCAAATGAACTGGCAGCAACTCCTGATGTCCGAGTTCAACGGCAATATTATGCGCGTTCAGCATTGCTTCCCTTGATTTATTTGTCAATTTTTCAGTATCCATAATCTTTTCTCCTTTTAATTATTCTCATCACAAAAAGGAGTAGCAGAAGCCTTGCCAAAGTCTTAATATATCCGCAACAACCTAAAGGCAAACATACTACAAAAATACAAAAAATCAAAGAAAGAGACATTGTCACAAAGCGGCGCGACAAAATGTCTCACTTTGTTTTTTCCAAAAATAATATTATGTTTAATTATTCTTAATAATAAATATAATATGTTTGGAACTTGGCTTATATTTCCGTTGTCTTATAAGAATATAGAACATAAATCATCAATATAATATGGTAGCTTTGTGAAAAAAAATCTTTCAAATCTGGTCATCGGCGCATTTTTCAGCCTTGCGCTGCTATGCGGGAATCCCTCCCGAGCAATGGAATTGGACAAATTCCAAAAAGCTCTTGCAAAGATAGCGGAAGACGCGTTTCCAGGAATAGTCTCAATTAAGACAACAAAAAGAACAAGGCTGCGAACGACTCCAGCAGTGTTTGAAGAATTTTTTGACTTTCACTTTGAAGGCCTCCCTGAAGGCGTAAACATAGAGCTGCTAGGAGGCGCCAGCATCAATAATTACGGCTCCGGCTTTATTGCAAGCGAAGACGGCCTGATACTCACCTCTGGAAATGTGATAGACAAAGGCTCCAAAATAACGGTTCGGCTTCATGATGGAAGCATCTGCGACGCGATTCCTCTTGGCATAGACAAAGAAACCAACGTGGCCCTGCTGAAAATAAAGGCCCCCCGCAAACTGCATTCTCTCAAGCTTGCGGACTCATCAGAAATAAGGCCAGGCTTTCTTGCGGTGACAGTGGCGCCGCGTTGCGTGACTGATTACACAATGACTTTCGGGATTATAAGCAGAAAAGGGCAACTGGCGCATACGGGACGACAATGCATTCTGTCAGACCTGATAACAGACTCGCTAAATATAGGCGGGCCTTTGCTTAATATAAACGGCGAAGTCATTGGATTGAATGACACGCTTAAGGCTGATAGCATCGGTTCGTTGTTTGCCAACGCCAGCCTTTCCTACTCCATTCCCAGCAATACAGTCAAGTCGGCTCTGAAGAGATTGCTGAAATGCGCAGATAAAATAAAGCAACAGCCAATGACTCAAAAAGCTCTTCGTCACGCGGAGAATCTCAAAGTTTTTTCAAGCTACGGCATCAAGCTTGCTTTGCGCAATGACAAGGTTTACATATCAGACGTGGCCCCCGGCTCCCCGGCTGCATGGGCAAACCTGAAAGAAGGCATGAAACTGGAGGCAGTCAACCGGCAGCCAGTGAGCACGCCAAAGCAAGCTGAGCTGGCTGCCTCAAAATATCCCAATCGCCTGGCTCTTTACATTGACGCGCCCAACGCCAAATACTTCATCGTCCTTTCCAGATAAAGCCATTTCTGTTTGACCTGAACAGTTCCAGCGCTATAATAGTTTTTAAAGGCATATTGCTTCTTTATTAAGCTATTTTTCAATAAATCACGGATATCTTATGAACGCGCCCAATATTGTGTTAATTATGTCCGATCAACATAATCCAGGCATTGCAGGCTACGAAGGAAACAATATCATCCGCACTCCCAACCTTGATATGCTTGCGCGAAGAGGCGTTGCTTTTTCAAACCTTTATTGCCCCAGCCCGCTTTGCGTGCCGTCAAGAACCGGCTTCATGACTGCGCAATATCCAAGCGCTGTAAATGTCTGGAGCAACACTTCTATTCTTTCGTCCCATGTTCCAACTTTTGCAAACAAACTGGATGAATCCGGATATGAAACCGTTCTCTGCGGACGCATGCACTTTGACGGCCCGGACAAATTCCATGGCTTTGCAAAAAGAATTTATGGCGACTGCGACTATTTCCTCACAGACGAAATAAAAGGAGAAGGAACTTATAAAACTTGCGGACAGACAAAATACGCAGTGCAGGTGTCAGGCTACGGAAAAGCCGGATACGAAGCCTTCGACTCCAAGACAACCCAAAAAGCTTGTGATTTAATAAAAACATGGACCCGCGGAACAAAGCCATGCTGCATGGTCACAGGATATGTTTTGCCGCATAACCCGCTTATATGCTCAAAAGAGCTTTTTGATTTTTATTATGAGAAATTATCGACTCAAGGCAATGATAAAAATTCTGAACTAAATCCGGCAATCGCGAAATGGCGCAAAAATCGCGGTGTCGACGAGCTGACTCCTGAAGAAAACCGCCGGGCGCTAGCGGCATACTATGGCCTGATTTCACAAATGGATGAAAATATCGGGAAAATAATTGAAGCAGTCGATAATTCTCCTCTGGCCGAGAACACTATAATCATCTATTGCAGCGATCATGGCGACTGCGCAAATGAGCATGGCTTATGGTGGAAAAGCAACTATTATGATGCTTCAGCAAGAGTTCCGCTTATAATCTCCTGCCCCGCCCTTTTCGACTCAAACAAAAGAGTCGATAACGTGGCAAGCTTGCTGGATCTTCCATCCACACTTCTGGATATAGCCGGAACAGAGAATCTACCAAAAGCTTCAGGTCAAAGCCTTAAAAAATTTTTAAAAGCTGACACCCGCCCAAAAGATTGGCCGAATGAAATATTCTCCGAATATAATGGAGACTTTGGAGAGCATCCATCCTGCATGATCCGCTCAGGAAAATGGAAATTGATGTATTATCCTGAATTCAATTCACATCTCCTTTTTGACATGGAAAACGATCCTTGTGAAATAAATGACTTGGCAGGCAATAAGAAATATGCGGAAGTTGCAGAAACACTTATAGCAAAGATACTAGAAAGATGGTCCCCCGAAAAAGCTCTGAAGGCTCAAACCGGCGAGCTTGTCCAACGAGAAATAATGATAAAAGAAGCGGCTCAAACCAATCCGCATCACATAGTTTATGATACAGCAAAGAAAACAGATAATTTTTTTGATTTTTCTCAATTAACCAACTGGGAAAACATAAAAAAGGAAAATAAAGCAAAATGAACAACGAACAGATAATGCTTATAGACGCGTACGCGCAAATATACAGAAGCTTTTACGCAATAAGAGACCTTGCCAACTCCAAAGGAATTCCAACAAACGCGGTATTCGGAATAACAAAATTTCTATTGAAAATGAATAAGAACTATCCGAGCAACTATGGAGCGTTCGCATTCGATATCGGAAAACCCGCATTCCGAATGGAAATAGCCCCGGACTACAAGGCAAACCGTCCCCCTATGCCCGACGAGCTGAAACAGCAGACGCCAATAATCCGGGAAGTGGTTCAGGCTTTCGGATGGCCTATTCTCGAAAAAGAAAACTACGAAGCCGATGACATCCTGGCGGCGTTGGCAAAACATTTTTCCGACTACTCTGTCCTAATAGTGAGCAGCGACAAAGACATTGCGCAAGTTATCAACGAAAAAGTCAAGATGCTTATTCCCAACGTAAAGGGCGGCGGCTTCTCCCTGCGCGGCCCCGAAGAAGTTCTGGAAAAATTCTCCGTAAAGCCGGAACAAATAGTTGACTACCTGGCTCTCATTGGCGACAGTTCCGACAATATTCCCGGCGTGCAGGGAGTCGGCCCGAAAACAGCCGCAAAACTTATCAATGAATTCGGCTCTATTGACGCGCTCCTTGAAAAAGCCGACGGAATAGCAAACGAAAAGCTAAGAGACAAAATCAAGAACGCCACAGATATTTTGCATAAAAACCGCGAGCTTATCACTTTGAAATGCGAAATTCCAGATGAAGCCTGGAAGCTTGTGGACTCCATAAAGCGCTCAGCTCCAGACTGGCAGAAATTGGCGGACATATGCCGCGACCTGGAACTAAAAAGCGTATTGAAGGAAATAGAAGAGAATTCCGACAATCTTTTCAGCAGTCAAAGCACGGAGCCAAAAAAAGAAGAGCCTCAAGCATACACGCCGGACTTGTTTGACATGTAGTCAGCGCTCCCTGACTCAATGAGCATTCATTGCGGAAGGCGTCCACATGTAATAAAAACCCGGGCTCATATTTTTGATGTTGTCAAAAATCCCCAGATTAACAAGCGACACTTTGCCGCCGTCATAGCTGTTGTTTGTGTTGTTATAAATATTGTCATGAGGGTA
Organism: uncultured Victivallales bacterium; assembly: GCA_964651145.1. Classification (GTDB taxonomy): domain Bacteria; phylum Verrucomicrobiota; class Lentisphaeria; order Victivallales; family GWF2-45-14; genus CAZYVR01. Next base: position 2,867 of record CAZYVR010000243.1, on the reverse strand, counting down.
AAATGAACGCCTGTAAGCAATTACTGTGGCGTCGTCCGTAAGCTTTGCAAGCTTTCTGGCCTCCTCCAGAGCGTCGCTTATATAGCCGATCTTATCCACCAGCCCCAGCTTTAAAGCGTCCCCGGCAATATATACTCTGCCAGTGGCAATATTTTTCAGAGCTTCAGGAGTAAATTTGCGGTTTGCCTTCGCCAAGTCCATGAATCTTTGCCCAAGAGAATCTATAAGAGCCTGAAACATCTTTTTTTCTTCATCCGTCTGAGGACGGAAAGGAGAGCCCATGTCCTTGTTTTGGCCAGACTTGGTTACATCAACACTAACTCCTATTTTGCCCATAAGCCCGCTTACCTTCGGTTGCACAAAAATAACGCCAACAGAGCCTGTTACAGTTGTGGGGTGAGCGACAATAAGATCAGCCGGCAAGGATATATAATACCCGCCGGAAGCGCAGACATCCATCATGCAAACAATGACTTTTGCGCCAGTTTCCTTTTTGAATTTTTTTATTTCGTGGTAAAGGATATCGCTCGCGGTGACCGAGCCGCCAGGAGAATTGATCTTGAGCAACACCGACTTCACATCGGGATCAAGGGCGGCAATCCGCAATTGCGAAACGGCTTCTTGAAGCATGCTGGGCTTGGACTCAATAAGGCTGAAGCCAGGCACGTCTGAAATGAAACCTGAAATCGGAATCATTAGAATTTTATCCTTGCCAGTCCCCGACAATACGCGCTCCTGAAGAGGATCGCGAGTGTCAGTAAATATTTTAAATTTGGGTTGAACACACCCGCTCATAAACACAGCAAACGCCATTGCCGCGCCTCCAAGCATTAATCCTTTAAATGTCTTTGCGTATATGTTCATAAAATCATTCTCTTTCTGTTGTTCAAATGCCGTTTCGCGTTCTAAGAGATATAAAAGCCGCAGGACTCAAATAACTGTTAGAATGCCCCCTGTGCATAAATTCCCATTAACAGCAACTTAGCGCATTTTCTCAGCAAAAGCAATTTGCGAGAGAGATCCTTCGCAAAAAAATCCGCGCCAAAGCAATGGGATGGCTCCGCCAAAACACACAGAACATGCCATCCGAGAGAAAAAGACAGATAGACGTTGGAATTGTGAAGATAAAACCTGTATAATATTTTATTATGAAAAAGTAAAGAATATATGTGGGCACATAAGTCATCGGCGGCTGTTTTAATGATGAGTTGGCGATTGAAAGCAATATGATATGATGAGCCCTTTTGTCTTAACAGTTTTTCTCTTTCTTTAAGGTGTAAAAACCTTATTCGACTGTACAGATATTGGGCGCAAACCAAGCAAACTAAAGGAATTGAATAAAAATAATGTCAATCCTTGCATTAACAAAAGATTATGATTTTGCGGAAGCAATGCGCAACGCTTTGTGCTTGGAAGAGCATCAGATAATGATAGCCGAAAATATAAAAGAAGCGCGCGCGCTTTTTAAAGAGCAACAACCCGTCATAGTCTTTTATGACCTGTCCCTGCCGGGAAGCGCAGAATTTGCAAATGAAATAAAACCCATTCCCGCCGACCTATACGAAACTGTTGCGGTAATCAACAAAGACACAGACGCGGAAATAGAAGAAGCTTTTGAAACAGGCGCCACTTTCGTGATTAGAAAAGCTACAAGCCTTATAGAAATTAAAAATATAACAAAGCGCATCCTTGAACGGAAAACATGCAAATCATCACGAAATGCGTCAGAAAAAAAACTAAAGGAAAGCGAAAACAGCTACAGAACAACAATCGAATTGCTCAATGAATTTATCTGCCGCTTCAAACCAGACGGAATATTGACTTTTGTCAATGGCGCATTCTGCCGCTATGTCGACAAAACTCGCGAGGAATTGGTGGGCTGCAAGCTGATTCCCCTTATGCCTGATAAAGACGCAAAATCACTAATGGCAAAGATCAACTCTCTGTCGTCCGACACCCCGACACTCACTCACGAACACCGAGCAATCATGCCAGACGGCTCAATCCGCTGGAATACATGGACAAATCTCGCTATTTTTGACGAGGAAGGAAATGTAGTGGAGTTCCAGTCAATAGGCCGCGATATCACCGAAGAAAAAAACTCGCGCGCGAAACTTATTGAATACAGGAACAACCTTGAAAAGCTTGTGGAAGATCGGACGAAACGCCTTGATGAAGAAATAGTGAAACACAAGCGCACAGAAGAAGAACTGGAGTACCAACTCAGTTTAGCGCAAGCTCTGGTTGACAATATCCCCACGCCAGTCTACTTCAAGACAATCGATGGAGTCTATATTAACTGCAATAAAAGCTTTGAAGAATACGCAGGAAAAAAACGGGAAGAAATCATTGGAAAAAAAACGCATGAGATTTTTGACAAGGAATCCGCTGATTTGCACACAGAAAATGAAAGGATATTGCTAAACAGCAAAGAAAAAGTCAAACAATACGAACTAATGCTGCAACACCATGACAAAACACAAAGACATATAATGATTCGCAAAGCCATTCTCCCGGCAAGCAAACATAAGTCGGCAGTAATAATCGGGGTTGCTCTTGACATAACAGAGCGGAAACAGATAGAAAATTCACTTGAGGAAACGATCAGCCAGGCAAATATAATGGCGGCGGAAGCCATAGTGGCAAATCAGGCAAAAAGCGAATTCCTTGCAAATATGTCACATGAAATAAGAACTCCAATGAACGGAGTGATAGGCATGAGCGAACTGCTTTGGGAAACAAATCTTGACAATGAGCAACGCGAGCTCACTGAATCAATCCGGGCTTCCGGCGAAGCGCTGATGGCAATAATAAAGGTTCTTCTGCGCTTTGTTCCGCAGTGAGGCTGACACAAGAAATAACCGGCC
>CAZYVR010000242.1:0-9141 GCA_964651145.1 uncultured Victivallales bacterium | reverse complement strand
TTTTTTGAAGTTCTTGAAGGTTGTCTTAGCATATCTGTCAGGCATATGCGGAGCAAGGAGCATCAGAGCGGCCCATGCGATGAGTCCGGCCACAAGGGCGGATATCGAGCCTATTTTCAGCCATTGGAAAAATTTCATGTGAATGTGCGAGCGTTTCTCCAGCATGCCAAGCGCCACTATGTTGGCTGTGCTTCCAATCATTGTTATATTGCCGCCGAAACACGCGCCGAATAAAAGCGCCCACCATAGAGGAAGGTCTTTTATCATTATAGACAGTTTTTCAATTACAGGACAAAATGCCGCCACAAAGATAACGTTGTCCACAAAGGCCGAGCCTATGGCTGTTGTAACCATGACAAATGGAACTAGCGTTGTGAGATTGTCTCCGCAAATGCTGGCAAACTGAGTGGCCATGACCTGATCCACATGCGTGTGTTCCAGAGTCCCTGCTATCGCAAACAGCAACATAAAGAAAAGCAATGTCCACCAGTCCACTTCGCGCTCAACATACGTTCTGGCTCTGTCGCGTCGGATAATCATCACAATGCCGGAGCATACCAGAGGAGCTATCAGCAGTATGCTGTTTTTGCCGAGATTAAAAAGTTGTTCCAACTGATGATGAGACGCTATAAGCGCTATTGTCACGATCAAAAGAGTCAAACCCTGCTTGTAAGGTACTTTTATTTTGGGCACAAGACTCAAATCCCTTGCCATCCTGTCTTTTAGGCATTTGTCAAACTCGGCAATGTCTTTGCGGTAGTAGAACATAGTCAGAGCAGTGGTGGCGGCGAGGGCTATCAACATTATTGGAAAGGCCCAGATCATGAAGTCTCCGAAGGTCAGGCCGCCTTTTGTGCCTATATAGATGCCGACAGGGTTTCCCATCATGGTTCCGGCGCTGCCTACGTTTGTGCAGAGCACGCAAATAAGTATATACGGGGCAGGATTGAGCTTGAGCCTGTCGCAAACCTGAAATATCAGCGTGGCTATGAAAATTATGGATGTGACTTCGTCAACGGCGCATGCCAGAAGCGCGGACGCAATGGCGGTCACTGCTATAAATTTTTTTCCGGAAATGTTTGGCATAGACACTATCATCTGAACTATCCAGGTGAAGAAGCCCAGATCGCGCAACGCTCCGACTATTATCATCATTCCCACAAGGAAAAGTATGACTTCCAGAGCCGACGACTCCACAAAAGTTTTAATATTCAGGGAGTTTGTAAATATTAACACCGACAGACCGATAAAGGCAATTGCCAGGCGGATATTCCAGAAAAAGAGAGTTCCCATTATTATGCCGATAAAGACGGCGCATGATATGGCCTGGCGCGGGGTCAGGGAGACGTAGCGTCCGCCTAATCCTATGCCTATGCTTATTGCGAGCAGGGTGGCCAGCCTTTTTATCAGCATGCCAGTTGTCAATTCAGATGAGCTTTCTTCTCCGTGCACGGTTCTTCCCCTTTATATAGATGTTCTGGCTTGCTTGTTTAGGCCCAGAACAATTTTGTTATAAAACTATGAATATTGACAACGCCTGAAAGTTTGCCTTTTTGGGTTACGATTATTTGTCTGGGCTTTTCCATTAGAAATATCTTTGCCAACTGTATCGCGGGTATGTTTTCATCCACTGATATTATTTGTTCGCGCATAAAGTCGGCTATCTTTGTCTCGTGGTCGTCGCGCAACATTTCCGCAAAGGGTTGAAAATGCAGTATAGGACTGAGATCGTCCATCCATAATATGTGCTCCGGCAAACTGAATTTGAGAATGTCTTCAAGTGAGATAGCCCCTCTCAGGTCGCCGTCATCGTCCACTATTGGAATATCGAGTATTCGATTTGTGGCGAACGTTTCTATGGCTTCATGAAGGGTGTCAGCCTCAAGCAATGTTGTCGGGTAGCAATTCATAACATCTTTGGCTCTAAGGTGATCCGGTATTTCCAGGTCGTTGGAAGTGAAGTGGCGCAGCACATCGCCTGGGGTTTCGAGAGCGGCTATCTTTCTTACAGTGTCGCTTGCCTTGAAGTCCCTGGCCAGAGCCGCCAGCACTTGCAAGTGCAAGCCCGGGTCATCTTTCGGGGTCAGTATCAGTATTGTCACATAGACCGGTTGTTGGTCTTTAGCCTTAAAGTCGATGCCTTGCCTGGAGGTGCCGAGGGCAACAATGAGCTTATTTACATTATCAAACCGCGCATGCGGCACAGCCAGTCCAGGAGCAACTACAGTCGGCAAGATTTTCTCTCTCTCGATTACTGCGTCAATAACTTGTTTGGTGTCGAGTCCGGCGTTGTTTGTTGCGAGGCGTCCCGCAAGTTCGGCTATGGCTTCTTCGCCGGTTTTGGCGTTGAGTTCGCAGATTATATTGCCTTCAGCCAGAAAATTATAGAAATGAGGGTCTGATTTATTCATATGCTCTCTCTTTCTTTGATGCCTTAAATTATTTCCCTATTCAAAGCTTTTCAAGAGGGGGGCATGAAAAAACAAGTTGTTTGCTTTGGCATTATTAATGCTAAATCAATACCAGGTTGCCTTTATTGCCATTGACTGTGCAATTGCAGGCAGGCGTTTAGGACGGAACAATGCGGCGAAAGTCAGAAATGAGAATAAAATGAATCTGAATTTTATCAGGAATAAGAATTGCGCAGAGCATGCGGAAGAAGAATCAGATATTTATTCGATGGACACAAAGATAATTAATCCCAAGCCATCCGTAAAGAAGCTGACAAAGGGTTTTTTGGTTTGTTCGGTTTGCGGCAGAGACATCTCCATGAAGGAGCTTATTCCGTTGTCTCTGGCGTCATGCCCGCATTGTAGCTCTCTAGGTTTTGTGCCTATGAAAGTTAAGGATTTTTGGCTGTACGAGCCGGTTGGCGGCGGCGGCATGGGCAGCGTTTACAGGGCTTTTATCGAATATAAGGCCAATATAGAGGTGGCTGTTAAAATTCTTCCGCGCAAGATGAAGGGCCACAGACCGGCTGAACGCGCCTTGATGAAGGAGGGCAAAATAGGGTTCCTTATTGGCGGTCATCCACATATCGCAAAGGTTATAGACTTTGGCGTTGATGAAAACGATGAGCATTTTGTAGCTATGGAGTATGTGGAAGGCATCAGGCTTGACAGGGTCATCGCTTCGCCGGCTCCCCGCTCAAACAGAGAAGTGCTCATGTGGGCGCTTCAGATACTTTCCGCCGAACAGCATATTTTTGAGCGCGGTTACCTTTTTCGCGACTTGAAGCCCCAAAATATAATAATCACAATGGATGGCAATGTAAGGCTGGTTGACTATGGTCTTGCAATAAAGCTGGAAGACGCGATGAACAATGCTTCGGAGAGAATTGCCGGCTCCCCCCATTATCTTCCGCCCGAGCGCATTTGGGGCGAAAGCGAATATGTCTACAGTGAAATTTACAGTCTGGGCATGGTCTTGTATCATGTTCTTGCGCGCAAAACATACTATTCCGCCACAGAGGTGAAACAACTAATAAACAAGCACGCCAACTCCTTGCGCCTGAACGACGTGTCGTGCAGGTTTCGGGCTGGGTTTGACCCAGGGCTGGCGAATATTCTCAATAAAATGATTGATCGTTCGCCAAGCAAGCGTTACCAATCGTACAAAGCGGCTGCTCGAGATTTATTGAAGATATACCAGGCATGTGCGTAAAAAAAATAGATAAAGGCGCAATGACAGGGGTGATTTTTATAGTCATCGCCTTGCTGATTATTCTTCAGATTATTTTTATGCCTGCTTAAGCCGCAAAGCGTTAAGCTACGCTTACTCCGGCTGGCATATTGTTTGCCAGCATTGGGGCTTTGTCCACTATTCTGGCGGCCAGTTCGCTTGAGCTTATTTTCTCTGCTTTGGCGCGATAATCAAGAACCAGGCGATGATGCAATGCCCATTTAGCCGTTGCTTTCACATCGTCAAAACCAACGCTCGGCCGTCCTTCAATGAAAGCCCATGCCCGCGAAGCTTCCGCAATAGCTATTGCCGCGCGCGGCGAAGCCCCGTATCGGATATATTCGCTGATTCCATCTATTTGTCCCTTATGAGAGCTCATTTCAACAATTCTGGCAATATAAGCGGCCACTGCCTGGGGGATTTGGATCTGATCAACGATATCAAAGATCTCTTTCAATTTTTCTGAATCCATCAAAGCTTTCATTGGGGGGATCTCGCCGCGATGTCTTTCAAGAATGATTTTTTCCATTACCCATGTCTCAGGAGCGTCTATTTCCAATTTGAAAAGGAAGCGGTCAAGTTGAGCCTCCGGCAAAGGATAAGTTCCTTCCAATTCAATGGGGTTTTGCGTAGCTAACACAAAAAAAGGTTCAGGGAGCTTTCTCATCTCGCCCAACAAAGTCACAGTTTTTTCCTGCATTGCCTCTAGCAAAGCCGACTGAGTCTTGGGGGAGGCTCTGTTTATTTCATCGCCCAAAAGAATATTGGAAAAGACTGGGCCTGCCTGAAAAATCATTTCACGCCGCCCTTCGGAGTTTTCCTGCAAAATGTGCGTCCCCAAAATATCGCCTGGTAATAAATCAGGAGTAAATTGCACGCGTTTGAATTCAAGCTTCAGAAGTTGTCCAAGGCAATTTACAAGCGCAGTCTTGCCGAGGCCGGGTAATCCTTCCAAAAGAATATGCCCCCGAGCAAAAATGGCAGTTAACAAAAGCTTATGCAGTTTGTCTCTGCCAAACAAGGCCGCGTTTAAACACTCAAGAGCTTCATTCACTATAAACGAAAAAGGCTTTACATCTTCAGGTCTCAACAACTCCGACATTTTTTTACCCCCTGGCTGCGTTTATTTATTGCTCATTACCACTCTGTTTTTGAACATTAAATTTATATTCCTTCTCGGATCGCGCACTCGCACGGCTTCGCGCACAGCTTGCCTGAGCGTTCTGAGATTATGTCTGATGTCGCTGGAAGGCATGAGCACAGAATAAGGCTTGTGGGTCATTCCTTTGTAATACATTACAAAAGACATTTTATCCTGTATGATCATATTGACACCCGCAATGCTGAACTCAGGAAAATCAGTGAGCGTAAGCATAATCAAAGAAAGAGCAGGCTTCAATTGTGGAAGCTCCAAGCCTGCGCATAGTTTGCGTTTGGAAATTCCTTTGCCATAAATTATAATAGGCAAACGCCTGCTCAAGTTCAGGCAGGAAGCGCGCGACATGACCACGCCCGTGGAATCAATGACCCAATGCGATTTGCGGCTTTCAAGAAAAGCTCGCGGAATCCTCTCTGTTATCTTGATTTTTAAAGTGTCCGGCAGCGCTCTGGCTGCAGTGGCCTTTGCAATGCTGGGCTCAGCTTCCAGGGCGCTGCGTATATCTCGCAGATTCATATCAAACAGATTGCTTTTGCCAAGCTGCAGGCCGATTATCTTCATAACCGTATTCTGGCGCCCATGCCACCAGCCGGAGCCGGCTACTTCAACATGCTTTAATATAAAGTGCTTGTTGCTTGAAAAAAGAGCGCGATTGGCAAACCAAAAGAATAAAATGACCGAAGCCAGCACAACAGCCACAGTAGAGAGCATCAGTCCTATTCTGAAGAACCTGTTCTTTGATATTTTAGTTTTTTTAACCGCCATGAAAAACTACAACTATATTTTTATTTTAGGCGCATGCCTGTGATATTCCTGCAAACTGCAAACTTCCATATACGGCATTTCACGCAAAGCTTTCAAGCCGTCAACTGCCGCGCTTAATCCATTCATTGTGGTGGTTATCGGAATGCCTCGCATTGTGGCGCGGGCACGCATGCGAATCTCGTCCACCTTCGGCGACGGCCCTGTCGAAGGCGTATTTATTATCCAGGTCACATTGTGTTCTTCCATCATATCGAGAACATTCGGTCTGCCCTGAGATATTTTGAAGATCGCGTTTACCTTTATGCCTGCGTTATAAAGTGAGCTGGCAGTGCCTCTGGTGGCGTAAATAGTAAAACCTAAATCCATAAGATCGCGCGCCAAAGGAATTGCGGCGTCCTTGTCTATTTCTCTGAGGCTGAGGAAAATATTCCCTTTGCGCGGCAGAGTGGCGCCGGCGGCGACTTGAGTCTTCAGATAAGCCAGTCCCTGATTATAATCAATGCCCATCACTTCGCCGGTCGATTTCATTTCAGGACTGAGCACCACATCTATGCCCGGGAAACGGACGAAAGGAAATACCGCTTCCTTGACGCATGTGTAAGAAGGAATTATTTCCTCAGTGAAGCCCATGTCTTTAAGTTTTTTGCCCACCATTGCAAGGGCCGCCAGTTTGGCAAGTGGCGCGCCAATGGCTTTGCTGACAAACGGCACGGTGCGGGAAGCGCGTGGATTGACCTCAAGGATATAAACCTCTGAATTCTTCACTGCATACTGAATATTCATAAGGCCGCAAACATTCAAGGCTTTGGCTAAGTCGAAGGTGTGCTTGCGTATCTGGTCCAATATTTCTGGAGCAAGGCTGGTTGCGGGAATTACGCAGGCGCTGTCTCCTGAATGAACGCCAGCGAGCTCAACGTGTTCCATTATGGCGCCAATGACAGAAGTTTCGCCATCAGAAATGCAATCAACGTCAAGCTCTATGGCTTCTTCCAGAAAACGGTCAATAAGCACGGGGCGCTCAGCCGAAGCCTCAACCGCCTCTTCCATGTATTTTCTTAAATATTTTTCATTATACACAATTACCATTGCGCGGCCGCCAAGCACAAATGATGGGCGCATAAGAACCGGATAGCCAATTCGCTCGGCGACTTTAACTGCGGCTTCAATGTTTGTGACAATTCCGTTCGGCGGCTGTTTGATCCCCAACTTGGTGACTAGTTTCTGGAAGAATTCTCTGTCTTCAGCGGCTTCAATGCTTTTGGGGCTGGTTCCTATAACTTTCACGCCTGCGTTTTCGAGAGATTGAGCCAGATTCAACGGGGTTTGTCCGCCGAACTGAACAATGACTCCGTCGCATTGCTCGCGCTCATATATGTGCATTACATCTTCAAATGTCAGAGGCTCAAAATATAGCTTGTCGCTTGTGTCGTAGTCAGTGCTGACCGTTTCTGGATTGCTGTTGACCATTATTGTTTCATAACCGGCTTCGCGCAATGCAAATGAAGCGTGAACGCAGCAGTAATCAAATTCAATGCCTTGCCCTATGCGATTCGGTCCGCCGCCAAGAATCATTATTTTCTTTTTGTCGCTCTTGCGGGATTCGTCAACATCTCCATATGTTGAATAATAATATGGAGTGCAGGCTTTAAATTCAGCGGCGCAAGTGTCGACCAGTCCGTAAATGGGCAGAAGCCCTATTTCTTTTCTTACTTTGAAAACATCCAAATCTGAACAATTAAGCAAGGCGGCTATCTGCTTGTCAGAATATCCAAATTCTTTTATCTGTCTGAAAAGCGGAAAGTCCTCTTTCAAATGAGCAAGACTTTCAGCTGAGCGAATTTCATCTTCAAAAGCTGCAAGCTCATGCATATGACGGAGGAACCAGCGGTCAATAGAAGTGAACTCAAACACTTTCTCAACGCTCCAGCCACGGACAAAAGCTTCCCGAATCATAAAGATTCTGAAAGCGTTCGGGCGCTTGAGCTCAGATGTCAGCTCTTCGTCTGACATTGCCTCATATTTTCCGTCTTTGCCGTCTGCGCCAAATCCGAAGCGGCCTATTTCCAGTGAACGCAGCGCTTTCTGCAAGGACTGCTTGAACGTCTTCCCGATGCTCATGGTCTCGCCGACTGATTTCATTTGAGTGGTGAGCGTGCTGTCGGCTGTCGGGAATTTTTCAAATGCAAAACGCGGAATTTTTGTGACCACGTAATCTATTGTCGGTTCAAAGCACGCTGGAGTTTCGCGCGTAATGTCATTGCGGAGTTCGTCTAAAGTATAGCCAACTGCCAGTTTCGCGGCGATTTTGGCAATGGGGAAGCCCGTGGCCTTGGAAGCCAGCGCGCTGGAGCGCGAGACGCGCGGGTTCATCTCAATAATAACCATTCTGCCGTTTTCGGGGTTTACGGCCCACTGTACGTTTGATCCGCCAGTTTCCACGCCAATGGCTCTCATTACCGCCAGAGAAGCGTCTCTCATTTTCTGATATTCGCGGTCTGTCAGTGTTTGCGCGGGAGCGACGGTAATGCTGTCGCCTGTATGCACGCCCATGGGGTCAATGTTCTCTATTGAACAAATAATGACTGAATTGTCTTTTTTGTCCCTCATCACCTCGAGCTCAAATTCTTTCCAGCCAAGAAGGGATTCTTCGATAAGCACCTCGTCATAGGGACTGGCGTCTATTCCGCGCGCCACTATAGTCTCAAAATCGTCCATATTATAAGCTATGCCGCCGCCGCTGCCGCCCAACGTAAAACCTGGACGGATTATAAGAGGAAAGCGATCAATGGTGGCGGCAAAAGCTTTAGCCTCTTCCATAGTATGGCATGAAGCGCTGAAAGGAAGATCCAAGCCTATTTCAGTCATTGCGTTTTTGAACAGTTTGCGGTCTTCAGCCCTGCGGATAGCATCAGCCTTCGCGCCTATCATTTCCACACGGTAGCGTTCCAGCACGCCTGAATCATAAAGCTCCAGAGCCAGATTCAACGCGGTTTGTCCTCCCAGGGTAGGCAGGATAGCGTCTGGTCTCTCGCGTCTTATAATCTCATGGAGAATATCTTTAGTCAGTGGTTCAATATAAGTTCTGTCCGCAAATTCCGGGTCAGTCATTATCGTGGCGGGATTGCTGTTGACAAGGACTACTTCATAGCCTTCTTCGCGAAGCGCTTTGCATGCTTGAGTCCCAGAATAGTCGAATTCACAGGCTTGACCAATTACAATCGGACCGGAACCGATCAGCATTATCTTTTTGATATCTTCTCTTTTAGGCATCAAAATCCTTTGTATTATAGTTATATTTGGAATATTTAATTGATAAAACGTTCAAAATCAAAAAATATACCTTCATATATGTGAAATTTCTACTTGCCAGCCAAGGAAAATCGTTTAAAATAAGAAAGGATTGCCGCGTGACGGCTCAGCCCAAAGTCTTGAAGCTTTAAAAAATCGGCAAAGCCGGAATAGGAACCGGACTATGTTCGGACGCCATCCAGCGGCGGAATCGCTGGTCGCCGAAGGCGAAAGCTGTTGGCGCATAA
>CAZYVR010000241.1:0-9175 GCA_964651145.1 uncultured Victivallales bacterium | reverse complement strand
GAACAGCGTCAGAAACTTGCGACAATGCGTCATCTGTCGAGTCAAGCAGGGAGTTGACATTCTTTTTAAGTTCATCCAAGTCTCCCTTATAGTTGCCGTTCACTCTCTTTGTCAGATCTTTATTGGAAGCAATCTGAAGAACTTCAGCAGCTTCAGTCAATGGCCCCACGACCAAGTCCAAGGTTTGGTTTACGCCTTCAACTATTTTTCTAAAGTCACCGTTATGCTTGGAAGCATCTGCGCGAGTTTGCAGCTTGCCTTCAACAGCCGCATCCGCCAATATGTTGGCGTCTGCCACCAGTGTGCCTACCGCATCAATGCACGTATTCAAGTTGTTCTTTATTTTATTAAAATCGCCATTATATGAATCTGTTATTTTTGAGGGGATATTACCCTGCGATATGCGATCAACATAATCTGCAGCTACGTTCAGAGGGCGAACTATCGCATCTATAAGAGAGTTGACTGCAAGAATGATTTGTTGATAATTCCCCGTGAACTTTTCAGCTTCCGATCTAGTGCTCAATTTGCCGTCGATTGCCGCCGCCACAAGATCTCCAATCCCATTTGTAACCTCCATTTCCTTAGAAATATCCAAGACATATTCGACTCCGCCTATAATGTTTCCCATTTTATCCTTGAGCGCCGCTCCGGTATATCTAATGGGAAGCTCTCCGGAAGGCAGCTTGGCAACAGTGTCGCTAGTAAAAACGCCATCCTGCTGCATAGCTTTTTTTACTTGACATTCAGCAGTATTACAATGCGCTGTATTAAACAAATTAAAACACTTCCCCCCAATACATGTTTCAGGTGTTTTTCCTACCGCGCTTGCTCCAAACTGATTTATATATATAACATTCATGTCAGTATCAATAGCCATTATTGGCGTAGGAATCAGGCTAAGAATATTTTCAGTCTCCACATTTGATTTTTTATTCCAGAAATTAAGCATTTTTGTCTCCTTTTTTTGTATTATTTATTTTGGATTACGCCTCTATCGGCCTCTGCTCTTCATTTAGCAAAAGCTGTTGAATATCGAGAAGTATTTTAATCTCTTCGCCTACTTTGCCCATGCCTTGAATATATCGAGCTGACTCTCCTGCGTTTATTTCCGGTGGAGGAGAAACTTGGTCTTCAGGTATGTTTATAACCTCGCTGACTGTGTCCACTATTAAGCCAATTGAAGAATTATTTATGTTGGCCACAACAAAGCAAGTGCGATCGTCATATTCTCTGAATGACAGCTTGAACCGCGTCCTCACATCGATGACTGGAATAACCTGTCCTCTCAAGTTGATGACTCCTTTGACAAAGTCCGGCATGTCGGGCACTTCTGTAATTCCTTGCATGCCGACAATTTCCGTGACATAAACTATTTCGACCCCATAGTCCTCATCTCCAACCCTGAAAGTGAGATAACGATTTTTCATGGAGTCTTCGTCGTCGTCATCCCAAAGGTCATCATCTTCGACTTGCATTTTTCCCTTGTTTTCCGTCATGGCTTCACCTCTTTTGCTTTTTTTCTTTTATGCTTATGCTTTCTTCTATTTTGCTTATTTTATTCGATAACTTCTGTCGCGGGAGCAACTCTGTTTCTGTCTTTGTTTTTCCGCGAGAAAATTTTGGAATACGAACACCGGAGGTCCTTTCGTAATTCATATTTTCCTTTTCTTTTCTCAGTTTATATATCATTGGCTTCATTGTTCAAAACATTTTCTATATGTTTTTGAAGGTCAGGAAAAGTGAATGGCTTTTGAAGAAAATTAAATTTTTTTCTTGTCACCAATTTTTCCCTGAGTTCAGCGTCGCTATATCCGCTAATGGCAACCACCGGGATTTTAATGTCTTTTTTCAACAGCGCGTCAATAAGCTCAATTCCGTTCATGCCTGGCAGATCTATGTCCGTTATAAGAAGCTCGAAATGCTCTCCTGAATCTTTCATCTTGACTATTTCCTTATAAGCAACTGAGCCATTTTGGAAGGAGGAAACTTCAAAGCCAAGACCTATCAAATTAAGCCTTAACCCCAATAAAACATTTTTTTCATCTTCAATCACAATGACATGTTTTTTTTTCATAGTCTATAGCTCTTTTGTTTATGCAAAACAGCTAAGCATTAGCCGTGCCAAACAAAGAATTCATGGGCTCAAGTGGTTGTAAATCAAGATGATGAGTTTGTTTCTGAGTCATGGACAGAGCGGGGCTATGGGTACAGATATTTTTGTGGGTCAATATAATAAAAAAAGCATTGACCTGTTCAAGCAGCAGGCTTTAAAGGGAAGGTTTGCAGATTTTACAAAAACAAATTTTTTTGTTGCTATTGGGAGCGCGCAGTCGCTTGAGGTTTAAATTTTTATTTTTTTAACTCTGTAATTAAAGGTTTGTTGAGAAACTCCCAGCAACTTTGCAGCCAATGACTGATTGTTGTCGGCTCGACTAAGAGCTTCTTTGATTATTGACGCATTTGCCTTTTCCAGAGTCGGCAGTATTTCCGGATATACTATTTGGAGGGCAGGGCACGTGGTCGTGTCATTTTCTTGCTTGGCAGATATGCCTATGTATTCTTCAAATGATTTCATCGACAATATTTTTGAATGATGTCTTGCCGCAGCGTCGCAGACCATTGCGGATAACTCTCTTATATTTCCAGGATAACTGTAATTTTTTAAAAGCGCAATTAATTCTCTGGGATATGAAGGCGTCTTTTTGTTCATGTTTGCAAAGGCTTCTTTCAGGAATAAATCGAAAAGGGATTCGATGTCATCAAGTCTTTCCCGCAAAGGAGGAATATTAATTTGATGCGTCCTCAAGCGATAATATAAATCTTCCCTGAATGAGCCATCCGCCGCCATTGCCTTCAAATCTTTGTTTGTGGCGGCCACAACTCTTGCGTCTGAGCTTTTGCTGTCGTCAGTCCCAAGAGGCATATATTCTTTTTCTTGAAGCAGCCTGAGAAGTTTTATTTGGCATTCATGAGTCAGATCCCCTATCTCATCAAGAAAAATAGTTCCCCCATGAGCCTTTTCTATCAAGCCTTTCCTGACTCTTTCAGCTCCCGTAAAAGCTCCCTTGCCGTGGCCGAAAAGAGTGTCGGCAAAAACATGAGGGTCAACGCCGGCCGCGTTTACCGGGACATACGCGCCTTTTCTGCCGCTGAGTTTGTGTATAGCGTCAGCAAACAGCTCTTTGCCGACGCCGGTTTCACCGCAAACCAATACAGGCTGGCTTGTTTTTGATATTGCCGTGGTGTATTTCAACAAGCTCTTCATATTTTCATTGTTTGTGACAATTTTTGAAAACGCCGCCGGGGCTTCAGTTTTGACGTCAAGGAAATTTTCTTTTATCAAGGTATTTTCCCGACGCAGTTCAAAAACTTCCATTCCTTTATTTACTGTGGCAACAAGCCTGTCTGCGTCAACCGGTTTGACTATATAATCAAAGGCGCCACGCTTCATGCATTTTATGGCCATGTCTATGTCGCTTATTCCTGAAATGATAACGACCACAATATCAGGGCATTCGCCGATGATTTTCTTCAATAATTCATCTCCGCTGATTTTGGGCATGATTAAATCCAGCAGGACAATTCCTGCGTCATGCTCTTTTATCAGCTCTAAAACTTGTGACGATTCATCGGTTGTTATTATATTGGAATATCCAGCGTTCATCAGGGTCAGCCTAAAGCTGTTTCTAATATTGCTTTCGTCATCAACTATCAACACCGAACGGGAAAAACTATTGTCCATATTGTTCAACCTCTCTTTATCGCGGGTATTTTTATTGTCACTGCGGTTCCTTTTCCCTCAACTGAGTCAAAATTGATTTCAGCATTGTGCTTTTTTATTATTCCAAGCGAAACTGACAAGCCGAGGCCTGTTCCGCCGGACTTGCGCTTAGTTGTAAAAAAAGGATCAGTTATATGCTTCATTGAGTCTTTTGGGATTCCATTGCCGTCGTCTGTGATTGTCAGGCAAACCATGTCTATTTTCTTCTCATAAAAACTGCAAATCTCCAAATTGACTTTTCTTTCGGGATCTGACTGGCACGCATTTTGTATCACATTAATGACCACCTGCTCTATTTTTTGAAAATTTCCTAAAACGCTTGGAATGCATTTCTCCAAATCCAATCGGTGTCCTGCCAATGATTTTTTTGTCATGTTTTTGAGGAGGTTCCAGGCGGACATTACTATTTTATTTAAATCCATTTCGTTGTGTTCTTCACTTGAAGCGTCTCTAGAGTAATCTTTCAGGTCTTTTACTATCTCTTTTATTCTTATTGCGCTTTCTGAAACGCCAACGAACAAGTTGGCTATTTCCTTCTTTAGTTCAGAGTAAGGTATATTGCCTATCTTAAAATCGCCGTTTTTTGCGAATTTTCTGTCCAGTTCAGGAAGCGCGTATTCCACTATATTCTGGATAATCGGAAGATTAAGCATGATAGAATTATTGGGATTGTTTATTTCATGGGCCACTCCTGCCACAAGCACTCCCAGGGAAACCATTTTGTCAGCTTGAATCAATTGCTCTTTGTGTCGTTCCGCTTCCAACTTTGCCATTTTTTGCTCAGTTATATCCAGTCCAGTAGCCGCGATGTACAAAGGCTTGCCCTTGTTGTCCTTGACCAGTCTTCCATTCATTAACATGGGGAAACTCTTGCCGCTCTTTGTTGTGTGGCCAACTTCCTCCATGCTGAAAAAGCCTACAGCTTTTACTTTTAAGATCAACTCCTGCATTTTGTCCAACTGCTCCAAAGTATGAAAAAACGCAATAGGCTGCCCTGTGAGCTCTTCTATCATATATCCGTGGACTTTGGCAAAATACTCATTGACAATTAATAATCTCCCGGAAAGGTCGAATATGCCCAGCCCGAAGTTGGCGGTGTCAAATATCGTTTTATATTTCAAGATTTCTGTTTCATATTTTTTTCTTTTTGCAATGTCCTCGTAAATGCAAGCCAAAACTCCAGGCTCCGGGAAAAATGCTTGGATCGCAAAATATTTGCCTGATTTTTCCAGGCTCTTTTCATATTTGAAAGGAGTGTGCAATAAGAAATTATCTCTATGCCTGCTTTGCCATGTTTTAAGGTTAAATTTTATTGAAGC
Organism: uncultured Victivallales bacterium; assembly: GCA_964651145.1. Lineage (GTDB taxonomy): Bacteria > Verrucomicrobiota > Lentisphaeria > Victivallales > GWF2-45-14 > CAZYVR01. The sequence continues at coordinate 4,072 of CAZYVR010000241.1, read as the reverse complement.
ATTTTGGGCATCCGAATATATGCAGTCCTTGTGCTCCAGGCAATGCAAGGACTGCCCTCGCATGTCTTTCCCTTTTAATCCTGTCATTTTTTCAAATGCAGGATTTGCGCTGAGAAAGAGAAAGTCTGCAGGCTCGCCCTTGTCATTGTTGATTATTTGATATAATACAACGCCCTCAAGCATTTTGTCGAAAAGCATCCGATAGCGGTTTTCGCTCTGCTGCAATGCGCGCTCTACTTTTTTCTGCTCAGTTATGTCCCTGATTGTTCCTATCATGCGCACTTGCTTGCCGCTATTGTCATATAAGCACTTGCCATCCATGCAACAATCCTTTGTCCCGCTTTCAGTTATGAGTCTCACATCAACGGTGAACAGTCTCTTTCTATCCAGAGCATGAGTAAGCAAGTCTATAAATTTATCAATATCATCGGGGTGATAGAAATTCATAGAATCTTCTATAGTTGGGACATATGCCAAAGGATCGCGTTCAAATATGCGATAGGTTTCCTCCGACCACCAGACTTCACTGGTTCGCATATCCCAATCCCAACTCCCAATATGCGCGCTTTCTTGAGCTTCGTTAAGTTTGTCAGATATGCGGGCAGCCTCCCTGGTGGCTCGCTCCCAATCTGTAATGTCGGTAATATAGCCTTCCAGGGCCAGCAATTTTCCACTTTCTGAAAACACACCCGAGCCTTCCTCAAACATCCATTTCTCATTTCCAGATTTATCCTTGATCCTATACTTCACCTGAAAAGGCTCAGGCAAGGAGACGGCTTTTTGAACCTGTGTTTTAACCATTTTCTGATCGTCGGGATGAATCAGGTCGTTATAGGACTTTCCCTTGTTCTGCGTCAAATCCTCAGGCGAGTATCCTGTAATGGCAAGACTAGCTTCGCTAATGAACTCCATTGTCCAATCATCGTCATTCAAGCATCGATAGGCCATGCCCTTGAGGTGGCTCAACAACGTTGAAAACTTGCGCCTATTTTCTTTATTTGCTTGTTCAATAAATCGCCGCCGCCAATGAAAAAGGTGAAAAGCTGTGAGCAAAAGCAATATAGGCGTTAAAATCCCGGAAACGACAATCAAAGTCAAGTAAAGCGGCTGTAAACCAGCCCTTGCTTCCGCCTCTATTGCGCTTTTCGAACAATAGATGCCAATAATCCAATTGCGTATAGGGACAAAGGAAAAGACAGCTATTTGCGCTTCTCCTGATCTGAGAATATATTCGTCGGCATAATAATTGCCTTGCTTTTTTAGAATATCCCTTAATCTGCGGCATGATTGCGGGCTGCCATTAAGCATCGTATTGCCGTCAATATTTTCAGAATAAAGAGTATTCAATATAAACTTGCCATCGGCATTAATAATGCACAAATATTCGTCCGCTTTTCTTCTGTCCCTCATAGTCGCTTTCCATTCGTTCAGGACATGCCGCAGAGATTCACGGTCAGGCAGTTCTTTATGGCGCTGTGCTTCCCTGGAAAGCGATTTTGCCGTGTCCAGAAAAAATTGGCAATGTTTTTTCTCCGCGTATTTTATTACTTTTTGATAGGAAATAAATATATAAAAAGGAGCAAGGAGTATAGATAAAAACACCAAAATGACTGTTATTATTGCCACATAGCGATATTTTTGCAAATGTTTTCTAAAATAAACGAGAAAAGATGAAATATGATCTTTTTTGCGCGCATTTCTCATTCATTGCCCCTCTTTTTTAAAGCATCACCCTCATGCTGCATTTACAATAGCATTAACGAAATGCTTTGACAATAGGACAGCCTTGATTGTCCAGCGACAAAAAAATAATGAGAGTTGATTGTTTTAGTCTTTATTGTTAATCTGCCGCAATAATTAAAGCCGGAGTGAAAAAACTAAAAACGCCTCTTTGCAAGGAAATGCGAAGAGGCGAATAAGCGCGGGGACAGCTCAGCGATTTTTTTCTGTTATTCCAGGCCAGTTGTCAGTCCTGAATGGAACTGCAGGAAGGCCTTCTTTATTGTAAAGATTGCAGCCTTCAGGGTTGTTTGCCCAAGCATAGCGAACAGCAACTGGATTTTTGACTTTGTCGCTCCACACTGCTACTTTGTCGCCTTCAATCTTGGCGTTTGCCCATGCAAATTTTTTGTCTTTCCCGGCAATGGCAAATTGCTTGAGCGGACCGCCTTTGGAAATCAAGCCGCCGCCAACATGCTTGAAGCTCAATATTATTTTATTTCCTTCAACTTTCATCGCCTTGTACATTGGGCCGGAGTAAACAATGTTTTGTCCATAAGCAATTTTTCGCGCAGCAAGAGCCAAGCGGTGTCCTACGTCCTGCTTATTTTTAGGGTGGATGTCTTTGGCTTCGCCAATGTCAATGGCAAGCGCCTGGCCTGAATTTGGAAGACTTTCCGCTGTCATTGTCTGGGCTTCGCGGAGTTCCGCCCAAGTCGAATCGCCGGGTTGTTTTGGAGGCGCCGTAAAATTGGCCAGTTGCACAATCAGAAAGGGAAAGTCGCCTTGTTTCCAATTTTTGCGCCAGTCGTTTATCATTGCGGGGAGAAGCTTGCGGTACTGATATGCTCGGCTTGCGTTTGATTCGCCTTGATACCAGATTGCTCCCTTGATGGCATATGGAATTATCGGGTTAATCATGGCGTTATAAAGCCCGGCGGGAGAGCGTGGGTGCTCTGGCCCAATTGGCTGCCTCATTTTTTTAATGGAAGCTTTTACAAGATATTTCCACTCTCCAGCGAGGGATTTTTCTTTGCCGCCGTCTTTCAGGGAAATATGCATTTCTTCCGGCTTTCCGACAAAGCCGCCTTCGCCAATTTCGTTTGCCAAATATACAGCCAACTCAGCTTTTCCGGCTTTTACAAATTTGCCGGGGACAATGTATTTCCTTGGCACTGTCCAAAATGAAGGAACGGCTCTGCCAATGGAGCCGATGTCGTGCCCGTTGAAATATGTCCGGTCATATTCGTCAATGGCTCCCAGCGACACAGCAAGGTCTTTGCCTGCCCAGTCCGCTGGAATTTCAATTTCCTTGCGGAAATTAACGATGCCTTCAAAGTTTTTCATATTTTTCTGCCAGCCGCCGGGAACTTGCATTGTTTTCCAGTCTTTGTCGTCAAAGCCAGGAGCTATCCACGGGAGGTCGATTTCTTTGCGTTTTTTGCCAAAACTTGACCTCGTTTTTTTTAGCAATGCTTGATATTCTTTGTAGACTATGTTCTTTTTGACGATGTCTTTGTCGGCGCAAGTTCTTTTGAACTTGTCGGTTATTGGCTTAAAGTCGGGGTCGTTTTCGAGCGTCGCAAAGGTTGTCCATGATTCGGCTGGCGTCCCGCCCCATGAGGTGTGTATCAAACCGATTGGAACTTTCAAGTCTTTATAGAGGTCTCTGCCGAAAAAGTATCCGACGGCTGAGAAATTTTTCACGGTCGAAGGCGAGCAGGTCGACCATTGACCTTTTATATCAGTCAGAGGCTTGACACTGACTTTTTTGGGAGCTGTATATAAGCGTATGTTAGGATAATCGGCTTCGGTTATTTCTTTTTTTGAATTCATTGAATGACGCACTGAAAACTGCATATTGGATTGCCCTGAGCAAATCCAGACATCGCCAACCATTGTGTTTTTGAATTCCTGCGTGTTCGTGCCTGAAACGGTCATTTTAAACGGGCCGCCTGCTTTCATTGGCGAAAGTTTAATCATCCATTTATTGTCGGCTCCAACTTTTGCCTCTTTGGTCTGGCCCGCGAATTTGACTTCCACTGTGCCTCCGGCTGTTGCCGTGCCCCAGACGGGGACTTTCATGCCACGCTGCAATACCATGTTGTCACTGAACATGCCCGACACTTTTACATCATTCGCGTTTGGAGCCGCAAACGCAGTTGCGACAATGAACATTGCGGCAAAGCTTAAAATTTTTCCTGTCATATCATCCCCGGTTTGTTGTGTGTTTTTTGTAAACGTAAACGTTTATTATATAGGAATATTCGATTTTTGTCAAGAAAGAGCGCTGGAATGCAGCGACAAAAAATCAGAAAAAAATTTTGCACACCGCGACTGTTCGCCAATGCCG
>CAZYVR010000240.1:0-9290 GCA_964651145.1 uncultured Victivallales bacterium | reverse complement strand
GCCCGGTTTTGGCCGGGGCTTTTATTTTTCAAGACTGTTGGCGGCTTCATCTAATTAGCATAAATATAATATTCAATATTTCCCGTTCCAATTGCCTTTTGCGGTAATTGGCTGTATTTTGCCGAAGCAATTTTAATGATTATCAGGAGACATGCACATGAAGCGCACGCTTATAAAAGATATTTTAAAAAGCAAAGAATTTGGAGCCGAATTTACTGTTTGCGGATGGACTCGCACAAGGAGGGATTCAAAAGGAGGATTTTCTTTTATCGAACTTAATGACGGTTCATGTTTCGGCAACATTCAAATAATAGCGAACGATTCTCTGGAAGGATATGACTCTGATATAAAGCGTCTTTTTCCGGGAAGCTCTGTTGCTGTCACTGGAACACTTGTCGAGTCACCCGGCTCGGAACAGTCGCTGGAGCTTCATGCTCAAACAGTGAAAGTTTTTGGACATTGTGAGCCCGAAAAATATCCTTTGCAGAAACAGCGCATTTCGTTTGAAAGACTAAGAGAGATAGCTCATTTGAGGCCCCGCACAAATACTTTTGGCGCGATTGCAAGGCTGAGAAACGCGCTGGCGTTTGGAACTCATAAATTTTTTCAGGAACGCAACTTTTATTACTTGAATACGCCGATAATAACAGCCAACGACTGTGAAGGGGCTGGGGAGATGTTTCAAGTCACTGCCTTGAATATTGACAAGCCGCCTCGCGACGACAAGGGGAATGTGGATTATAATGAAGATTTTTTTGCAAGACGCGCCCATTTGACTGTGAGCGGACAACTAGAAGGCGAAACATATGCATGCGCGTTGGGCAACATTTACACTTTCGGCCCGACTTTCCGGGCGGAAAATTCCAATACCAGAAGGCACTTGTCCGAGTTTTGGATGGTAGAGCCGGAAATAGCTTTTGCGGACATTCACGACGACGCGAACCTTGCCGAAGAATATTTGCGATTTCTTTTTAAGTACGCCCTTGAGCATTGCGAAGACGATTTGGATTTTTTCAACTCCCGCATAGATAAAACCCTGCTTGAAACCCTTAATAATCTTGCCGACGTCTCATTTGAAAGGATGAGCTATACCGATGCGGTGGCTATTCTTGAAAAATCAGGAGCCAAATTTGAGTATCCTGTCAAGTGGGGGCTTGCTTTGCAATCCGAACATGAGCGCTATCTGACGGAAAAGCATTGCAGCAAGCCGGTTATAGTGTTGGATTATCCGAAAGACATCAAGGCTTTTTATATGCGCATGAATGACGATGGAAAAACTGTGGCGGCTATGGATGCTCTTTTGCCCAAGGTTGGCGAAATCATCGGCGGCAGTCAGCGCGAGGAAAGAATGGATTGCCTTGTCGGAAGAATCAAGGAGTTCGGGCTCGATCCGGATGATTACTGGTGGTACACTGATTTGCGTAGATTTGGCTCTGTTCCACATGCTGGCTTTGGCCTTGGCTTTGAACGCATTGTGCAGTTCTGCTCAGGGATGGCGAACATAAGGGACGCTATCCCATTCCCGCGCACTCCGATGAATGCTGAGTTTTGAAACTTTGTAATCAGTTGGTCTTTTTTTCTTTTAAAAATAAAAAATAGAAAATCACGGAGGATTTTTGAGATTGAATAGGCCGACACACTGGCCGGCTCTTTTGGAACATAGTGGCATGTAAAATGTTACGCTGAAGCGCGCATGGTTGGTTAGCTAATAAAAATGACATTTGCGTGTTGTGAATGTTTAAATAATACTGTGTTTTTTAGGGATAAAAGTTGAATTTAAAAAAAAGAGATTAATATTACTATTGCTTGGGGGCAATGAGGAAATAAGTGTAAATAAGTAATAAGATGAGGTAAGTATGACTCAGGAATCCGCTCTTGAAAAAACTGTCAGCATGATGATGCCCCCGGAGAAATCTATTCCTATTCGCTGTAAAACGTGCAATAAGCTTATGCATGTAAACAAGGTGGATATGGATGATTCAAACACAAATATAAAGTATTCCGAATGCCATGCTTGCGCTTTGGCCAAAAATGGAGAAAAGAAGGAAGTGGAAGAGGCTAAAAAAGGCTTTTTTCAAAAGAGAAGCACGTCTAAAGCCATTGCGGTTGATGACAGCAAGATAAATGTTTCTTGCAGTCGTTGCAAAAGCAAAATGGAAATACCAGCCAAAGATGTCTTTAAAAAGAGCTTTCTTTGTGTCACTTGCAAAACCAAAGCCGGAATGATTTGACACTTATATTGGCGGGGCTGCATCAATGAAGCAAGCATTTTCTGCTTTTTCTGATAATAGGATTTTTAATTTGTTTTTTTCTTGCTAGATTAAAGTTTTCTGCGCAATTTTAATTAAATTTATATATGGGGGATGAATATAATATGGCTCAGCAATCTGCAATGGAGAGAACCACCAAAATGGCGAAACCGCCTGTTAAGTCAATTTCAGTGCGTTGCAAAACATGCGACAAGCTCATGAAGATAAAAAAGCTTGAGATGGATGACGAGCAGACTGGCGTCAAATATTCAGAATGCCACGCGTGTCGACTTGCCGCGCAAAAGAAGACCGTTGCCGGGAGAACCTTTTTTAAGAAAAAAAGTCCGAAAGCAGCGGAAGTTGTTTCAGATGAAAAAACAATAGTTTCCTGCAGCCGTTGCAAAGCCAAAATAGAAATATCTTTCCGGGCCGCTTTAAAAAAGAGCTTTCTTTGTCCTGCTTGTCTCGGCAAGGCTAAATCCATATAGAAAAATGGATTGTTATTCCGGCAGTTCCGATGCTGAAAATATGCGTTCTATGATATTCGTGTCAGGGGCCATTGCCGCGTGAGTTTTGAGTTGCCATCTTTGTTGGCCGTTCGGAGCCAGGTTATAAAATTCTTCAGACACATCCAGTCCCAAATCTTTGCCGTTTGCGAGGCGCGCCTGAAATCCGCATTTTTTCAAAATAGGCAATCCTCCGGCTATATCCCATAATTTAACTGTGGCTATATAGGCCATGTATTGCCCGTTTGCCAGTCCAGCGAGGGAATAGACGCAGCTGCCGATTGCTTGAACGGGATTATACAGCCGGAATTTTCCAAGTTTTGTGACTTTTTGCGATATGCTGACCATGCCCGCCTCATTGAAACTTTTTAGCTTCGGACAAAGAGCGCGCAATTCTTTTGAGTTGGGAAAGTCATTGCTGTATAGCACATGATTTTCCTGGCTTATGAATATCTCATTGAAGACCGGCAGATAAATAGCTCCTTCAATTATTTTCCCATTGCGCATCAATGCTATAGACACGCCCCAAGTGGGGATGTGGTTGGAATAAGGAGCGGTGCCGTCGATGGGGTCGACTATCCAAGTTGTGCCTTTTAACGCGTTTTGTATATAGTTTTCGTCTTTTGTCTCAACGGTTTCTTCGCCTATCATATAGGTGTTTTCTTCAGGCTTATCGAATTCTGCCGCTAGCATTTTTTCTATTGCCTTGTCGGCGGCAGTGACCACGGAATGATCGCTTTTGAATTCCATTGGCGGGTTGTCGTAATATTTGAGCGCTATTTTTCCGCATTCAGCTAACAGGTCGGCCAATCTTTCAATGTTCCATGCATTCACAATTCAGTTCTCCTAATAAATTTGTATTTTAATATAGAGCGCTTTATAATTATTTTAAATGGGAGAGCGGGCGTTATGCTGAATAAGAAGATTTTGTTGGCAAGTTTTTGGTGCATTGCGTATAGCGCAGCGCTTTTGGCTGACGTAAAGCCTCCTCTTAAAAAATCATCCATTGGCTATTTGAGCTCAATTGCGGACGAAGTGAAGCTTGTACCTCGGCATAAGCGGTTTTTTATTCAGCCGCGCATGGAGTTGCCAATACTTGAAGATGCCCCTTCGTATTATGTTTTTCTTGCCGAGGACTCCGGTGGCTCTTATTTGTGCAAGGTTGCAAAGATAAACCGCAATTTGCTTGCGATGGCTTTGATGTCCGATGTCGGGAAAATGCGTTTTCGTGGGGGTATCAATTCTTTGTCGCTTCCGATTGTTCTAAAAAAAGGCGAAGAACTTCCTGTTATTCAAGAGTCTGACGGCTATTATATTGTCTTGGCAGAGCTGAAGGGGCATATTTTTTCTGTGGCTGTTCCGAAGTCGGAAAAGGGAATGCAGTTTGAAAAGATCAGCAGGTTTGAGCGATTAGAGAAAGCCAAGCATAAGAAAGGTTTGGTCTATCATAATGCAAAGTGGGTTTCCCGAAAAAAATTGGAGCTCAGGCAAAAGAAAGCGGATAGCGCTTTCAGGCAAGCAGAGAACAAATGGAATACAATAAAAGCCGCTGCCGAGAAAGGATATGTAATACTTAAAGACGGACGCATTATGGAGGGTCGGCTGAAAGGAGCAGCAGCTCAACGATTGCTTTTTAAATCGCAAGGAAGAGAGACATGGGTGACTCTTGATGCTGCCGCAGACTTGCCGCTTGACGTTATTTGTGCGCGCGGTTGTTTGGAGTCTGGGAAAATAGCTTTGAAAAAAACTGAAAAAATGTTTAAGGCAAATGAACCTGGCGAGGGGATGAAATGCCTCGAAAAGTCTTTGGATTATTTCTCCAATATTTCAGACAAAACGCCCGATGAATATAAAAAGGCTTTGCGCTGTCTCTCTGAAGCCGTTTCTCTGATCGACAGGGTGTTTGAGTTTCTCAACAAGAATGACTGGGTTATTTATAAATATAAGGCATACCCGAGGGATGAACTGGAATTTCATATTGCCAGCGGGCATGTGCTTTTCAAAGAACGGATTTGGTTGAAGTCGAGTCAGATCTGCTCTAAATGCCGAGGAGCCGGGAGCAAGGTTTGCGCCAACTGCAACGGCCGGGGCAATATCGTAAAAAATTGCAAAAAATGCAAGAATGGCCTAGTCGTCTGTCATTTATGCAACGGTTCCGGGAAGAAGATTTGTCCCGGATGCAAAGGAGCTGGAGGATCTGAGCGGACATGCGGAAGATGCAATGGCATTGGTTATATTTGGGTTTATAGAATTCCGCCGCCGATTGTCAGGAAGGGGTGCGTTATAGCCCGAAATGGGCGAGTGGTCGTGAATATTCCCACAAGAGTATATTATCAGCCCGGAGTTAGCGGTGGCTATATCAAGTCAGATTGTCCGGTCTGCAATGGTTCAGGGAAAGAGGAGCTCGTTTGCAAAACGTGCGGCGGCAAAGGCTCCGTAAATTGTTCCAAACTGGAAGAATGCCCATATTGCAAAGGGAAAAGCTTTACGGTTTCTGTTTGCGAATGGTGCAATGGCAGAAAGAGAATTGAATGCAAGGAATGCGGGGGGAAGAGGTATATGGGCGCGGCGCAAGAATATAAGCGTAAATTTCAGACGGAAGGGGCGCGTTGACATGTTCAGAAAGAAGCGACGCTATATTGTTTTTTCCGGAGTGGCGGCAATTCTTGTTCTTGCCGTTGTTTTTTTCCTGAATCATTTCAGGAGCGCTGAGGGCGTGGAAGAGCAAATAGAAGAAAGGCAGGGCTTGCAGCCGGAAATAGTCTCTTTTCCTTTTGTGGAATCTCAAAAAATCCCAGCAAAAAAAACTGTTTCTGAAAGAAAGCTTAAGAAAACAAGCAAGAAGATTGCCTTGGATAAGGATGTTGTGCGCCGTCCGCGCGCCGCGGTTGTTGAGTTCACAATTGAACCTTCTTTGAAAGGCAAAATAACAGGTTTTTCAGTGGCAGCCCGACTGGAGCAGGCGTTGGGTGGCAAATATCAGTTGCTTGATCGCAGGCACATTGTAAAAGTGATGGAAGAGTTGAAATTTCAATCCAGCGATCTTGCGGATGATTCCAAGGCTTCTGAATTCGGAGCCATTGCCGGAGCCGAATATCTCATCACCGGCTCTGTTGTGAAAATAGGAAGGGAGTATGCAGTTGTCGCCAAAATATTTGATTTGAAAGGGAGGATTGCGCACAGGGGCGAAATCATTGTGCAAAGTCTTGATTCTGTTGGACGCGATGATTTTATCGAGCTGGCCAGGCTTCTTGGCATGAGCGGAACTGAAAGAAAGCTTAATACAGACCGGGCGAGGCTTTATGTCAGGCATCTGACTCAGGCAAAGCAGGATATTTTAGAAGGGAACTATGTTGAAGCTGAAAAAAAACTAAGTTTGGCTGTGAAAATAGAGCCTGATTCTGACGCGGCAGGGCTTTTGAAGATGACGCGCCATGAGCTTGAGGCAGAAAGCCTCAGATTGTCCAGAAGGCGGCAATACGAGAAAGCCGCTGAAAAAGGGAGGCAGTTTTTAAAAGAAGAAAAGCTGCATGACGCAATAAAATCTTTTCGGCGCGCTCTTAGTCTGACTGGCTTTGGCAATGGTCAAGCAAATCACAGATAAAACGGCGCGCTTCCTCGTAGATTCCTCTTGTCGCGCTTTCTCTGGGGCCGGCCACGTTTAATATGGCTATGTGGTTTGTTTGCATCCAGACCTTTAATTTTTCCAAGTCGCAAGGCTGGCTCAGATCCACAATGAACAGCGGTTTGTTGATCTTTTCTGCCAGTTTTGCCGTCAATGCAGTGCCGCCTTTCAAAGCGGTTCCGCAGAGAATCAGAGTGCCGTCGCTGTCAGCAATATTTTTTCTTGTGCGGACTGCGTAAACGGGGGATGATGTCTCCTTCATAGGGTATTTCAGGGGGATTGTTCCATCTTCGGCCAATCGGCCCTTAGGGCACCATCCGCCAGTTTCAATGCCGTTTATCGAAGCTGCTTCAAGGGCAGCTCTGTCAACGCCAGTTTGACCGCCTGACACAATTTTTTGAATATGGCATTTATGCTGTTTTGCAATCATAGAGCACATTTGTATTTGTTTGAAAAAGCATATGGAAGTTTTTAATCTTCTTTGTCAATGCTTTCCATCAGGGCGTTGGAGCAACATGGGCAAAGCCCGTGTGAAAATTTAGCGGGACTGCGGTCGGTTATGTATTCATCGATCCTTATCCAGTCATCCGAATTGTTGTCATATATCTTGTTGCATTCCATGCAAATAGGCAAAAGCCCCTTAAGTTGTTCCACTTCGGTCAAGTCTTCAATTGCCGCAAACACAAACTCTTCGCCTTCTATTTCGACGGGAGCTGCGTGCACAAGGACAATGAATTCTTTTTTCATGTCGCCGGTTGACACTTTCCAGATTCCCTTTCTTACAATCTTCCTCTGCTTTTTTCTGGCTTCACTTATTGATTGGCAGAAAATGCAATCGGGGGTGTCGACTTCCAGCTTCCAAGTTGACTCGCCATCTGGAGCGCAGTGCGAGCAGCAAAATGATTTTTCCAAATCGTTAAGTCTGGCGGAATTAAGAAGCACAGTATCATTGTCTTTATTTACAAGAAATATCGGCACAGGGACAGTTCCTAAAATGCCGAGGCAGAACTCAATAGAGTCAAATAAACCGGTTTCCAGTTTTGTCAGTCCTTTGTTGTTGTCTTTCGCTTTGTCCATAGCGCCAGCCCTTGCTAGTTTTTTTATCAAATCGTATACTTTGGCCATCGTTTTTATGCCCGTAATTATTGTTTCAGCTTGCTAATGGTTTCCGTCGTAGAAAACCCGGAGACAAATGGAATGAATATTATTTTTGTCCCAGCCTCCAACAACGCGGCCTTTTCTTCACTGTTGATGGTGTCAATATTGTAATCGCCCCCCTTTGCATATATATCAGGCTTAAGCGCCTTTATCATATCTGTGCATCGCAAGCCATTGAATACCATCACCGCGTCAATACATTTGAGACTTGCCAGCAAAAAAGCTCTGTCCTGCTCATTGTTCACAGGCCGCGCCGGTCCTTTTAACTGCCTGACTGATGAATCTGAATTTACCAGAACAAGCAAGCCATCGCCTGCATTGCGAGCTTTAAGCAGATATTCAACATGTCCCTTATGTAATATATCAAAGCAACCATTCGTTACAACCAGTTTTTTATGGTTTTTGGCGAAATATTCGCGCCATTCCTTTGCTTCCTTAAGTGACAATATTGCTTGAGATGGATGTGCTGCGGCCTCTGTCAATTTGTCACCCTTGGCATGTAAACGGTTTCAGAGAGCGTTATGTTGAGGTCATAATTTATCAGATTATTGAGGGCTCCTCTAAGGTCTTCCAGATTCCTTTCGCCCAGAGGATCTTCTTCAGTTTGTGTGTGGGAGGTAAGCATCGCGGCCCAGTGAAACAAGTTGCCCGCGGAAAGCGAGGCAAAGTCTGTGGTTATGGAGCTTCCGTCAAAATTGACTGGCTCTGTAAAATTCATGGCTCCATTGGTTGAAGCCAGTTCGTTTGAAAATTTGCCGCTGTCTCCTATAAAACTAGAAGTTGTCGGGGTGTCGTCTGCGGTGAAATACAGCTCGTCGTTTCCAAAATCCCATTCAGTCACATGTTGTCCTGAATCTCCGATAGTTCCGCTGTAGGACATGGCGTCGGCTTCGCCTCTTGCGGTGATAAGATTTTCAATATTCTCAATTCCGAGAGCGGAAACGAAAAGAAGTCCGAGAAATACAGTCATTATGCCAACCATTCCTATTGTGAGTTCCGCTATGGCTTGACCTTTTTCGTGTTTTCTGCTTTTCATTATTGAGAACCTTTGCCTAGGTTAATAAGATCATAATTAATATAGCATATTTTGTGCCGAATTGCCACTGGCAATGTGAGAAATAGGCAGAGCAAGGAAAAGCGCCGCGAGCTGTCGCATGATTTCTTATACGCCAATAGCTTTCGCCTTTGGCTGTCAGCTTTTTTATCGCAGATCCATGCCCGGACAAAATGGCCTGATCAAAAATCTTCGAAGTCTGAATCGTCAAGCGGTATTACTTTGTTGGGTTCAATCTTTCCCAGTCGCGGAGTCGCATTCGAGGCAGTCTTTGATTTTATTGGCTCGAAAGCTGGGGCAATGTTGCTTGCGGCAGGAACAAATGCAGATGTATTTGTATCGTAGGTCGATGAGGGATCGACCATAGAGCTCTCTCCTATAATGTTCCTGAGGTTTTCCACCATCGCGGTCATTTTGTTGGCTTCTCTGGATATTTCAGCGGATACTGAGGCTGATTCCTGAGCTGTGCCAGCGTTTGTCTGAGTCACTTTTTCAAGCATGAAAACGCCTCTGTTTACCTGCTCAATGCCATGCGCCTGTTCTTTTGACGCGGCGGCTATTTCCGCGATTAGTGTTGACGCGTTGGCTTCTGTTTCTTTTATTATTTCACGGCGATGCGCCACTTCCTTGACGACGGCTACGCCGGAAGCCGCGTTGTTTCTGGCTTCTTCAATAAGTGTGGTTGTGTTTTTTGCCGC
>CAZYVR010000239.1:0-9302 GCA_964651145.1 uncultured Victivallales bacterium | reverse complement strand
AAGATTCACAACTTCTCCGCCAAGGTATTTTGTCCATGTGCCCATCACTGGATATCCGGGAATTGTCATAATTGTGATGTCGCCGGGATTTACAAAACACACAGGCAGTAGCGCCAGAGCGGGTTTGCTGCCTATTGAATGGTTGACTTCAGTCGCGGCGTCAAGCTCCACGTTGTAAAGCTCTTTCATGTACCTTGCGACAGCAACTTTAAATTCTTCGGCCCCGTTGTCGGCGTAGATTCTGTTTTCCCATTTTGCGGCTTCCTCGGCCAGCGCCTGAACAACTTCAGGAAAAGCCATGTCGTCAGGCTCGCCCACGCCCATATCAATGAGCTTGATGCCCGGATTGGCCTCCATCGCCGCGCGTTTGGCGCGCTTTATTTTTTCAAACTTGTAGATTGTCGTGTCTTTACCGAACATCGAGCCGCCGATGCGTTCCGCAAAGTTGTTTTGCAAAAAACTTTCTTCCATTTTTCTATTCCTTTTAATATAAAGATCAATCTTGAATCCATTAGAATACTGAAAATATCCGCCAATTCAACTTTTTAACCAATTTTTTTTGTCTGTAAAAGCTTAAAATGCTATATTCTATTGATTCGTATATTTCTTTGAAATCTGCAAAAAAGGGGGAATTTTGAAATTTGCTGCTGTCTGCGTATTTATTTTAATGTTTTTTATGTCGTCTTGCGCAAACAAGCCGAAGCCAAATAAAACTGACTCGACGGAAGGGAAGAAAACTAAAAAGAGAGCCAAAGAAAAATTAGACAATATTTTAGCGGAGCTTCAGGATACATATAAAGAGTTATATGCGGAAATTAACAAAAACGCAGCCGCAAAACCCAAACCTCTGCCAATAGTAATTCCCACCGATAAAAATGCGCGCAATCAGAGAGTCGCAAACAGGGAGAAATACACTTTCCTTAAAAAACATTTTCTCAAAAATATAAAAGACAAAAAACTTGCGGAATACGTGGACGAAGCGTTGAGAATAAAATCAAGGCAGAGCAATGCGCGCAATCCGGAAAATCTGCTAAAAGAAGGCTCTGAGCTGGCTGAAAAAAGAAAGTCCAATCTTTTTTTTGCAATATGGCACGGATTTCTTCTTAATAAATGCAAAAAATTCAAAGAAGCGGAGGCAGTTTTTCAGGAAGCCTTGCCTGTGTTAAAAAAGGACAAAAAATTGTCGCATATTCAAAAGATTTATTTTCATTACTTTTTAATAAACTCATGGAAAGGCCAAAATAAGGATTTTTTCCCTATTGATATTAACAACGAAACATTAAATGCTTTAAAAAATGGAGAATTTTCCAAGTCGGAAAACTCCATTGCGTATAACCTTGTTTATTATGGGTCAAGCCCTGGTAGTTTGGTGTATTTAGAAAAGCGCCTGAAAAAAAACAAAAAAATATCACCATGGCTCCTGAAAATGATAAGAGGAGCAAACGAAATCAATCTTGCCTGGAAAGCGCGGGGTGGCGGTTGGTCATCAACGGTTACAAAAGAAGGCTGGAAAGGTTTCAAAGCGCATATGTCAAAAGCCAACAAAGAGCTTAGAGAAGCTTGGACACTTTCCCCTGAAAGGCCGGAGGCAGCAAGCAGAATGATTACAGTAGCCATGACAGGCTACGCAAACAAAGGCGAAAGCGAGGAGCTGTGGTTTAACAGAGCGGTTGCGGCTCAAATGGATTACAGCCCTGCGTACCACTCATTAATGTGGGCTTTGCGTCCGCGATGGAGCGGAAGCCGCAAAAGAATGCTCGAGTTCGGTGAAAAGTGCTTAAAGACAAAAAGATTCGACACTGATATTCCGCTTGTTTATTTGAGAGCCCTCTGCGACATTGCCGGAGAAATGTCGGACTTCTTCTGGCGCGCGCCTTTTCGAGCTCCCGGTGTGCATGAAAAATTATTAAAGTTGCTTGACGGCCTTAAAAATTGTCCTCAAAGAAAAAATGAGATTAAAAAGATAAAGGCTTTGCGCTGTATTTGCGAGCTGTTCTGTGGCAACTACCTAAAGGCAAAAGAGTTGTTTAAAGATGTCGGCAGCGACGCTGACCTTGATTATTTATTATCCAGCAGGTCATACTTTGAAAGACGCAAGAAAAAGCAACTTGAGACTGAGATAAATCTATTTACCGGGAAACATTCAAAAGAGCTTATCAAAGCTGAAATGCTCTTTTTCGAGTGTCCGGAAGATAGCCTGGAAATATTCAAAACAACTATGAGTCTTGTTGAAAATGAAAAAAACCTTCATAGCTACTTGTTGGAGAGAATCGGTTTTATGATGCTAGAGGTTAGCTCTGAAAATGTGTGCCATGATTGGACGGCTTTGCATATGGCGGCGATAAAAAATAATCTAAAAGTAGCGAAATATCTTATAGAAAACGGCGCGAATATAAGGATTGAGAATCAAGACAAAAGAACGCCGTTACATTATGCCGCAAAATCGTCAGATCTCCCTATGACCAGGCTTCTAATAGAAAACGGCGCGAATATCAACGCGAAAGACGCAGCAAACAAAACTCCTCTTTATTTGGCCATTTACGCAAAGAAAGCGGATGTCACAAAATATCTGTTAGAAAAAGGAGCCGATTTAAACGCAATAACCAATAGCGGCAAATCTCCATTGTTTTGCGCAATCATGAGCAAGATGCCAGAAATTGCCAAGCTGCTTATAAAAAAAGGCGTGGATGTCAATCCCTCAAGCAAGAACGGACGGACGCCGCTTTTTGCAGCAGTCAGCAAAAAAATGCCAGAAATGGTCAAATTGCTTATAGAAAAAGGCGCACATGTAAACACAAAAACAGATGACAACCGCACCCCTGTTTTTCAAGCTATAAGAAAAAAAGATTCTAAAATATTAAAAATACTTATTAATAGTGGAGCAAATATAAATATTGCCAATGCTAGAAAATGGACGCCGCTCCACTATGCCGCAAAAAATGCGGCCCCCTCCCTCATTCGCATTCTCGTAGAAAATGGAGCTGATTTGAACGCGAAAACAATCCAAGGCAGAACGCCGCTTATTTACGCGCTTAATCGTCCAGAAGCCGCCAACTTGCTAATTGATTCAGGCGCAGACTTAAATACTGAAAATTCTTATGGCTGGACCCCGCTCTTTTTTGCAATTGAAATGAAAATACTTGAAACAGCAAAAAAATTAATAGAAAAAGGCGCTGATTTAAATCATAAATCAAAAAACGGATTAACGCCGCTATTATGTTCAATTCTTAAAAATGCCCCTAAAGCAACCGAATTGTTAATGGAAAAAGGCGCAAATTTAAACGTCACAGACAATAAAGGATGGACGCCCATCCTCTATGCCTCAAGATATGCCAAAATCCCTTTGGTTAAACAGTTGATAGGAAAAGGGGGAAACGTAAATGCTGTGAACAAAAGCAAATGGAGCCCCCTACACATGGCATTATATTCAAAGAAACCTGAAATTGCTAAATTCCTGATTGAGAATGGCGCCGATGTCAATGCAATAAATAAAGAAAAATGGACCCCGCTACATTATGCATTGCGTTACAATATGGGAGACGCTGCTAAACTGCTTGTCAAAAAAGGGGCAGAGCTTGACAAGCCTAATTTAAGCAACTGGCGCCCATTGTATATTTCTATATTTAACTGCAAGCCTGAAACAACAAAAATGCTGGTTCAAAATGGAGCCAATGTTAACGCAAAAATGAAGGGATCGAAATGGACTGCTCTGCATTTCGCCATTTTTAAAAACAAAGTTGAAACCGCAAAGTTTTTTCTGGAAAATGGAGCTGAAATCAACGCTCCAGACGCAGACATTTGGACGCCGCTTTACAGATGCGCCTTAATGAACAAAATTGAAATAGCAAAATTGCTTCTGGAAAATGGAGCTGAAATCAACATAAAATCCAATAAAGGCAAAACAGCACTTGATGTGGCAAAGTCGGACGAGATGAAAGAGCTCCTAAAAAAACATGGAGCAAAGCCAGGAAAAGAACTGAATTGAATTGATTATTTACTGGCACATTCACTTTTTCGTTGACCATTTTGAGTTTGATTAACAATAACACATCATAAAATTGAACTCCCAAAATTTTAATATGGGGTCTCAGTGAAATATTGTTTAAATGGTGCCGAAGGGGGGATTTGAACCCCCACGAGATTACTCTCACTGCGCCCTGAACGCAGCGCGTCTGCCGTTCCGCCACTTCGGCTTGAAATAGCTGTCCATATTTCTGTGGAGCTTTATTTTAGTTTGGATTTCAATAAATGCAAGCTTGGGATATTTTTTTATTAAGAGAAACAGATAAGGCAGTAATCCCAAAAAGTTCTGAAAAAGAAAAAAGCCGACGGAATCGGAATAAAAACCGGACTTTGTCCGGACGCCTTCCAGCGGCGAAATAGCTGGTCGGCAAAGTCGATGGCTAAGCCACTTTTAAACCCACAACTGCGACACCGAAACCAAGCTCTTATCATAAAGTTTTTGAAAGGCTATCGCCAATTGCTGCTTCGCTCCGCAATAAGCTGGATTAAAGCAACGCGCCTTATGCGCCTTATGCTTTCGGCTTTGCCGACCAGTGAGCTCGCCACTGGACAGCGCCCGGACACATATACGATTGCATCGAGCTCTTTTTTATTTCTTTAAACTCAGAAAAAAAATGAGGCGCTGACTGGGTCAGCGCCTCTGTTTTTTTATGCAGCCATTTTATTATCCAAGCAACTGTAGAACTGAAGATGGAAGCTGATTGGCTTGAGCCAACATGGCGTTAGAAGCATTGGTCAACACTTGATACTGTGTGAACAATGTGGTTTCACGAGCCATGTCAACGTCGCGGATCTTGCTTTCAGCTGAACGCAAGTTGTCTTCATAAGTCAACAAACCTGATCTTGTATTTTCAAGACGTTTCTGCTGGGCTCCCATAGAAGCACGAGCATTCGCAACAAAGTTGATAGCCAAGTCGAGCTTGCCTACGCCATCTGCGCTGCCTGCGCTCATTTTAGTAACGTCAATAACACTAGCCCATGTGACTGAGGTATGTGTTGACGCCGAAGGAGAAGTGTCAGTTCCATCTGAACCGTACGAATACGTGCTCACTGTTCCAATTGAATCGGTGTTGGTGAATTGGAGGTCTGCCAGTGTCAGATTAATGCCTTGCCCAACATCGGCTCCGATTTGAACAGAAACATTGCCAGTCTGAACAGTGTCTCCAGTAATTACCGCAACACCGTTGCCGCCACGGAAAAGATACAGGCCGTTGAACTTGGCAGCCGCAGTCGATTTGGATGTGATACGAGTAATTTCTTCCTGCATCGCCTTAAATTCAATTTGCACGTTTGCTTTGTCAGCGCTGGACATAACGCCTGCGTTTTCAATAGACAGAGCTTTCATTCTGGAAACCTGGTCGCTTATTTTCTGCAACCATGCGTCGGCTGTCTGCATAAGGGATATGGCATTGTCAGTATTCTGGCGGGCCATTGCTGAGCCTTTGTACTGAGCGCGCATACGTTCACTGATACCGATGCCGGCCGGGTCGTCTGTGGCGCTGATCAAACCTGTGGATAATTTGCTCATGGACGATTGCATGTCCGTAGAGTTCTGTGTGTAGCTGGTCCATACGTTAAAGGCCGCTTGATTGTTTTTGATTCTCATTTTACAACTCCTTTTGTTTTTTCCTCCCTGACGTCCTTGTCGGGGATGTTTACTTTATTGGTTAATAATTTTTATTGTCTTTTCTATTTGCTTCTTCTTAAAAATATTGTGTAAATCATTTTTTTTGCTTCATGGGCGATTCACTGCCTCCTCTTTGTTTCACTTTATGCTTACAGCAGAGTCATAACACAGAAACTATGCCAAGCATCCTAAATTATGGACTTTTTTAGAAAAAAAAACGCCCAGTCAGATTACTCATAGATGGAACCACTTAGTAGCAAAGCTTTTAGAACAAAAAGCGGGAGACAATAAAAATATAACAAAAAGAAAGAAAAATAAATGTGGGCGATTGCAAGGCATTTGCTTTAAAAAAAAGACAGGGAAATATTTTCCCGACAATGAAATAATTTCCGCATGCAGGGAAAATATTGCATTAAAGGCATATAAAATAGCAAGAAATGCGAGGTTCCAGGCTCAAATAAGGAGCCCCGCTGAAAAAATGGAATAAGCGTGAAAATTGCCTGTATGGGACTATTCAGCTAATGGTTTTCACGACAACTTTTATCTGACAACCCTGCCGGAACCTGAGCCATTCATGAGAGTCTCAACTTCTTTGCGGGTCGAATAATTAATGTCGCCTTTTATTGAATGCGCCAGGCATGAAGATGCAACAGCGAAAGATATTGCCGTCTGAGCATCGCCAAGCTCTGGCGTGGTCAGCGCAAATATAAGCCCCGCCGCAAAGGAATCTCCGCCTCCTACCCTGTCAATGATGTTTTTTATCTCATAAGCCTCATATTGTCCTTCTTTTGAAGGAGCAAAGAAAGCCTTGTCGTTTTTTGCGTCAAAAAGCATCGCGCCCCAATTGTTATGTGAGGCCGAGATGCTTTCACGAAGTGTTATTGCCACTTTTTTTACGTTTGGAAACTGCCCGATTATCTTTTGCGCAACTTCAGGATAACGGTCTATGACCAGCTTGCCTGAATCTACGTCTGTTCCTTTGGCGTGAATGCCGAGAATATCCGAAGCGTCTTCCTCATTGGCTATGACAATGTCAACATAAGGAAGTATTCCGCGCATTGTTTTTTCCGCAAGCTCGCGCGGTTTTGCGGAAGCGTCCCATTTCCATAATTTCTTTCTAAAATTCAAGTCGCATGAAACAGTCGCGCCGTTTTCCTTTGCTTTTTTTACCGCGTCAAGAGAGGCTTCCGCCGCTGATTTTGAAATGGCCGGAGTTATTCCGCTGATATGAAACCAGGAAGCGTTTTCGAATATTTCATCCCATGGATATGCCTGGGAAGGAGTTATTGCGACGGATGAATTTTCGCGGTCATACACCACGTTGCTTGGCCTTTGATTTGCTCCAGTTTCCAGAAAATACAGACCGAGTCTGCCCTTGGCTGTTCTGACAATGTGCTTTGTGTCAACGTTCAACGAACGCAAAAAAGCCACGCAGGCATCGCCCAAAGGATTGTCCGGCAAGGCAGAGACAAATGACGCATCTCCTCCAAGGGTTGAGATCGATCCGGCCACATTTGATTCGGCTCCTCCAAATGTAAATTCAAGATTGCCGGGCATTCCCTGACTGAACCGCAGATGATTTTCCGGAGCCAAACGCCCCATCACTTCTCCGAATGAAACGATTTTTCCGCTCATGGTCTTATCCTCTTATTGATGTTACTGTCTCTTTGGCTTTGGCCGCCCTCTCGGTTATGCCTTGCCAGTTCTTTTCCTGTATAAGTTTGCGGGGAGCAATCCACGAACCGCCAATTCCAATAACAGACGGCTCTTCAAGGTAGCTGGCGAGATTGTCCTGATTCAAGCCGCCAAGGGGGATGAACTTCAATCCAAGGTGCATGTACGGCGCAGACATGTTTTTTAGATGCTTGAGACCGCCGCTTGTTTCAGCAGGGAAAAATTTAAGCAAACGGCAGCCATGCTCCAACGCCATTTCAATGTCAGTGGGTGTCGCGATTCCCGGCGCGAATGGCAAACCAACCTCTTTTGCCCGCGACACAATTCGCGAATTCATGCCAGGAGCCACTCCGAAAAGAGCCCCGGCAGCCTTTACCTCGTCAACCTGGTCTGTGGTCAGGATTGTGCCGATGCCCGCTGTCATTTCAGGAACCTCCTCAAGAATAGCCTTCAATCCGGGAAGCGCGGCCGGAGTGCGAAGCGTGAGCTCCATAATGTCAATTCCGCCAGCAAACAGCGCGTGCGCAAGCGGCACGGCATGCTCTGCTTCGTCCAAAACCAGAACGGCTATAACACCGCTCTTTTCAATTTTATTTGTGATCTCTTTTGAAAACAGGCTGTTCATAGCTTTTCCTCATTTATTTTTTCTATTTCATATATAAAATTATGCAAATCTTCCGAATGAGAGCCAGACTTGCCTGATTTTTTGCCCTTCATATTTTCAAGGGCGGTTTTGCAGCTGAATCTGATGTGCCTCCGCATATCCTCCTCGGCTTTCCGTGTGTCGCGATTTTTAATTGCCTTGATAATGTTTGAGTGATGCCGAAGAGTGGTGGACACCTGACGCAAGGTATGCTTGTGGCTGTTTATGCCCAAAAGCCTGCTCATTATGTGGCATTCTCTCATGGTTTTCATTATTATGCTGTTTCCGCCAGCCTTCAATATAAGCAAATGAAACAACGCATCCGCCTTCATATAGCGAAGCTCCTGGTCAGAAGACAATGTTTCCGCTTTTGAACTCTGCAATTCCCGCGCAATATCATGTTGCTTATCGCGACACTTGCATAATTCGTCAATATCGCTCCCATTTGTCATTCCGGCGGCTTTTCCTGCGCAAAACATTTCCAAAGCTTCGCGCGCCTCATAAAACTCGACTATTTCCACCTCGCTTAGTTCTCTCACAAATATTCCAGAATTCGGAACGTGCTTCACAAAACCTTCGCTGGCAAGCTGACGGTACGCTTCCCTTAGCGGCGTGGGGCTTATCCCTATCTCTTTTGCCATGGAAACCTCGGACAGGCGCGCGCCAGGCTTTAATTCGCCGGCTATTATCTTGCCAAGAACGTAATCATATGCTTTTTGCTTTAAGGGCTCTTTCATAACTCAAAACAAACCATTCTATAGAATTAAAGTATATTCTATAGAATAACCCAAAGAGCTCTGGATGTCAAGCCTTATTGACGCGTTTTTATTTATTATTCAGATTTTTCATAAAATGCAAGGCCGAGCGCTTATCCTAAAGTTTTGGAAAACTGTGGCATTAGACGATGACGCCAAAAGTCCTGAAAAATTAAAAAGCCGACGGAGTCGGAATAAAAGCCAGTGGCGAAGCCACTTTTAAACCCACTTCGTGGGCGCGACATCAAACAGCTATGGCTTTCGCCCTTAGCGAGCGCTCATTGCCGCGCGGCTAGCCGGTATTCCGCCCCGGCAAACGTCCGGGAAAGCCCTCGGAGGCATATTTTTGCTTTAAAAAACCATTTTAACGGAGAAGTTGCTGATTAGTCTAATCATTTAGGCTGGAAGCGTAAAAAGCTATTGACTAGAGATTTTTTTTCCTGTATAATTATATGAGAGGTTTAGAGTTTTGTATGCAAACTTAACATAGGAAGGAGGTTTTCTATGAGCACGCAAGTTTCATATGTAGGGTCTGTCCAGAAAAAAGTAAGTTTTTTAAATAGAGAGAGATACATTTTTT
>CAZYVR010000238.1:0-9324 GCA_964651145.1 uncultured Victivallales bacterium | reverse complement strand
AAATGTATCTCTCTCTATTTAAAAAACTTACTTTTTTCTGGACAGACCCTAGATACATGGCTGACCGTAGGGCTTAGTGCATTGCCGCTGTCAAAAATAAAGGCTATTGAACTTGGTCTTTTCATCATATTAAAACTATGATTATAGTAGTTTTCACCTATTGAGACAGTTCCAAAAAACCAAGTGTTACACGCATAGTCTGCATATTGAAAAACGCTTTTGTCTGCAATTGTCTGAGAAGGACATAAAATATTTCTTCCATTGTAGTTGTTTACGCTTCCTAAGCTTCCTATTTTGACACCATAATCCAACTCTGAATAAGGGCCCAAATTTCCTAAAAGTTCATACCATGGCCGTGAGCTTGCAGAACCACTCCAATAAGCTGGATATGGGGAAATTGAATACATTACATTCCCATTGAAATCATTTGCGTAGCCTACAATGGCTGTGCCTATTTGCTTTAAGTTTCCAATACACAGGATTGAGCTAGCCCTTTCTTTTGCGCTTCTAAGAGCAGGCAAAAGCATTGAGGCAAGGATTACTATTATAGCAATAACTACGAGCAATTCGATAAGCGTAAATAATCTTTCTTTAAAACAGTGCATAGTGTTGCTCCTTCTGCTTATTGTTGTCTTCTCTATTTTTTGGGGGTCTTTGTTGTGTCTTGCAAATCCAAAAAGGCAGTAAAATGCGTTTCTCCAGGGCGGTAATTTCCGTCTGCCACAATATTGGCACAAGTTTGACCCATTTCAACAAGTGGCAGTTTGAGTGATGAAATTCTCTTTTGCTCATTTTGGGGAGAGGGAGTATCCCCCATCCAGGTGATGTATGAAATGTCTTCCGGAGCTTCCATCTTCAATTCATTTTTTAGAATAGAAGCTATTTCGTACATATTGTGCGCATCATAAAAAATTATCCCATCATATTTAATTTTATCATAAAGTCCTTTAAGCTCTCTTTTGAGTATCTCCATATCACGAAACTTGCTTTTAGTTTTGAGTATATTTAGTTCACTTAGACTGATATTGAAGCTTTTTGAAGCATTAATGCATGATGAATAGAATGAAGTTTCAGGGCTGCCCATAATAATCTCATGAGTTGAAACCAAAGCGATCCTGCTTGTGCCTGACTCAATAAGGCAATTAAGAACATCGCGAGCGGCTTTTTCTTTGCTATAAGTTAACATATGCCAATTGTCCATATATTTCCTGTAGAAACATTCTTCTTTAAAACTTGAGTCCACAAAAAGAATTTTGCATTCTCTCTGTATAAGGAAATCGAACAATGGCTCAAACCATGA
The DNA here is from genome assembly GCA_964651145.1 of uncultured Victivallales bacterium. Lineage (GTDB taxonomy): Bacteria > Verrucomicrobiota > Lentisphaeria > Victivallales > GWF2-45-14 > CAZYVR01. Next base: position 8,024 of record CAZYVR010000238.1, on the reverse strand, counting down.
TGAAACAATGACCACATAATCGTTTTTGTCCAAATCCATAAGAAATGACCACTCTATCTCACCATAAATATTTGATTTGGAAATCGGTATAATTTCAAATTTTAACATTTTTTCCGCAGCTTTAGACATCACCCCATTAATTATTTGATTAATCCAAATCATATTCTCAATAGGCATATTATTAAAATTGACTGATGGAATCAGAAATTTTATTGACTTTGTTTTTTGTTGAGGGCTGCTATATGTTCCGCTTCCCTTTTTTCTGTAAATAATCCCCTTGGACGCTAGTCTGGTGATAGCTTTGTTTATTGTCATTCGGGAAGCAGAAAAATTTTCGCAAAGTTGATTTTCTGAAGGCAACTTGCTATGAGGAGGCAAAGAAAGAGCCTGTTTATATAATTTATCATATATTTTTTGATGCAACGACTCCTTCATGCTTTCCCTTTTTAAAAAGTTGTATATACAGCTTTATTTTAGTGATAAAACATAAAAAGTCAAGAGACCATCTTATATATCCAGCTAAAAAAAATAGATGGTGATGAAAACGGAAGATAAAATTACGCCGCTTCTTTAATCTCGACAATTGGCAGATATCTCTCGCCTTCCAAGTCTGAGGAATATTATTCTAGCCAAGCCCGAACATTTCCCTCTGTTCCCGCCAATCCTCTGGGATATTCCCCTTGAGCTTATTCAAATTCAACCCATCGGGCTCCTTACCCTCAATAATGGCCTCCTGAATATCCGGGGCGAGATTGACCAGCCGCAGTATCCTCCCCGCATACGACGGATCAATATTCAATTCTTCAGCCAACTGCAACACATGCTGAAAAGTTCCGGCCTCCAATAATTCCAGCCATGCATGCGCTCTGGCCAAATGCCTGGCAAGGGAACTGGCGGGAAGAGGATGCAAATCCCAGCTCTCCGCTTCTTTCATTTCCTCTGTTTCCTCCGGCTCAATAATCATTACTTTGCCATCAGATCGCTTAAACTTTGCCGGAATGAATATTTCAAGGTTGCCGTTGCCAAGCACACTAACTCTCTTTCCGATTGAGGTTTCCCTCTTGACGGGGGGGCAAATCTTCTATTGAATTTTTAAAGAGGCATACTTGGAGAAGATATTTTATATGGAGCATATTGGATTGTTTTACAGTTTATTCTTCCCTCCATGGCATTTCTTAATAGATCAACTGAAAGGCGACCCACTTCGTGTTGGCTGTAAGAAGCCAAATAAACTGCGTCTTTAAATTGTTCTATGTAGCTGTTTTCGGTGAACATCCCTATTTTTATTTTTTGTTCACTCCGCAACAAAACAGGCAATGACTTCATGCAAAGGTCAGCCCCTATTAATATTATGCCATCCAAAGATTTATTGTTTTTAATAAGGTTCTTAATCTTCATGAAGGTATTTTCATTTTTCATATCTACAATAAACCCATTGCCGTTGGCGCTTTTAATCGTTTCAAGGCAACTTTCCATTGCAAGTTTGTGATTGTCGGAAGTCATTCGCCCTAGAAACGCAATTTTTTTGCAGCCTGAATCTATCATTTTTTTTGTCAATTCCGAGGCGGCTTTTTTCCTGTTTTCTGTAACGCACAATTTGCAAATTTGAGCTTCTTTTCCAGTTAAAACGCATGTTACATTTTTTTTCTCCAGAGCTCTAATACAATCTTCGATTTCGTTGCCAAGAATAATAATTCCTTTGCTTTGGAATTCATTGTTATTGATTTTATCATAAAAGGCGGGAGCAATCAATTCCATTTTCCAGGGAATATTAAGTTCGCTTGCTCTGGAGCAAATGCCTTTCCAGTATTCCTCTATCATGAAACTGCTTTTTTCAGGAAGATTAAAGTGAGCAATAATTATTTCTTTCGGAAATTCCGGCTTTTCCAGAACAAAACTTCCTTTCCGCTCTCCTCTTTCAATTAATCCGAGTTTCCGAAGTTCATTTAGGGCTCGGTTTGAAGTTATAACTGAAACCCCATATTCTTTTGCCAAAGCAACGTGCCCCGGAAGTCTGGAGCCTGGGGGATAAATACCATTCAGTATCTTATCTTTTAGAGCGTTTGCTATATAAAAATATTTGCTTTTCTTGTTCATATATACAGCATTATACACAGATTTTGAAAATATTCAATATAAACTCTAATTTTTATTGACAAAAATACTTGTTCAGTATATAATAATTCTATACACAGTTGAGTCATTTAATATTGACTATTAATTAATAAGGTTTGTTTCTATGAAAAAATTAACATTTCCCAACTTTTCTATTTCCCGTTTTCTCGAAAGAAATGTGCGCCTGTATGTTTTTGCATTGTCAATTTTATTTCCTCATGCGCTTTTTTCTGCTAAAATCCAAGGAGGAGGTTTGGAGTTTGAAGTAGATGAAAAAACAGGAGCGTTGACAAAGGTTCAGGGACTGTATAATTCTGCCGAATCTTTATCTTCAGGAAATGGCGGCATTAATATTTACGATGGAAATCAGGAACAAAAGCTAAAATTCCTTGCTCCAATTATTCAAAAAAGCAATGGAGAAAGTTTGAAATATTCTTGTTCTGAACAAAATGGCTCTCTCGTAAAAGCCGTAAAATATTCAGGCAACGGCAAGAGCATAAATATATCTGTTGAGTTAAAAAATCCTTCAGACAAACAGCGTCTTTTGGAAATTCAAATAGGGTTGCCTCTCAATTTCTCAAGCAAAGAATGGAAATATTGGGACGGCGGAGATTTTTACGATTATGGAAAAGGAAAAGCAAGACATTGGCAGGGAGAGGATTTTACCGTTAAAATTGGTACTGATTCAAATATTCTTGCTCTAAATGCAGACCCTGTAATCAGGCATTTGCCGCACGCGTTCAGAACGGATGATCCCAATCACGCGCCCGGCCCTGAAGCTTGGCATATGTTTCCCTGCACTTGCGTATACAATGAAAAAATGGGGTTGGCTCTTGGGATAGATCCGAATCAAATCCTGAGCTATCATTCAGGAGGTGTTCAACCGAAGGTCAGCTCTGAAAGGGCTTTTTTTTATGGAACAAAAATCGTTCTTGATCCAAAACAATCCTTAAAAGTAAAATTTGTTGTTTTTGCGTTTAAACCTGAATTCGCTTGGAGAAATTGCCTTGAGATTTTTTATAGTTTATATCCTGAGCTCTATTCATTGAGAAAAGATGTTGATCAAAGAATTACGGGCCCGTGCGGCGGACATTGGGCGGCGAGTGTGGGATGGCTAGTGGGAGAACAACAAAGAAGGCTGAGAAGGCAATGGACATGGTACTACGCACCGTTTCTTATGACTGGAGTAACTTTTCCGCTCCCGGAAAACTGGAACCCTACACGATTAAATGCCGTGTCGAGTCGCATGAGAAATTACAGGAAAAATATTCCTTACGAACGTTTTGTTCATGATATTGCGGATTCCATAACGGAAATGCACCGTTACCTGGCTGTCGCTTTTTATGTTTACAATTGGCGGGCTGACTATTATGCGGCGAAACATTATTACCCGGACGCGATTATTTCCAAGGAAGAAGTGGAAAGGAATAAAAAAGACAGAAATAATGCTGCCTACAGCAATGTCTTGGAAAAAGGAGTGGAGCTTTTGGTAAGTGTTTCTCCCCATAATCCGGATTTTTTTAAATTCACTGTGGACAATTATAAAAAAATCGCAAAAATATACAAGCCTGACGGCATTGCATTTGATGATTGCACTGGAGCTTCCCCTTATTACTTTGATGAACACACTTATAAAGTTCCAGGAAGGACATTTAGTAAATTTTTCAGCTATGGACACGTCTTTGGAGATAAAAAAAATCATATAATGACAAAACGCGGAGTGGCTGCTAGGCTTTTAGGAAATGAAGTGCATAAATTGAAAAACAGAGATGGGAAGACTTTATTCATTGCCGCTAACAGTCCCAATGACTACCTTTCCTGCACAACCACAGATGTCGCGGTTCAGGAAAGAGTGCGTTCCGCCCCCGTCATACCGGAAGATGAGAACAATAAAAATAAACTATGGGGATTGGGGTTAAGGAGAATGATGGGGAGCAAGCCCATATCTCTCCTGATGGGAAACAGAAGTTCTGAAAAATTCACAAAAAGAGACCTTGACCTTTACTGTCTTTATATTGGAGCCACCAGATGCACAGCTTGGAATGCGGAAGGCATCAAAATGGCAAAATATCAATCACTCTTGTCGAAAGCCGGTTGGCAAGCAACTCCCGGGATAAAAACAAAAGCTGATATACTTGTTTCGAGATTTGGAAAGGGGCTAGGCACGTATATCGTGGCAATAAATAGGAATGCTCAAAAGAAGACGGCTCTTCTTGAAGTCTTAAACAAATACATTGGCGAAAAGCGTTACATCTTTTGCGGTTATGAAGGTGAAAAGGTTAAAAATATTTTTTCCAGGGCATCCAACAAAGTCCATGTTGAAATTCCCTCAAAAGGGTTTCTTATATTAAAAATCGCAGGATTTTTAGGTGATGTAAAAACAGATTTTTCCGTTCTTGTTTCAGAAAAAAACAATGAGATTGTTTTAGAACTGGAAGAAACGAAAGAGCCTCTTTCTTTTGCAATCAAACTTCCTGACGGCGCCGCGCCAGCCGAGCAGGAAAACTTGTTCAGTCCCAAAGAAAACACTGTTGCCGTAAAATGCGCTAAAAAACTAACAAAGGTGGCATATGTTCCCGAAATTGTATTTTTGACTCCGCCTGAAAAAATAAGCAACTTTCCTTTTTATAAAGACAAAACGCCTAACGCAAGCGTGATTTACTCAAATAATAAACTTATACCCGAAAAGAAAGTAATTGACGCCACTATTGCCATTTCATCTTTTTTCGGTTATCATAACGCTTTCAAAAAATTAAAAAACAATTCTCACCAAATACTATACCAAGCCAACCTGTATCCCGTAATACAAACGAAAATGCTTGAATGGCTGGAGCCGGAAGAGTCGGCAATAGTTGTCTCAAGCAACACAGGAATAAGAATACCCCCAAAAGTATCTGAGCTTCTAGCTAAAGGACACGGAGTTATATACGCTTCAACGACAAATAAAAAACGTCCTGTTCTCTTTATTTTAGCCGAAAATGATAGAACTTTTGCTAAAACAATGCAAAGTTTACTGAAGGCCTTGGAGCCCTATTTCCCATCTTTTAAATGGGAGTTAAAGAAAAAGGAGAAAAATGCAAAAAAATAAAATCAAAGATGGAATTCAACTTGTGGCTTTCACGCTCATCGAATTGCTCATAGTGATAGCAATAATTGCAATTTTAGCCAGCATGCTTCTTCCTGCTTTGAGACAGGCAAAAGGAATGTCCCAGAGAATCGTCTGCGTAGGCAACAACAAACAATTAGGACAGTGCATAACTTTTTACCTTCAAGATAATAATGAATATTTTCCTCCATACACTTCTTGGGCTACAAAGGCAGGTCTCTATTATGCATATAACTGGCAGTATGATTGGGGTTCTGCCGCATCGTCAGCTCCTAAAGAAAAAGGAATACTCTTTTGCCCGGCGGACAGGAATCCATGGAAGTGGGAATACTCCAACAATGGCTGGAAACGCTTTTATTGTTCATATGGATATAGCTATAATGGAATAGGAGGCGGTTCATCGGCAACCGATGGAGGGATTAAGCTTACAAGAGTAAAACAGGCGTCAAATTGCCTTATAGCCGGAGACAGTTCCGATGCTGCAGGGGGGGCAGGCCAAAGCAAATCGATTATTCATCCTACCATCGGCGTTTCGGGGGATTTGTCAATAAGGCACAATATGGGAAGCAATATCCTTTTTGTTGACAGCAGTGTCAGATGGTATAAATATAAAGATGCTATGGGAGCTCCTGAATACTGGTATCCATAGCTTTGAGCTTTTTTATTTACTTAGCATTAAAAATACGCTTGTCTATATATTACGCTCGGAAAAATATTACCCTGGAGAATATAATGATGGATCTCAGGTCTTAGGCATTGATGCATAAAAAATTATTATTACATTTAAATTAACAGGAGGGAATATGTCGCACCAAAAAATTAATGTAGGCTTTATAGGAGCTGGAGCTTTTATAAGTTGCACACACTTGCAAAGCGTTCATGAAAGTGAAATAATGAATGTTTATGCAATTGCTGACATTGATCCGAAACGACTGCATGAGCATCAAAATAAAATTTCTGGCGGATATCTTACCGGGGACTATCGAAAAATTTTGGACGATCCCAAAGTTGACATTGTAATAATTGGCACAAAGCAGGAGTTGCATGCAAAGTTGATTATTGAAAGCCTGGATGCAGGGAAATGGGTTTTATGTGAGAAACCTATGGCCAATACAGAAGACGAGACAAAAGCGGTGATGGAAGCGGAAAAAAGAAACAAAGGGAAATTGGCTATAGGGTTCAATCGTCGCTTTGCGCCGGCTTATAGAGACGCTAAAAAAATGATGAAAAATGTCAAACGTCCATGGTTTATCTCTTACCGGCTTATGAGTTATGATATAAAAAAGAATACTCCCGGAAATTATTACGCAAAGGAGCCTAGAATTCTCTATGAGGGCTGTCATATTCTTGATTTTGCAAATTGGTTTTTTGAAAGCTCCCCTCAAAGCGTTTATATGACTGGCGATAGATTCGTGAATAATGTCTGTGTTCTTGAATATCCGGATGGCTCTCAATTATCATTTTTGTGTGGTTCTTTTACCTCCCCGTTAATGTGGAAAGAGTATATGGAAATATTCGGGTTTTCCACTGCAATAACGGTAAAAGATTTTGTTGACATGAGCGTGCGAGGTGTTGAAGGGGAGTTTGATCGGGTTTATCCGCTCTTTCGCAAAGAGCATTCAGATGATATACAAAAATATGGATTTGACTCTTATGAATATCTAAGAAGCCATAAGATATTTTCTTCCATGGAGGACGAGTCCGAACAGATAAAATGTCAAAATGCGGGTATTTCGCTGGAAAAAGTAAAAAGGCCGGGGTGCGCTTCTTTCAAGAAGCTTGAAATCGAGAAGAATATGGATTTTTTTTCTGGTGACAAAGGATGGAGAAAATCAGTTGAGCATTTTTGTGAACGTTTTATAGATGGGAAAGCTTTAGAAACGGCTGACGCTTTAGCCGGTGCTCAATCAACAAATCTAGCGCTGTCTCTTTTAACATCTTTAGAGCAAAGGAGAGTGGTCAAGTTAGATGAGTTTTGTTGCGTTAAAGATTCTGTTTAGATTACTTTCCTGAAATGACTTTTATCTTCCGTGTAGAATGTTTTGCCGGTAGCAAATGGCCTGCCAGAAAACCGAATAAATGAAAGAAATAACAAATGGCTAAATGCCTAAAAGTGGCGGCAATCAGCAGCTTGAATCTTTCTAACGGCAACATAAAACATAAAAGGAAAACAATAGAGGATGTTAAAAAACACTGGGAGAAAGAGTTTGAGAAAGTCCTTCCAGACCAACCTGATCTTATAGTTCTTCCTGAAGCTTGTGACGAATGGAAACAATCAGAAAAAAAATTGCTTCATTATTATGAAAATCGCGGCAGTGAAATGCTTAAATGGTTTTCAAGCAAAGCTAAAGAATGTCAATGTTATATTGCATGTTCAATGAGAAGGGTTGATTCTTTTGACAGCAATTCAATCTATATCATTGACCGGAAAGGGAAAATAGCTGGACGCTATAATAAAAACCATCCGGTTATAACTGAAAACACTCAACTTGGAATTGCTTATAACGATGATGCGCCATTAATACAGTGTGATTTTGGCTCTATTGGCTGTGCAATATGCTTCGATCTAAATTTCACAGAGAATCTCCTGAATAAATACATTGAAAATCGTCCTGATATTATAATATTTTCATCAGCATATCATGGTGGGATAATGCAAAATTATTGGCGGCCTGTCCAAATATTCGATTCAAGGATTTGACAGGCGGTTGACGGAGAATTTGAGGCGGAAAATCTTTTCTGAGGATCGGAAATAGATCTGGATTTAGATATTTTACGATTCGAAGATGAAAATCAGTGTCGA
>CAZYVR010000237.1:0-9338 GCA_964651145.1 uncultured Victivallales bacterium | reverse complement strand
GAAAAACTTATAAATTGCGTGAGCCGTTGTATGAGGTTTTGATAAAACCGGCGAAAGGAGAGTTTCTGCAGCCGGGCCGAACTGGCACGGTTACGGTCTATAAATACGCTTCAGTGGGACTCGAAGTGTTTCGCGGGATTGCCACTTTTTTGCAAAAGGAGCTTTCTTTTTAGGCGGCTTAATTGGGTTTTGTGATTTTTGAAAAAAATATGGGTTATTATTAATAGTTAATTTGACTTATTCTTTTTTTTGTCATAAAGTCTTGTGTGAAATTAAATTTTATAATAAATAATAACTCCTGGGGTTTTTCGGGGGAGAAAGAAGTTGTTGGTTTTAGTTATGAAAAAACGTTTATTTATTCCTTTATTGGCGGTTTTAGTGTTCGTGGGATGTCGCAGCAAAGATTATTACAAAGATATTCGCATAAAAAAAGCAGACGAGCATTTTAAGAAGATAGCGGAAAGGCAATTTCCCGTGGAAAAGGTATTCACCTTGCCTTCTTGCATCGAGACCGCGCTCAAAAACAACTTCGACCTTAGAGTTTCTCAGCTTAAAGAGCAGATATCCAAAGAGCGGCACACCGCAGCTTTATTGGGCATGCTTCCAGAGCTGAACGTGACAAATGATCTGAGTTCGCGCAGCAATGAGCCTGGAGCCAGCAGTCAGAGTCTTAGAACCGGCGAGCAGAGCTTGGTGTCAAGTAAAAGCACGCAAGAGACAGTCAACACCACTAAGATTGAGCTGGTTTTCAGCGTTATTGACTTTGGCCTTGCATATTTTAATTCAGAGCAGGCGGAAGACCGAGTTCAACTCTCAAATCAGCAACTGCGACGCACGGCGCAAAATTTGATCCTCGATGTCACAAAAGCTTACTTCAGGGTGGCCGCCACTCAGTATGCCGTTCAGACCACCGAAAAGCTTCTTTCCATGTGCGACAATATTGACACTGTGTTGATGGATTTGACTAGAAGCAAAACTATTTCACCGCTCCGCGCGCTTGACGAAAGAAAGCGTTTTATCACGCTTAGAAAGCGCCTGATGGAATATAGAAGAAGCTATGAAAACTCTTGCGTCGAACTCAAAGCTTTGATGGGTTATCACCCCGTGGCTGTGCTGAAAGTTGATGTCGCATGCCTTGAGAAGATGAGCATCATAGATTTGCCGGATATCAACTTGCTTGAGCGCATAGCCTTGCGTGAACGCCCTGAGCTTTTTCAATTGGACATGGAGCAGCACATCACGGTTATCGAAGCAAGAAAAGCGATACTTATGATGTTCCCGAACGTGAGAATGTTTGTGGACTTCACTAATTCAAGCAATAAATTCCTGTACCACAACAGTTGGTGGGAAATCGGAGTAAGAGCCGCTTACAATCTCTTTAAACTGCCCGCTCAGATTAAAAAGTATATGGCGCTTGACATGGAAGTCGACGAGATCGACATGAAAACTCTTTCCATGTCTGTGGCGGTGATGGCTCAAGTCAGGATTGCGCACGCAAACATGATCGAGGTAAAGGAACGCTATCAGCTTGACAAGAGAATTTACGACGCTTACAGTGAGCACCTCCAGACTGCAAAGACAAACGCCGGAGCGCTTGGCAACATCTCGCCTATTGAGATCACGCGCCTTGAGCTTGAAACCGCTGAAACAGCCATTGAGCGCGCTCATGCCCTCGGCAATTATTATCTCTCGTACTACCGCCTGCTTAATTCAATAGGCGTTGAAGCTATAGATCAGGAAAAGCTTCACGTTGTTGTCCAAAAACTCGAGGAAGAGGCAAAGAAAGAGCTTGAGGCCATTGAGGCTAGAGAGTCTTCAACTGAGGTCCTTAAGCAGAAAGCAAAAGCTATAAATGGCATGGAAAAAGAAATCAAGCTCCAGGAGAAGGGCTTGGAGGAAGACGATATTATTCTTCCGAAACAGACTGACATCCTTCCGAAAACAGACAAGGACATTGCCGATGAAAAGCAGAAGCAAGAATCCCTGAAGCTAAAGAGAGCGCTGCAGGAGAAGCTTAGAAAGCTTAGGATTAAGAAGCTTCAACTGGAGAAAGAACTCAAGGCCAAAAAAGATCTGCAGACTTACAGAGCTCGGGAAAAAGAAATGAAAGTTATTAACGGAATTAGAGAAAGAATAAGCAGAAAAGTATTGCTGCGGAAAAAACTGAACGGCACATCGTCATAAAACAAAAAACAACGAGGTCGGGATTTGTCCCGGCAGGAGGGGAAGTCATGTATTTATTGGAAGACAGAATTTTGTTTGACGGAGCCGCTGTGGCTGATGTTGCGGAAGCTGAAGCCCAGGTTGAAGATGCGCAGGAGGCTCAGGACGAAGTCCCGGAGCAGTTGGACGCGGAGCAGAACGCGAACGAAACAAGCGATTCCGAACAGCAGGAAAGCGCCGACACAACAGGCGAGGCGGTTGCTGAAATCCCTGATGCGGCGGATGCCGACCCGAATGATCCTCTCGCTGAACTTGACGCTATACTTGATGATATTCTTGCCCAAAACAATATTAACGGCGACACCGCAAACGTTCTGATAATCTCTTCCCTTATCGACGACGCGGATGTGCTTGCCAATGCGGCGCAGGACGATGTGATCATAGTCCGTTACGACGCCGAAACAACCACGCTTAATCAGCTTCTGGAACAAGTAGAGGACTCTCTCGGCGGACGCAAAGCTGAGTCAATAGGATTCGCCGCTCACGATTACGGCGACGCCAAATTTTATCTCACTGGATCGGAAACAATTTCTTTAGGCTCAACTCTTGCCAGCGAAACCCAGCAAGCGTTTTGGAGCGACATGACCGACCTTCTGGCCGAAGACGGACGCATAGATTTGCTGGCATGCGGGCTCGCGTCAAGCGACACAGGCAAGATGCTGGTGTCAACTCTCGAAAGCATGACCGGAGCAGACTTTGCCGCCTCCACCGATGATACAGGAAATCTCGCCGCAGGCGGCGACTGGATTCTGGAAACAGACGATGTGAATCTCGAGGACACATATTTCGACAAAGACAAACTAGATGAATACTCCGGCCTTATGGCTTCTGAAGTCCAAAAGTTAACTGCCTCAGATGCCGCGACAGGAGATGAGTTTGGTTGGAGTGTTTCCGTTGATGGAGATTACGCGATAGTCGGGGCACATTATGATGATCCCTCTGGGGCGGATTCAGGCTCTGCTTATATTTATTATAAAGACGAGGGCGGAGTCGATAATTGGGGACAGCAGGCAAAGCTGACTGCGTTAGATGGCGCGGCGGGAGATGAGTTTGGCTATAGCGTTTCCATTTCTGGAGAGTATGCTATCGTAGGAGCTTATCATGATGATGTCAATTATGAGGATTCTGGTTCTGCCTATATCTTTTCTAAGGATCAGGGTGGGGCTGACAACTGGGGTCAAGTGACGAAATTAACTGCATCGGACGGATACCAATATGATTATTTTGGATGCAGTGTTTCCATTGATGGAGATATTGCTGTTGTAGGCGCATACTATAGTGGAGACCCAAACACCGAGCATTATACAGGGTCTGCCTATGTTTTTTATAAAGACAAGGGCGGAAGCGACAACTGGGGAGAGCAAAAGGAATTGACCCCTTCGGATGGAGTAGTTTTTGATTCGTTTGGCTACAGTGTTTCTATTTCTGGTGATTATATTATTGTAGGAGCTATTGACGATGATGATGATGGAGATGGGTCCGGATCTGCTTATATCTACTATAAAGACCAAGGCGGAGGGGATAATTGGGGACAACAAGCAAAACTTACAGCATCAGATGGAGCTGAAGGTGATGCCTTTGGTGGGAGTGTTTCTATCTCTGGAGATTATGCGATTGTAGGAGCCGCGGCGGATGATAACGCGAATGGAGTTGATGCTGGTTCTGCTTATATATTTTATAAAGGTGAAGGCGGAGTGAATAATTGGGGACAACAAGCAAAGCTTACCGCAGCGGGTGGACAGCTCGATGATTTATTTGGCTTTAGCGTCTCAATATCAGGAGAGTGTGCAATAGTTGGATCGCCTAGCAATAGCGCAGGGGAACCAGGAGCTGCTTATATTTATTATAAAGACCAGGGGGGCTCCGATAATTGGGGGGAATTGGAAAAATTTGCTCCGATAGATGTTGAAGCTAATGATAGCTTTGGATATGATGTTTCAATGTCAGGTAAAACAGTGATCGTAAGTTCTCTTTTGGATGACGATGGCGCCGCTGATTCCGGCTCGGCTTATGTGTTTGATATAAATCACACTTCGGCTCTTGCGGCAATTGAGGGCGCAGATATAAATTATACCGAAAATGACGCGGCTGTTGCAATAACTTCAAGTTTGACTCTTTCAGATGCGGACGACTCTAAAATGGAATCCGCGACGGTTTCGATAAGCGACAATTTCAAGTCTGGCGAGGATGAGCTGTTGTTTACAGACACTGCTAATATTACCGGCAGTTGGGATGCCGCGACTGGAATCTTGACCTTGACTGGCTCAGACACCGTTGCCAATTATCAGGCGGCGTTAAGGTCTGTTAAGTATGAAACAGGCGAAGACCCCGGTGATTTGGTGAGAACAGTAAGTTTCAAAGTAAATGATGGCGATGACAACTCAAATGTTCTTACGCGTGATATTAACGTGACATCGGTAAATGATCTTCCTTTAGTGACTGTTGCTGGAAGCGAATTAAGCTATTATGAAGGAAATACCACACCTATAGATCCGTTCTTGCGCTTGAAGGATGTTGATGACGCAAATATTGAAAGCGCTGTTATTGAAATAAGCTCTAATTTCCAAGTTGGGGAGGATGTTCTGGCATTTGCGGGTACAGCAAATATCATAAGTGTATGGGATCCGGCGGCAGGGACTCTGACTCTGACAGGGACAGACACAGTCGCAAATTATCAGGCTGCATTGAGATCTGTTACATTTCATAATGCTTGTGAAGATGCCAGTCCCGCACGGACAGTGACCTTTACGGTAAATGACGGCGATGATAATTCAGCCGCCACGCGCGACATCAATGTGATTCAAGTGAATGACGCTCCTGTTGGAGCGAGTATAGAAGCAGGTGATTTAGCATATACAGAAGGCGATCCGGCTACGGTGGTAACTGCAACTCTTACGCTTTCGGATGCTGACAGCGCCGATTTAGAAGGCGCCGTTGTTCAGGTATCCAGTGATTTCCAGACTGGGGACGTGCTGGCATTTGTGGATACAGCAGATATCACAGGAGCTTGGGATGCGGCGACTGGAACATTGACTCTGACAGGGACTGCTTCTGTCCTTGATTATCAGGTAGCATTGAGAACCGTGACATTTGCAAGCGCTAACGAAGATCCGACCGCAACTAAAGCTATCAGCTTTGTGGTTAACGACGGCGAAAGTAATTCAGTCGCCGAGACGCGCAATATTGCTATTACTGCGGTAAATGACGCTCCGGTTGAAGCCGCGATTGAAGGCGTTGCGTTAGAATACAATGAAGGGGACGCCACAGCCATCACTTCCACTTTGACTTTGAGTGACGTTGACGACACAGATATCGAAGGAGCTGTTGTTCAAATAACCGGCAATTACCAGGGTGCGCAGGATCAGCTCTTATTTACGAACACAGCAAATATCACAGGCGTATATGCGGGAGGCACGCTTACTCTTACAGGCACAGACACAGTCGCGAATTATGAGGCGGCCTTGAGATCTGTGCAATTTCAGAATTCGAATGACACGCCAAATACTCTTGTCAGGACTGTGAGCTTTACGGTAAATGACGGCGATGACAATTCAGTCGCAGTCACACGTGACATTAATGTGAATGCCGTGAATGACGCCCCTGTTGAAGCAAATATAGAAGTAGCGGATTTAGAATATACTGAACGCACAGCGGCAGTTGCAATTACTTCCACTCTTACGCTTTCCGATCCTGATGATGCAAATTTGGAAAGCGCAGTTGTAACGATGAGCAATTGTCAGGATGGCGCAGACGTTCTTAATTTTGTGAACACAGCCAATATAAATGGTGTATGGAATGGAGCGACTGGCACCTTGACTTTGACCGGCACGGATTCAGTGGCGGCTTACCAAGCGGCTTTGAGGTCTATTACCTATGAAAACCAAGACAATATGCCAACCTTGGATCAAAGAACTTTAAGCATTACAGTCAATGACGGAGATGTGGATTCCAATGTTCTAACAAGGGATATTGATTTTACATATGTTAACTCCCCGTCTGTGCTTGGTGGAGTGGAAGTCGGAGATTTGGCTTACACTGAAGATAATTCAACGTCAGTATCATCGACTATAACCTTGACCGATATTGATGATAATAATATGGAGACAGCGACAATTCAAATAAGCGGCAATTACGAGAATGGCCAGGATTTCCTGGTTTTTGCTGATACAGCTAACATTTCCAGCAGTTGGAACGCCGCAAATGGGACTTTGACTCTGACAGGGACAGATACTAAGGCGAATTATGAGGCTGCTCTGAGAGCCGTAAAATTCGAGACTGGCGACAATCCGAATGTCGCCCTGCAAAGAACAGTCACCTTTACAGTTGATGACGGCGATGACAATTCAAATTCAGTAAGCCGCAATATTGACATTACAGCAGTGAATGACGCGCCGACTGCGACCGTGGAAGGTTCGACTGTTGACTGGGTTGTCGACCTTGACGCAGCAACGCCTGTTTCGCCTTCCTTTACAGTGATAGATCCCGATGATTCAGATCTTGAATCGGCAACTATTCAAATAAGCGGAAATTATCAGGTAGATCTGGATACGCTGACATTTGAGGACACTGCGAATATAAGCGGAGCATGGGACAAAGCCACAGGGACAATGACTCTTGTCGGCACGGATTCCGTGGCCAATTATCAAGCTGCGTTGCGCACTGTGATTTATGCAAATGAAAGCGCCGCGCAACACTTGTCCTCTCGCGCAATCACGATTACTCTGAATGATGGCGATGCAGATAGCGCTGCAGTTGCAAGAAGTGTTCGCTTTCTGACTCCCGATGCGCCTGAAGCGCAGGAGCTAGGTCTTGCTCTTGGCATTTTTGATGATGGCACTGACAGCAATGGAATTCCGGACACTTCACCTGATGCAGGGTTTGGCGAAGTTATATACGGAGACTTTGGCGGTGTTTCTTTGGGGTATGGAGTAACAATCGACGCGCCGTTGTCTAACGGAGATTATTCTTTCAATGCGAGTTTGCCTCTGCCTAACGGCGAAAACAGCTTCTCCAACGGCGTTGGCGGCTTCCAGTCAGCTTTGAGAAATGGCGGAACTGGGTTTAATCTTCCGAATGGAGAGCATATGCTTGAGTATTCATTTACTCCCGTTGATGATGAAGGCTGGTTCGTGGACGCTTCGGGCGACGCTGATTATTCTCAGTTTTCCGATCTTGACGAAAGCTTTGACAAGCATCCGCTGTTTAAGACCGACTACGAAAAAATTATCGACGAGTTGGTTGCAATATAAGCTTGAAATGTTGTCTGTTTTTGCGCGATGTGAAATCAGCTGATCCAGTTTTGTTCGCTATCCGTGGCAATTGATGCCCGGATAGCGTTTTTGTATCTTTGCTCTTCCAATGTGCAAACTGTTTTTGCACTTTCGGCAAAGCTTGTTATCTTATAGGCAGGTACATTTAATATATTTGGCAATTGAAAACGGGGATGCGCGCATGACTCTTAAGCTTAAACACAAAATCGTCGCTCTTGCAATAATATCGGCATTGTTGCCCGCTATGGTAATGGGCGTGTTGACATTTATCCAGAAAAAGAACGTGCAGGATATTATAAGCAAGGAATTGAAGGATCTGATCCGGGAAAATCTTTCATATGTTGCTAACGGAGTCTACGAAACATGTGAGACATCAAACAATATACTGTCTCAGGAAGTGCTTTATGATTTGAACGTTGCGCGTCACATTCTTGGCCAGCACGGGCAAGTCGAGCTTTCGCCTACTGATAAAGTGTCATGGAAAGCTGTCAATCAATTTACCCATGAGGCCACAGAGGTTGAATTGCCCAAGATGCTTGTGGGAGGCAAATGGCTGGGCAACAATAAAACTTTTTCTCAAAGCAGCTTGATTGTTGATGAGGTCAAAAAGCTTGTCGGCGGAACATGCACTATATTCCAGAGAATGAATGAACAAGGGGATTTGCTTCGTGTCGACACCAATGTTAAAAAACTTGACGGAACCAGGGCTATTGGCACGTATATTCCAGCAGTGGATATGGATGGCAAGCCCAATAAGGTGACGGCTGCAGTTATGTCCGGAAAAACTTACAAGGGGCGCGCTTTTGTTGTGAACGCTTGGTATCTAACCGCTTATGAGCCGATAAAAGACAATAAAGGGAAAATAATCGGCTGTCTTTATTTTGGGTTGGAGCTTAACGCAATGGAAGCGATAAAAGAGGTTATTCAGAAGATAAAAATAGGCAAAAGCGGATACGTTGGCGTTTTGGCTGGATCAGGGAAAGACAAAGGCAATTACATTATTTCTAAAGACAGACTTCGGGATGGCAAAAATATACTCAACAGCAAGAATCCTCTTACCGGTAAGTTTTTTATCAAGGATTTCATTGAAGATTCAATGAGGCTGGGAAGGGGCAAGGTCGGGTTTTCAGAGTATCCTTGGAAAAATCCTTCGGATCTTAAGCCTAGGATGAAAACCGGGGCTTATGTTTATTTTGAGCCATGGGATTGGGTCATTATCGCCACTTTGTATGCTGACGACTATAGCGAGGCCAAAGAGAAAGTGGGCAATTGCATTGATTCGCTTTTATGGTCTGCTGTCATTGGCGGCTTTGTCATTATTCTCATATCGATAATATTTGCTCTTTATCTTGGCGGCAAGATAGGCGATCCCATTTCCAGGATAACTGAAATCGCTCACATGATTGCGGATGGCGACCTTCATGCCGCCATCCAGAGGTTCAAAGAGCTTTACAAGAACGTCTCTTCAGAGGACAAACTGGATGAACAAGTTTTTGCCCGTGATGAGACAGGGCAACTTACAAGGTCAATAGCCACAATGGCAAAAAATCTGAATTCTCTTGTGGGCCAGGTGCAGCGTTCAACAATTCAATTGGTTTCCACTGCCACTGAAATAGCCGCGTCTTCAAAGGAGCAGGAAGCCACTGTCAATGAATTTGGAGCATCCACAAATGAAATTGTGTCTTCAAGCAAGCAAATATCCGCAACGTCCGTGCATCTGGTGGAGACGATGAAGGAAGTTACCGAAGTCTCAAACCATACAGCGGAGCTTGCGGATGTGGGGCATTCAAGCTTGAGCGAGATGGGAACCACAATGGAGCATTTGGAAAAATCCACGGATTCTAT
>CAZYVR010000236.1:0-9347 GCA_964651145.1 uncultured Victivallales bacterium | reverse complement strand
GCCGGTTATTTCTTGTGTCAGCCTCACTGCGGAACAAAGCGCAGAAGAACCCAAAAAATGAAGACTATTAAAAACATATTCGAATTTCTTTTTATTGTTTATCTCGCAAACTGCATCATGTTTGGAACACTGCAGATTTTACTTGCTTTCTATAAATACTCATTGCTGTTTACCCCATTGCAGAAGCTTTTTTGTGCTGCCTGTGTCGCGGCAATTCTCTTTCTGATAATTGCAGTTGAATATGCATTTCAAGCTCATAAATGCAAAAAAGTCATTCTTGAAATTGATCAATGCAAGGACACTCCTCCCGTATTGGAGCAGGTGTTTTCGAGTAACCTCAAAAGTGAAGTGAAAGAATTAGTGAAAGATTAACAATGTCAACAGGCAGCAACATCAGAGCGGGCGCGGCTTATGTTGAGCTCTATACACAGGACAATAAATTTGTCCGGGGCTTGACTGGAGCCAGGAAAAAGCTTATGGCTTTCAGCGCGTCCGTGACAACTATCGGCAGAAAAATGCTTGCGGCGAGTTTGATCATGGCTACGCCATTCGCGGCTGGCGTGAAAGTTTTTGCAGATTTTGAAGAGCAGATGGCGAACGTCTCAACCATGCTTGATGAGCCCGAAAAGCATATGGACAGGCTGACTCGCGGTGTAAGAAAAATGTCCATAAAATTCGGAGAGGGCACAGGTACCCTGGCAAAGGGATTGTATGACATTTTGTCGGCTTCTATCCCTGCCGGAAAAGCCCTCAATGTCTTGGCTGTTTCCGCAAAAGCCGCGAAAGCTGGGGTAACCGATACTGGCATCGCTGCGGATGCAATCACAACAATTTTAAATGCCTATGGATTATCAGCTGATCGCGCCGCCGATGTTTCTGATTGGATGTTCCAGGTGATCAAAAAGGGAAAAACAACTTTTGCGGAATTAGCGCCATCAATCGGGCTTGTTGCAACCACTGCCGCAAGCGCAGGCGTTGGCTTAGATGAGTTTGGCGCGAGTATCGCAACGATGACTCGCAGAGGGATAAAAACAGAAAACGCGATTACCGCTTTGAACGCAATCATTGCCACATTTTTGAAGCCGACAGATGAAGCGGCAAAATATGCAAAGACTCTCGGCTTTGAGCTTTCAAGCGCGACCATCAAGAGCGAAGGATTGAAGGGCGTTTTTGAAAAAATAGCGAAGCTTCCTCCCGATGCAATCAGCAAACTTTTTCCAAATAAAAGGGCCATTCGCGGAGTGCTTCCTGCGCTTCAAAGCTTGGAGGGTTTTAATGATGACATCAAGGTCATGGGAAACCGTGCCGGAGCCTCTGACAAGGCATATGCAAAAATGGCGAAGACATTATCGATGACACTTGCGAGGCTAAAACAAGCGGGAATCGCGATTTTATCGGTTGTCGGCGAAGCATTATCGAAGCCTGTCGCAAAGCTTTCTAAAATGATAATCGGCATGGCAAAAAATCTCAATAAATGGATAAATAAAAATAAAAGAGTTGTTGTTTCAATTGTAGCGTTGATTGGAGTTGCGGGAGCAGCTGGCGCCGCACTCCTGACTTTTGGAATGATCGCGAAAGTTTTGGCAGTTACATTTGGAGTTTTATCTGGAATCATAACGGTTTTGGGCGCAAGTATCGGCATTTTGGCCTCAGTCCTTGCGGTGTTGCTTTCGCCGATTGGATTAGCGACAGTTGCAATTGCCGGACTTGGCACGGCCATTCTATACTATTCCGGCATAGGCGCGAAAGCCCTTGAGTGGCTAGCAGAGAAATTTCAGATTCTTAAAGATTTTGCGGTGAAGTCATGGAAGGCGATAGCCGACGCTCTGGTTGCCGGAAACTTCCAACTTGCCGCAAATATTTTATGGTCGTCATTAAAAGTTGCATGGCAGGCAGGCGTCAATGAATTAAAGAAATATTGGACAAAGTTCAGCGCATGGTATCAGGACACGACCGCAAAAGTTTTCTATGGAACGGTTAGCATAATCAACAATGCCTGGGCGCAACTCAAAACAAGTTGGGTAAATACTGTATCCTTTCTTTCGGATGTCTGGAATATGTTTTTGAGCAATCTTCAAAAGGCATGGAACATCTCACAAAGCTGGCTCCAGAAACGCTGGCTGAAATTTATGGGCATTTTTGACAAAACTCTTGATGTTGAAGCCGCTATAAAACTTGTCGATGATGAGTTGAAGGTGAAAAATTCCGAGGCTCAAGGTCAGCTCGGCAATGCCCTGAAAGATTCCGCCGCAAAATCCAATAAAGACAAGGCCGGAATTGAATCCGAACGCAAGTCAATGCAGGACATGATCGAAAATAATCTCGTTGGCGATCTGGGGCAGATTGAAGCGGAGTCTGCCAAATCATTAAAGGAATCTTTGGAGGAATTGAAAAAAGCCAAAGAAGAATGGGACAATGCAGTAAAAGAAGCCAAGGTCGCCGGAAAAAAGAGAAGCAAAAAAGGTGGTTCGCTGGATGACATAAAAAAGAAATTGGAAGGCGTGCCGGATGTTCTTTCCGCTGTAAAAGGCAAAATTGAGATTGCGGGCTCATTTTACGCAGATTCAGCACGGGCGTTGTCATCTGGGAACGCCGCGGAGCGCACGGCAAAAGCTACCGAAGATATAAAGAAAAACACAAAGAAAACGAACCAAATATTAAAGGATCAGTCGTCCAGCGGACTGGTTTTCGAGTGAGGTAAAAAATAATGGCGCGAGTTGAACAGGGATTTTTTGACAGGACACAGGCAGTTGACGCTTCTGGGAGCTATACGACTGCTGAGGTTCCATATTTTGTGTTTAACGCGGAGAGCGAGGAGGACGCTCTTCAGTCTGTCCGCGAGGAAGCTCCGTCTGATTTCAATGGACTGGTTTTGGATGCAATCGAAATTGATGAGCGGATCAATGAAGACACTTTCAAAGTGATGGTTCAGTATCAGGAATCCGATAGCGTATCCTATTCAAATGTTGACGAAAATGAGCCAGTTTATTCATTCGATACGGGCGGTGGAACTCAACATATCACGCAGTCAATCAGCACAGTTGGCAAGTATCCCGGGGACGCTCCGGATTATAAGGGCGCGATTGGATATGATGGCGAAAACGTGGCTGGAGTTGACATTGTTCAACCGGTCTCAAACTTCGCGGAAACACACTATCTGCCTGACAGCAAGTTCACTACGCATTATAAAAAGGGCGTGGCTAAAATAACCGGGACCATGAACGGCGGATCATTCAGAGGATATGAGGCTGGAGAAGTCTTATTTCTTGGCGCGAGCGGCACAAAAAGGAGTGATGATTCAAGCAGTCCTTGGGAGGTTACCTATAAGTTTGCGGTGTCGCCAAATCGCAAAAATTTCAAAGTTGGCGACATCACCGTGGGCAAAAAATATGGGTGGGATTATATGTGGGTGCGGTATGCGGATGAAGTTGATGACGAGGAGAAAACGCTGGTCAAAAAGCCCATAGCCGTTTACGTCGAGCGTGTTTATATGGTTACAAATTTTAGCGCATTGGGGATAGGTCGATGAAGAAAGTTACAGCAGGACAGAAATTTAAGCCAAAGGCGACGACCTGGAATTCGTTAATTGATGCCGCGGTTTATGTGAAACAGCGTCAGTCAGACCTGGCAAGCAAGGTTTTGCGGCGAGATACAAAGTCCGGGATTGTTTTAGTTCGGAACTCAACGGATGAAGATTTGGGACAATTTGCGGTCATCGCGCTTGGGGAACTCATAATAAAGCCCGAAGACAACGAGCAGGAATTTAGGGCTAATCTTCCCATATTTGAAGCCGAACTCATCAGCGAAGAAAACAAGGACAGGCCAATAGTCATCCTCCAAAAGCCTCTCAAGGAAAACCACTGCGGAACAGCGATGCTTTCTGGGATTACCCCGGCAAAAATCAATGTGGAAAGCGAGGAGCATGAGTTTGCGGAGCTGGATGTCGAGAATGGGCTCAAATCCAGCGAGCCAGGCTCAATTCGCGTCCTCTGGAAAGAGCCGGAGACCGGAGAAAAATGGGCTATAATTCAAATAGGAGCTTCAACTGCCGGTTTTATTTACGAGGGCTATTTTGCCGTTACAAATGCCAGCGAAGACGAGGTTCAAAAAGTAAAAGTTTCTTATGGGATCGCTATTATTAACGACTCACTTTTTGATGTCCAGGAAGAGGAAATAGAAATCACCGAAGAGTGCAATATCTACTTGAAATCAACACACGCCAATGAGGCAATTGAGGCTCCAATCCTTGAGGTTTCTTCGGGATTGCCTGAGCCTGAATTGGGGACGTTTGAAGGGCTGATCGCCAACATCAAATGGGATGATGATAATGGAAAAATCAAGAAAATAACTCAACAACAATTTGGCGTGATGTACGGAATAATCTGGGGGGACTGCTGATGTTGGCGTGGCTCAAAAAATCAAAAGCAGTGAGCAAGGGAAAGTTGGGTTGCCTGAGCGATAAATGTCCATGTTGCTGTCCTGTCTTGCCGCCTCTGAAAGCGGAGGCGTATTTCCCTACGCTTTACCCAAATACTTCGACTCCCGACGCCTACCATCAGAACAGTTGGTATTTGAGCAACACCGGAGTTTATGAGTACGGCGAGAATATCTACGGCCCATGGCCAGAAATTCCTATCATAGCTCCAGAGGATGGCTTTTATTGGGCGTTTTTTTACTGTAATTGGTGTGGCCTTGGCGATGATCCGCTTATTAATCCAACTGGTGGAGGCCCCGGCAGAGCAGATATGGCTTACACACGAATTATGCCGACCAGCATCCTCAGCTGGCACTTGTCGAAGAACTTTAATATTGCCCCATGGGGGAACCTTCACGGAGAAAATCTGAATACTTATTCAATAGATAACGACAATGATATTTGTCCCAATTACGAAGGTCAAATCAAGTTCAACTTCCCCTACAAACCGTGGCTGGCTGGGTCTGTTGACTGGAGCGACGTTTATGAAGCTCTTGAGGCATATTCCAGCACTGGCCCGGCAACGATCGATGGGACGATTGAGCTTTATTTGAAGGATGCGGAGGCAGGCGACAATCCATGTTTTTCATACGAACTGCCGGTGCGCGTCCCGGAAGTTATAACCGTGCCCTGTATCACGGCCTTAGAGCCACTGCCATATGCGATAGTGTCATATTGCGATTACACTGAAATTGATTGCGGTGGATGCCTGTATGACGCCAGAGTTAAGGTTGTTCCGTACATGAAAATCCCACACATTACTGGGTGTCATAACCGGGGGCTGGCAACGCTTACAGTCAAGTCGACGAAAGTTACATTTATGAACGGACCCTTTGATTCGCAACAAGATGCAAATGACTATTACGATGACCATTACGGGGCTCTTTTGGCGAGCGCATACTCCTCATGCACTGGCTCTGGCTGGATAATTGTGGGCACATGCGACTGCTCTGACTCTGAATGTTCTGAGTGTCAAAAAGGTTCAATCAGCGTCATCTGCGAAAACAAAATGCCTGAACAATGTGTGCTTGATGATTGGGGCAATTATACAAAAACTGTGCGCCTTTATGATGGGAGTTTATCTAAACATCATGAGGCATTGTTTTATGTCAGCGATCATAATTCTGATTTAAATGATAACCTCGAATCGGCTTGCGCTAAGACAACTGAATACTGCCGGATAAGTGTAACGTACAATTGCGGCTCGGAGGGATGGGAGAAAAGCTCTGCTGGCGGCACATGCGAGGCTGTTGATGAGCCTGATACGGCGGGAACGTGGAACGGTACGGACTATGAATCAGCAACATATTCTATTGACATCGAAAATCACTGCCCCGATGACTGCCAGGCGTTTGCCGAAAATTATGACCCCGGCGACCCGCCATATGAATGCTATGATCCGATTTGCCCTGAAGGAACCTATCCGATGTCTCCGTCTGAACAATGGGGTTCTTCATGCGGGGAGGCAAAGGCGAAATTTAACAACATTAATTATCCTTGCGGGCCATATGTTTTAGTCAGTTTTATATGTGACGGCCCGAACCAATTTGACCAATATGTGGTCATCCCGTGTTGTCGCCCCACGCCATATCCATAAAAATAATGAAAGGAATTACAGTGAAACAATTATTTAAAATTGACGAAAGCGTCTATAACTCCAATGATGATCGGACTACCCTTTTAATTGAGAAAGGGATAGGTCATCAAGACTTTTTGAGGCTGATAGACGCGACAGATCCGTTTGTTGTCAAAAATGGAACTCTTTATTTTGTACCGAAAGAAAAATCAGAAGAAGCTGTGAGTAAATTCATTGAGCAGAGAAAGAAATACCTTGAAAAATTCGGAGATATATCGCCAGCGGCATTGCTGAAGCACGAAGACATTATGATAAATGTTTACCCTGAATTGACTGAGGTTTATGCAGAAGTCAAAGCAAAAAATGAGAGTGAAAATTGTTCGAGTTGCAGCGCAAATCGTCATGCAGAGAAAATATTGAAAGCATTAGTCGACTTGCCGTATAAAGACCGTGATTTGAGCTCGTTAGTCTTTATCGGCAAACTCGGGCTTAAAGTTCTGAAGAAAGAGACAATTGAGGTTGATGAGTCAAGAATAGAGGCTCCGCTACACATCGCAAAAGTTTATCGCGAAGAGGAAAAGGCTGTTGAAACCAAAACAGACGCTCATCCCATGCAATGTTTGTTTTGCGCGATGGAACATATGGGCAAGGCGGCTGAAAATTACCGTGAATACCTCAAAGGATATGATGGCATAAATCACAGGCCGAATCATCTGCCGTTGGCGTTTGGCAATATTGCAGAGGCTGAATGCCAGACAGTTGTCAGTTGGCCGGTTCTCGCGGATGAAATCCGGAAACTTAAGCTTGAAATGAGAGAAAATCTCAGGATTCCATGCGATGAAATGTTGGACAAAATTTGCGAAGTATTCTGGCTGGTTCTAGAAGAATATGATCCAGCCGGGGATCAAAAACATAATTGTGGCTGCAAGGGGAAATAAATGCAGGAAATTGTCATATATTTAAGAGCTGGCGATGTTGTAGCGACGGTTGTTGATGAACTAAATCAGACCGGAAACAAAGCCGCCCCCACTATAACTCGCGGGATGAGGGCTAATTTATGCCTGCGCTTGCTTAACAGCGAAGGCGAGCCTATCCCAGTGGCAGACCTCGATTATATCGGATGGGATTTTGTCCTGGCACATGATTGGAACACTGCAACACTTATGCAAATCCGGGAACAGGCAGGGATTACGGTCAGTTCCGTCACTATTGAAGAGAAGGACTTCTCTCAAATAAATATCCCATTGACGGAAACAAACACAGAAGAATTGATTGCGGCATTGAATAATTCTCCAAGCATCAAGCTTGGCGGAGAATTGGCGGGATTTGAATCAGGAGAAGTTGATCCCGGTTTCCTGATTCAGTTCGATATGACAGTTCGAAATCGCAGAGGCACGGCGGGAACGGATGTTCCCACTCCGGTTTTAAACGGAACATATTCAATAGCGCAGATTGATGATCTGCTTGCCGGAAAAGCAGACATCGACCACACACATCCACGAGATCAATGGGTGATCGAAGAGTTCGTTTTAACGCCCACCGATATTTCCGCAAAAGAAGTGACACTGGCAAATACGCCTTTAGATATCAACGCATTAACATTCAAAATAATAGGAGGGATTGAGCAATATGAAGGAATAGATTTTTCAATCACAGACGCCACTGTTTCGTGGGCAGGACACGCCCTTGACGGAGTACTCGCCGAGGGCGACCAAATTAGAATCAATTATCAAATACAAGGATAACTATTATGTCGAAAATGAATGGAAAATGGATTAATAAGGATGCGCAGTCACTTGAAAATGACGGCGCAAATCTGAGAGTAAAAGTGGATGGCGCAGGCGCGTTGGAACGCACAGCTGACGGCCTTAATATTAAGACAGGAGGTGTCACAAACGACCAGTTGGCTGGAAATATAGCCTTTGATAAACTGGCCGACAACGCCAACATCGCAAGGCTGGATCAGGACGAAACTGTCGCCGGGAATTGGAATTTCACAAACGCTCCCACTGCTGGAGCAGATCCCGCAACCGACAACCAGCTTGCAAGGAAAGCATATGTCGATGCGGTCGCCCAGGGACTTGACATTAAGCCATCAGTAAAAGCCCTATCGGGCTCAAATCTGACACTTTCAGGAGCGCAAACTGTCGATGGGATTTCTCTTGTTGATGGAGATAGAGTCCTTTTGTCGGGTCAAACTGATGCCTCTGAAAATGGCATATGGATTGTCAGGGCAACCGCATGGGAACGGCCGGTTGATTTCGATACAGGAATTTCTGCGGCTGGAGCGTTCTGTTTTGTGGAAGAGGGTACAAGTTATGCCGATTCAGGTTGGGTATGTACCAGTGACGGCGGCTCGGATGTTGTCGATACAAACAATCTCGCGTTTACCCAGTTCAGCGGAGCGGGAGCTATCGCAGCGGGAAGCGGTCTGAATAAAACAGGAAACACACTTTCTGTTAAGGTTGCTGACCTTCTAAGCGGAGGCGCGGCTGAAATTGACGGCGATAAATTGGACATTGATTATAGTCCTACAAATTACACGCCTGACACAACACCGGCGCAAGTCGATAACGCATCGGAACTGTCCGCGCATCTTGCCGGTATCAATAATGCATTGTCTGGGATTTCCTCTGAAAATATCGCCCAGGAAATGCACACAATCACGGCTGGCGAAGTTACGGCTGGATATTTTTCATTGGGTACCGCCCCAGTGAATGCTCAGTCTGTGAGAATGACAGTCATGGGCGGCCCGATGCAAGTCAACAAGCAGACAATCGGAGCCACTGGCGCAACCGCTGACTTCGATGTTTTGAATTCAACCGAGCTTCATTTCAACAACAATGGAGCGGCCGCAGCACTATCCGGCGACATCGAAGAAAGCGATGTCCTCGTTCTTGAATATCAGAAATAACCAGAGCTAACTCTGCCCGCGGAGCGGGTTTTATGCCGCTTCGCGGGGGAGATTAAGAATGTCAAAAACGAAAAACAAATATTTATATCCAATGCCAGCTGGAACGGTCAAGGCCAATCTCACTGGCTCTACCGCAGCGCCGGATGATGTCACTTTGGCTGCATTAAAAAGCGCGCTTGGCATGCAAAGCGATATCCAGATTGTAATGGAAGTCCCTAAAAAATTGGACAATACTTACACAGAATTCTACAAGGAAGTTCTTGGCATTTCGTTTCCATGGAAGCTTGGGACAAGAAATCTCAAGAATATTTATGTCCGACTTGGAACTGTGGCTTCAGGAACTGCTCCAAGTATAAAATTGCGCAAGTATTCAGGCTCATCAT
>CAZYVR010000235.1:0-9360 GCA_964651145.1 uncultured Victivallales bacterium | reverse complement strand
TTTAGCAGGCATCAGATTGTAATAGATTCCGTCGTTTTCCGCATACACCGATATGGCTTTGGTTATGTTAAAATCCTGCGGCCCGATTTTCGGATGGTAGCGCTTCAGGTTTTTGAGAACCGCCATGGAGCCGTCAAAATAACAGTCTCCTGATTTGCCATAGCCCTCCACCGGCCAATCTACCAGTTGAGACACAATGCTGACAAAACCTTTGTCTCTAAAATCTCTGGCTCCGCCAGCCGTGAACGAACCGCCTATAAGCAGTATCCTGTCGGAGTTTTCGATGTTTATTATTTCCTTTTTTTCTGAAGGCAGCTTGCCGTCTCCTTTGACAGTCAGCGACAAAAGTGCGCAAGCTGTCAAGGCCGCGCAAATTTTTCCAGTGAGTGAATTCTTCATTTTTTTATCCTGTTTGCTGTTATTAAAAACACCATTGATTACAATAACAGTTGCCCGGTTTTTTGTCAAGAGTCAATTTAAAAAATTAATTTCAGGCAAAACTATGCTTGACTCGCCAACTGTTTGGTGTTATTATTATTCTAATGAAACAAAAAAACAAACCAGAAAACAACATGAATAAAACAGCTTTGCTGGCAAAATATATTTTAGAGTTAATTGATGAAGAGGGATTGAAGACAGGCGATGCCATTCCATCATTGCGAAAGCTAAGCAAAACCCAGGGAACGTCAACGTTTGTCGCTAAAAAGGCTGTTGAGTTTTTGGCTGAACGCGATGTATTGGAAGCGAAATGGGGATATGGGATCTATATAAAAAAGTATTCGTCGGAACTAAAGGAAAATATTTTACAGGCATTGACAGAGAAGAAGACTGCCTCGGCAGCCTCTCGCTCGAATTGCTCAATGAATCTTATAGCCTTTATTGCAAAAGGAAGGCATGCTGATTTTTTCGGGGATTATCTGCCTGGATTTTCAGACGTTTTGAAGCGCGAGAACTATCACTATATTTTAGAGCAGTCAAACAACTCCTTTCTGTGCGAAGAGGATGAAGTTCAAAGCCTGCTTCATTCCAACTCTGTAAAGGGTTTTATTATAGACGCAGTGATAAAGAATAAAGCTCCAAATTATCTTCGGGACCTGAGGCGAATGAATATGCCTGCGGTTTTTGTGGGCGACACGTATTTCGGCAAAGACATTGAGGTGGACCGCGTGCTGTGCGACAATAACAAGGGAATGTCCGACATTGTTGAATATGTCATATCGATGGGGCATAAGCGCATCGCTTACATCGGGACTCCTGAGCCGCGACTCTATGTAAACCAACTGCGTCATTCAATCTATGCGGATGTAATGAACAAGCATGGCTTGACCCCGTTTGCGATGCCTGCCTTCAGCGAGGACGCCATGAAAGAGAACATTGAAGAATTGCGAAAAACACAAGCTATCCAGAAAGACAGAATCACCGCCTTCGTTTGCTGTGGCGACGCTATCGCAAACAATTGCATAAAGGCGCTGAAGCATCTTGGTTTAAATGTGCCGGATGATGTTTCCGTAACCGGCTTTGACAATCGCCGCTGGACGGAATACTCGTATCCAGCCATCACGACGGTTCATTACCCATGCCAGGAAGTTGGCGCGCGCGCGGCTGAGCTTCTGCTTCAAAAAATTAACGGCGCAAAGCCTGTGAATGACTGCATGACCTGTCTTGAACAACCGCGCCTGATAATAAGGGGAAGCGTAGCTGAATGCAAGCGTGATTAAGAGCTTATGTCGGCTTCTATCGCTTGGAACGCTTGAATGTCTGCGTGTCTTGAATAGACAATTTCAAGCGCTTAATTGGACGCTTAAATGTCTGTGTTTCCTGAACGCCCGGCTTTAAGGATTTGATTGGACGCTTAAATGTCTGAGTTTGTGTTTGATCGTCTTTCAGAGATTTTACAGGACGCTTAAATCTGTGTGTTCTGATTTCGGCTATGGCATTGTCTTTGCCAATATTCTTTAAGGGCCTTTTTATGGCTGTTGTCTTGGTGGACAACAGCTCTGGCTTATATTTTTCCGACAAACCCACAGGTATGACAATCTGGCCAATGTTCAGCCTGGGTTTGAGATTGTGTTTCGGATTTGACTCCTGGACTTTGTTTTTGAGAATTTTTTCGCTCTCGCTTTTTTTGTTTTCAATCACTTCTATTGCTGTTTTCTGGTATTCAATCCAATACTCGGAATCGAGTCTGTCCAGGCCGGTGGCTTTTAGCAGTTCGTGTGAAGGCGGGACGCAAGGCGGGACGCAAGGCCAGCCTCTGGCTGATTGGTCAATCCAATCCACAAACTGAATCATTGCAGTGTCAAAATAATGCATTATTTTTGAGACAGAAGAGGAATGATGATGGATTATCGGCACAATTACCTCGTCGGCAATACCCCATTTTTTCAGCAATACTCCAGATGCCACCGCATGGTTTATATGAAACACAGACTCTTCGGCCTCGAAAAGCGGCATGCCTTGAGCTGCCATTTCGATAACCGTCCGGTATTTCCTCATGTTGAATCTTTTAAGGACAAGCTTGCCTATGTCATGAAGAAGCATCATCAATGGCAATCTGCTTGAGGCCGGCACTTTCCTTTTTTGCATAATATTCACCATTAGAACCGATGATGAATAGGCATGCTTCCATTCCTCCCCTTCATGCGGGTGGAACAGCGGCATAAACGTAGTGGAATAAATAATCTGCTTGATATTAAGAATGCCTAAAAGTTGAACGGCATCCTCTATTGAGTTGATTTTGCTTTTGACTGCGTAGCCGTCTGTTTTGACAGAGTCCATAATGCGAACCACAAGAGCGGGATTGCGCTCGATAGCCCTTGCCAGGCGCGAAACGTCAGTCAAGCCTTTAAGCAAAGACACTATTTTCATCATCCTTATTGAAGGCATTGGCAGATTCTCAACAGCGCCAAGCTTCTTGATCATCAGCCTTTTTTCAAAATCCGAGGATGAGTTGTCTTGGTTCAAGTTTTCACCTTTTCCTTATATATATAGAATGCAATAAATATAAGAATAATAAGATGCCCCTTAAATGCCTCTTTTCAAATTTTCAAAATGAGTTTTATTCGATGGCCCCGCCAAAAATCCAACAGCAGCACCAACATTAGGCCGCGCGCGCTGTAGCACCTACGACTTGGGTTTAAAAGTGGCTTCGCCACCGCCTTTTTTGTTTTTATTGAAAAATACCGTTTTTTATCCTTGCAATAGGCTACAAAAAACAATAGTGTATTATTACAAATGAGCATGTCATTAAAAGCATAAGCGTTGGGGGGACGATTAAATGTACATGAAATACCACAAGGCAAAATGGGCTAAAACTCTCGAAGACAAAAAAATAAAATGCCTTCTATGTCCTAGGAATTGTGTTATTTCAGATGATTCTTTTGGCTTCTGCGCTGTCAGGAAAAATGTTGACGGACAATTATACTCAATGGCATATGGCTTTCCCTTAGCCTTGCAGGTCGATCCAATAGAAAAGAAACCCCTGGCAGAATTTATGTGCGGCACTAAAACTTTTTCCATAGGAACATACGGATGCAACCTGAACTGCGTGTTTTGTCAGAATTATCAGCTGTCACGCGGAAATTACAATGAAAAACAGCCCGGACAATATGCGCCGCCGGAACTGGTGGTGGAGCTGGCTCTGAAGCACGAATGCCAATCCATAGCCTTCACTTACAACGAGCCGACTGTCTTTGCGGAATACTGCATTGACACTGCAATTCTCGCCAAAAAATCAGGACTGTCTTCCGTGCTGGTCACAAACGGGTATATTTCAATGGAGGCGGCAAAAGACCTTTACCCTGTCATAGACGCGGCCAATATTGACATGAAGGGGTTTTCCGATAAATTTTACAGCGAGATGACTGGGACGCATCTGCAGCCTGTTCTTGACGCTATAAAATATTTTTGCTCTATTGGCAAACACCTTGAACTGACCAATCTGATAATACCTGGAAAAAATGATTCGCAAGAAATAATAGACGCATATCTTGACTGGGTCGAGGAAAATCTGCACAAAGACATTCCCCTGCATTTCTCGGCTTATCATCCGGATTACAATTACCACGAATCGCCTAATACCGATCCGGTCAATCTTTTGAACATCAAAGAGCACGCAGCGAAAAAAGGCTTTGAGCACGTTTACCTCGGAAACATCTGACAAGGCTCAAAGGCAAAAAACAAGAGCTTGGTCAGAAGACTCGGGA
Source organism: uncultured Victivallales bacterium (assembly GCA_964651145.1). Lineage (GTDB taxonomy): Bacteria > Verrucomicrobiota > Lentisphaeria > Victivallales > GWF2-45-14 > CAZYVR01. The sequence continues at coordinate 5,155 of CAZYVR010000235.1, read as the reverse complement.
ACAACTGCAAAGTTTGAGCGTCGAACTCCGGCAAGCCATATGATTTTTCCATCGGGAAGACAGAGCAGTGGATAAGATGGTTTTTCGTCCGCGATTATTTGCCTATTGCTGAATAGTTTTTTAAGTTTGACCGGCGAGTCGGCTCCAAATGGAACCATTTTGTCGCCATTGCGCCAACAGCGAACAATAATCACATCCGGCATTTGGCTTGCGTCAAAATATGCGCGGCAGTCTTCGCGATAAGCAAGGCAGTCTTCATGGCAAGCCTCCAATTTGGCGGAAAGCGTCTGTCCATTGAACTCAATCTCAGGCTCTTCGCGCCAGTTCCATTTTACGGGAGGCGGCATGTCTGCCGGGGAGCCGCTTTCAAGCACGGACAACTCGCCCTTTCGGAGCTTTACAAAGACTCCGTCTGAAACAGGAATAAGTTTTTTTTCGCCGCATTCAGCGCAGATAGCTCCGAGCTCGCCGTTAAATCGCTGAAAAAGGCTTCTGTCCGGGATGACTGAGCGTTTTAGCCGCTGCGAAAGCCATGCGCGAAGAACTCTTATCCTGAGAGCCGGAGGCAATTTCAGCCAAAATGACGCGGACGTTTTTTCGCGCCCGTCTATTTCGGCAAATCTGTTTTGAGCTTCGCTCTCAACAAAGTCGGCGTCATCTTCCAAAGCCCTGACAGAATGCGCCATGCCTTCGCGAGAATACTCGATTTCGGCATAAATTTCCGGAAGTATTTTTCCCCGCAAAAAATTCCTCTTGTATTCAAAGTCTTCATTGGTGGAATCTTCGCGCCAGTCGCTGATGTTTTCTGTTTTAAGGAACGCGATAATCTCTTCTTTGCGATATTCAAGAAGCGGCCGGACGCACACTATGCTTCCTAGCGCCTGAACTGGACGCAAAGACGCAATCCCAGTAAGGTTCGAACCGCGCGCCAGTCGCAAAAACAAGTTTTCCACTCTGTCGTCAAGATGATGCCCGAGAGCAACAACGCCTTTTCCGCCAGCAAGCTTGTCCCATTCTTCCAGGCGAAGTCTGCGCGCGGCGGCTTCAATGCTCTCGCCGCTCCTTTTTTTTGCGGGCACATTGAGGCTTGTCATGCAAAAAGGGATGCCGCGCGCTTCGCAAAATGCCCGGCACCATTCGGCGTCGTTTTTGCTTTCTTCGCCGCGAATATTGTGTTCGAAATGGACCGCGCGCAAATCAATGCCGGGGATTCGACTCAAAAGCAAAAGCAGGGCGCAACTGTCGGCGCCCCCGCTGAAGCCGGCAAACACCGGCTTTGCCTCAAAAGGTCTCATAATTTTTTCGAATTTGGACTCATCCATATAATTCTATTCTTCTTCATACCCCAGAAATTCAAGGCCCAGGCCCAGAGATATGCGGTACATCCATTTAAGCGCGTCAAGCAACGGCAAAGCCGGATGGACTCCGTTTTTAGCGCAATAATCCTGATTGTTAGCGCGCCACTGCTGGAACGCATCAAACAAATCCATCGGAACAGACAAGCCATTAAAATACTCAAGCATCTCCTTGTTTACATCAAACGGGATTTTTTCACTAAAAATCCCTTGCGGCCTTACTGTGAAATCGTCTCCGGCGTGCCAATGCCAGGCCGTCTCGCCAGCCTTTGCGTATATAAAAAGGAAAAGCAGGTATATTTCCTGGCTGTCCAGTTCCTCGTTCATTTTGTTCCGCACATGTTCACGCATAAGTTTAGCCACGACTGAAAACAAAAGTTTTTCATGCTCAACCAATTCAGGCACGACCGGAAGAGGCCCTGATATGTATTCCATTTCTTTTGCCTTGTTCACAATAGCCATTGCCGGCTCACAACTCTCAGCTGTTTTAATCACCTTGCGTCCTTTTATTTAAAAATTTGTCTATTCGTCAAAAATGTAACATAACGGACTTTCCCTTTTCTGCAAATAAGCGCGCATATTTGAAAAACTAAAAGCCCATGGCTATATTCAAGCAACAAAAAAAATAAGGACACAATCCATAAAATCCACAGGGGCTTTGTTATGAGTGATAAATATGACGTTGTCATTATCGGGGCCGGGGTCGTTGGCGCAGCCATCGCCAGACAACTTTCCCGCTACAAATTAAAAGTTGCCCTGCTTGAAAAAGAGGCGGATGTTTCTTTTGGAACAAGCAAGGCCAATTCAGGAATAATCCACGGGGGATTCCATGCAGAGCCGGGAACACTCAAGAGCAAATTCGCGGCAAAAGCAAACCGCATGTTTGACGGGCTTTGCGAAGAGCTGGATTTTCCTTTCGAGCGACGCGGCGAATTAATGGTGGCATTTTCAGAAGAAGACATTAGAGTCCTTCAAACATACTATGAACGCGGACAGGCAAACAACGTTCCCTACATGGAACTGCTGGGCCGGGAACGCACTCTGGAGCTGGAGCCCAACCTTAGCCAGGATATTGTGGGAGCCCTCCACGCGCCAACGGCGGGAATAATATGTCCATATGAATACTGCTTCGCGCTGGTCGGAAACGCCGTTGAAAACGGAGTGGAGCTGCTTCTAAACCACAAAGTGACATGGATAGGGAAAAAAGGACGCGATTCCTTTGAAATAGAAACCGAGGCCGGAACAACGCTGAAAAGCCAATTTGTGGTCAACGCAGCCGGTCTTTACGCCGATGAGATTGCCGGGTTTGTTGGTGTTGCCGACTTCAAAATACTCCCTCGCAAAGGCGAAGAATACCTTCTGGACAGAAGGGTCGGCACACTGGTGAAAAAAGTGATATTCCCCGTGCCTTCAAAAACTTCCAAAGGCATGCTTGTTATCCCGACAGTTGACGGGCCGGTAATGGTGGGCCCCACTGCTTTGGACATAGACAACAAAGACGACTACAGCACCACGCGCGAAGGTCTTAACTCAGTGTTTGAGCACGCTCAAAAAATGGTGCCGGCTATCAGGCAATCGGATATTATAACATCATTCGTGGGGCTTCGTCCCGCGGCTACCGGCGGAGACTTTATAATCGGCAAGACCAAGGTTACAGGCTTCATAAACGCTGCCGGAATACAATCTCCCGGATTGACCGCGTCTCCAGTCATTGGAGAATTTGTCAAGGACATACTTCTTCGCGAAGGACTAAAACTCGAAGCCGACCCAACATTCGATCCTTCAAAACGCAAGCGCTTCACAAAAGTGCGGCACCTTATTGATTCAAGAGACTACGACAAGTTGCGGGAAGTCATTAAAAAAGACAAAGAATATTCAAAGCTGGTATGTCGTTGCGAAAACGTGACCGAAGCTGAAATAGTGGCGGCCATAAAACGCGGGCATATAACAATGGACGGAATAAAATTCGCGACCAGAGCAGGCACCGGACGATGCCAGGCAGGATTCTGCACTTCGCGAATAATGGAAATACTTCACAGAGAAACAGGAATGTCTTTCGACCAGATAACCAAAAAAGGCCCTGGTTCAGAAGTTGTCCTTAAAGAACTGCAGAAAGGAGGGGCAAGATGAAAAAAACAGTGGACGCCCTTATAATCGGAGCAGGCCCGGCGGGCATGGGCGCGGCTCTCGGCCTCAAGGAATCAGGAATAGAAAACATCCTTGCGGTGGATCGCGAAGACGCGCCCGGAGGAATTCTTCTGCAATGCATACACAACGGCTTTGGTCTGCATCACTTCAAGGAAGAGCTGACAGGGCCTGAATACGCGGAGCGATGCCTGAAGCTGGCCCAGGAAAAAAATGTAAAAATAATGACCGGCACATGCGCCATCGACATTATTGACAACGGCGACACAAAAACAGCAATGCTTCTCTCTGAAACAGAAGGTCTGGTCGAAGTTGAAACAAAGACTGTGATCCTGGCAATGGGATGCCGCGAACGCAACAGAGGAAATATTGCCATCCCCGGAAGCCGTCCGTCAGGAGTCATGACCGCGGGGCTTGCGCAAAAGCTTGTGAACAGATATGGATACACGCCGGGCAAAGAAGTTGTTATTCTAGGCTCCGGCGATATCGGCCTGATAATGGCCCGGCGCATGACATGGGAAGGCGCTCACGTAAAAGCGGTGGTGGAAGTCCAGTCCTATCCCGGCGGCTTGAATCGAAACGTCGTTCAATGCCTGAAAGACTTCAATATTCCGCTCTACCTTTCGCACTCCGTCACCAATATTACGGGCAACAAAAGGATCGAATCTGTTGACGTAGCCCCTATCAACGAGCGCTTTGAGCCGGATAATTCCGGAAAATTTACGCTGACATGCGACACTCTGCTGCTTTCGGTCGGGCTCGTTCCGGAAAATGAACTTTCATTGAAAGCCGGAATAAAACTCGATCCAGTGACGCGCGGCGCGGTGGTCGATGAAAATCTTATGACTAATATCCCCGGAATATTCGCATGCGGCAACGTGCTCCATGTGCATGACCTGGTCGACTATGTTTCCGACGAGTCCGAATTCTGCGGAAAAGCCGCGGCCCGCTATATATGCGGAGAAATTGACGAAGGCCGCGAAGTCCCGGTCAGGACAGGCAACCAGACAAGATATGCTCTGCCGTCAAAAGTTGTGGCTGGAAAAAGCGCGCTGCTATCTTTGCGATGCATGACACCAACCGACAAGGTGCGGCTCGAAATAAAAACAGACAAAGAAGTCATATACAGCAAGAGGCACCAGAAAATATTCCCCAGCATTATGTTCAGGGTTCCCTTGGACAAAGTGCCGGACGACGCCCAATATCTGGAAGTTGCTTTTGTGGGAGACAAAAAATGAAAGAAGAACTTATTTGCATAAACTGTCCGCTCGGCTGCGAACTTTGCGTTGAATTTGAAGGCGACAAAATAATCAAGGTAAAAGGAAACGCCTGCAAGCGCGGGGTGACTTACGCCGAAAAAGAAGTGTTCAATCCTCAAAGAATCGTCACTTCAACAGTCCGCATTGACGGAGCCGTCATACCGCTGCTGCCAGTAAAAACCGATTTGCCGGTGCCCAAGGAATTGACATTCAAGGTGATGGACGAAATTTTCAAGGCGCAGGCAAAAGCCCCGGTAAAGCTCGGCGAGGTTCTCATTGAAAACATCCTCGGCACCGGAGCAAATCTGGTGGCAACAAGGTCTCTCGAAAAGGCATAAGCCCTAAGGAGTCTATTCAAAATAAACTGAACATTTGCTGGCGAGGATTTTGGATTGA
>CAZYVR010000234.1:0-9361 GCA_964651145.1 uncultured Victivallales bacterium | reverse complement strand
TATTTTTTCCCGTTGAAACTCCTGCCGAAAAAGAAAAGCTCCGACAGAATTTGGAGCTTCCAGCCGCCAAGCTTATTTTATTGTTTGCCGCCGGCAATTTCAGGATTAAAGGGCTGGAGTCGGCGATGCGCGCGATTGCGGGTCTGGAGGCTGAAACTCGCGACAGAGCTTTAATCGTTGTTCTGGGTGGGGACGACTCAAGGCCATGGCTTAAGCTTGCCGCTGACCTTGACCTAGCCGACAAGGTTTTGTTTGTTGGACGCCAAAAAAATATGCGGGACTATTACGCCGCTTCCGATTTGTTGCTTTACCCCAGCATGTATGAGCCTTTCGCAAATGTATGCCTGGAGGCTTGCGCCTGCGCTTTGCCAGTCCTTACCACGCGGCTTAATGGCTCTTCTGAGCTTGTCGAACACGGAATTAACGGCTACCTTGTCGACAACGCGGAATGCGTGAAGGAAATGACTGTTGGCATTGAGGCGTTTGCCGCTTTGTCGGAGAACGCCCGCAGTGAGTTCAGCTCTGCGGCTCGCGATGCGGCAAATGATTACAGTTGGGAGCGGCACGCGGACGATCTGGAAAATATTTTTATAAAGTTGATGGAGCATAAATAATATGGAAATAAGCACAATATCGCTTGATGGCGGCAAGTTGGTCGTCAATTCAGAATATGCTGAGCTTTTGCGCTGCAATGGAATAAATGCCGCCGACAAATTATGGAGCCTTCATGGCACGACCGTCAAAAAAGTCTTGAAAGAGCGCGGCACTGAGCGTCTTATGCTGACATCGATAGATTATTCAGGCATGATTGAGACTTTCATCAAGCGCTTTACGTTTCCGCCGCTCAAAGAAAAGCTGAAAGCCGCTTTATCCATGAAATTTAAAACTTTTAATGCGCTTGACGAATGGAATGCCATTGTTTCATTTCATAAACACGAATTGCCCACAATGACTCCTCTGGCGGCCGCGCGCATTGGCTCTAAAACATGTGTGCTTACACTTGGAATAAATGAATATGTTCGCGCGTCGGAATTGTTTGAAAATTTTACGGAGGCCGACCTTGCGAGGAAGCGCGCTTTGATAGAAAAAATAGCTCGGCTCGCGGGCGGAATGCACGCTGTCAACATGGCGCATCAGGATTTCTATCTGGTTCACATGTTTGTGCGCGAAGAAGAAGACGACAAAGTTTATTTGATAGACCTTCAACGCGTCATGATCCAGCGCAAGCTAAGCGTCCGCTGGCGGGTTAAAGACTTGGCTCAGCTTTATTTTTCAGCTAGGCCTTTTGTCTCTCAAACGGATATTCTGCGCTTCTGGAAAATATATACGGGAATGTGCGGCGTCGAATTATATGAAGATTCAAAACTGATTGTCAAAATTTTCCGAAAAGCTGAAAAAATAAGGCTGCACACAGAAAAGAAATACCGAAAAAAATAAACAGCAAGCCTGGTTTTATGCAGAAAAATAATAAATGATTGAGCAATATTCTTAAGCTATTTATTGTTTGCATTATTAATGTTTTTAAGCTTTTTCTCAATGAATCTAATCAGAATTGGCGTTGCCGGGGAAGTCATTCCGTGTCCATATCCTTGAATCTCATAAAGGGTGGTGTCTTTATGTCCGTTTACTTTGAGCATTCTCATCATGTAAGCATTTTCTTCGTAGCGCCCAAGCATTTCCATGTTTCTGTCGCCGGTTATAAGAAGTATTGGAGGAGCATTTTTTCTAGCATGGTAAAGTGGCGCAAATTCATCGACAACAGCTCTTTTGCAATCTATGCCCCGTTCTTTTCGCACTGTCATATGGGTTATTGTATGACCGCTGAATGGTATTAAGCCGGCAATTTTATCTGCGTCAATCTCATGCTTTGCAAGCCATTTTTTGTCCAGGCCGATCATGCTGGTGAGGTATCCGCCTGCTGAATGTCCTGATATGAAGATTTTGTTTGGGTCGCCGCCATATTTGCTTATATTTTTAAATGTCCATGCCACCGCGGCAGCTGCGTCTTCAAGATAAGCCGGACATTTGACTTTTGGATTCAAGCGGTAATTGACAGCGATCACAGCCAATCCTTTTTTCTTGAGATTGCCTGGTATGCTTTTGTTTCCGCCTTTGAGCGCTCCGCCGTGAAACCATACGACAGTCGCAAATCCTTTTTTATTTTCTGGATAATATAAGTCGAGCTTGCACCTTTCTTTCATGTATGGAGTCTGCTTGGAAACATCCTTTGTTCTGTAGGGAATGTCCTTTTCTGTTTTATATTGCTCGTTGGTTGATTTTTCTCCGGAAAATGATTTTGACGCAAATATAAAGATGCTTGCGAGTATGCAAAATGTTGCTCGTTTCATGTGTCATAAACTCCAGTTATTTTTAATGGTGTTGTATACAATAATATGTAAATTGTTAATTGTCAATGATTGACTGTCGTTTTTTTATCTTTTGCGTCCTGTAATGCGAAGCAAAAATAAGCTGCGTTTTGTTGCAGAGCCAGCGCATTGGACTTTTTACGGTTTAATCTGACGCCTTGCTTTTTTTCGATAATATGTTGGGAAAAATACTTTCCCCTATTGACTTTTATGCAAATTAATTTCCATTAGGAGTAATGCAAATGTTTTGCATTGTATTTTTGCGACATCCCGGAACACGGTTAAATTCCGTGGCGGTCCCGCCGCTGTAATCGGGGACTTCACCGCATTCGGCAATAGCCGTAGCCACTGCGTTTTTTTAATTGCGCGGGAAGGTAGCGAGTGCAAGGACGATCCGAGAGCCAGAAGACCTGTCGTTTAAATTATTAATTGCGCGGAATCTTATGGAAACAGATTGCGGCAGATGATTGTCTGCCGTTTCCCGTTAATTAATTTGTCCCGAGGAGGAAAAAAGTGAAAAATCAGAAAAAAGTAATCGCGTATCGCAAAAGTTGCACCGCCAAAGGCACAGGACTTTCGCATTTTATTCTTGTGAAGGAAGAGAAATAAGCTCTTATTTTTCTTTCTCTGCTTAGACCGCTTTCCTACTCCCCCCCCCGGGAAGGCGGTCTTCTTCTTTAATGCACACAACATAAGACAAAGCGACTATGCAAAAAATAAATGCGTCAAAATACATCAACACAGGCAAAGGCCCTCTTTTCCAAGCAATAAACATAGGTCATGACAAATATTCAGCGCTGATTCAGCCTGACACTGCTTTTTGGTCCCTCGCGGAAACCAAAGAGCTGGGCTCACTCATGAACAATCAGGAATTCATTGAATCGTACCTGAAAAAAGCGGATGATTTCAAAAAAGAAATGAATACGCTCAGATTCGGGCTGAAGCCTTCCACCGTCTATTTTAACCCTACTGAACGTTGCAACTTGAACTGCTCATACTGCTACATACCGGAAGAGATGCGGAAAAGCGGACAACACATGCCTGTTGAAAAGCTTGCCGAATCCCTTGGAATATTAAAAGAATACTTCATAAGAACCCTCCCTGATGACAGGCGTCCAAGCATAATATTTCATGGCTCAGAGCCGATGACAAACAAAGATGCCGTTTTTGCCGGAATAGAAAAATATTCGGACTACTTTGACTTCGGCATTCAGACAAACGCCACCTTGCTCGATGACGAAACAATAAGCCTGATAAAAAAATACAATGTAGGCGTAGGCATATCGATAGACGGGCCCGACGAGGAAACAGGCAATAAAGCCAGGCGCGACTGGGAAGGCAAAGGGTATTTCGCCAAAGCCTCTGAAACAATAAAAAAATTGCGAGGCCTGAAAAGCTTTAATGTTATTTGCACAGTAACCTCGGAAAATATGAACAGGCTTTCTGAAACCATTGATTTTTTCCATGAAAACGGCGTGAAAGTTTGCATGTTAAATATACTCAGATGCACCCAGCCACGCTCAAGGACCATCAAGCCGGACGAAGCTGAAGCCGCAAAATATTTTATAAAAGCGCTTGACCGCTCTCATGAGCTTTATCTTAAGACGGGGCGCAAGATCGTAGTGGCTAATTTTGCAAACATCCTTCTTTCCATCATTGCGCCAACGGCGCGCAACCTGATGTGCGACATCTCTCCATGCGGCGGCGGAAGAAGCTTTTTTGCGCTTGCAGCCAACGGCGATATTTTCCCCTGCAGCGAATTTGTCGGAGTCCCCGAATTCAATGGAGGCAATATCTTGCGCGACAAGATAGAAGACATTCTCGAAGGCGAAGTTTTCCGTCCGATGATTACAAGAAAAGTTGAAAATATAGAAGATTGCAAAACATGCGCAATCAGGCATTTCTGCGGCTCGCCCTGTCCTGCTGAAGCATTCACTATGAATGGCGGAATGGATCAAAAGGGCGCGTTCTGCGAGTTTTACGAAGAACAAGCCAGATACGCGTTCAGGCTGATAGCAGATGGAAAAGAGAATGACTTCCTGCTTGACAATTGGGATCAGGGAATCAAAACCGTGTACAACGCCGCCCAGCTTGGTTCATAGACTGTATAATGCGATGGAGCCGCCAAAAGTCCAGAAAAATAAAAGCCATCGGCAAAGCTGAAAGCTGTTGGCATATAAGAGATAAGGCGACAGCACGCATGGCGCATTAAAAGTCTGCAGCTTGTTGAGATGCGAAGCGACAACAAGCTTTATTTCGATACAGCTCCAGCTCCCGGGACTTTTGGCGGCGCCGCCGCCGCCTTGCCATTCGCCTAATATTTATTCAACGAACAGCCCTGATTGCCTTGACAACATAATAGACAATGGCTATTATAGATGGAAGAGCTATTTAAAAAAAATATTTGCCGGGAAATAATTTCAATGGAGTTAAAGAATCATTCGCTGATAAAGCAGATCAATCGCTCTAAGATACTTAATACAATCAGATTAGAAGCTCCGATAGCTCGCGCTCAAATAGCAAAGAAGACCAATCTTGACCGAAAAAGCATGACGAACTTCATTTCGGAATTTCTGAAAGAAGGGCTTATTGAAGAAGCCGGCAAGCAGGAACAAGCCACAGGGCGGCCTTTTACAATGTTGCGCTTTATAGACAACGCGGTAATCGGAATTCATATATCGCCTGATTTCATAATTGGCGTGCTCATTGATTTCAACGGAAAAATCATGGCTTCCCATGAAATTGAATATCCGCTTTTTGCCAAGCGGGAAAAAATAATCGGCGCAGTGAAGAAAATATACGAACGCCTTGTCAGTTCCGAAAAAAAAATTCACGGCGCAGGCATTTGCATTCCCGGAGTGCTTAATATGGAAAAATGCACAGTCGAAGCCTCTGTAAACATGCCTGACATTGAAGGAATGAACTTTCGCGAAGAATTTTCATCCTTTATTGACATGCCTCTTTTCTTTGAAGACGCCTCACGCTCCAAAGCTCTTGCCGAAAAATGGTTCGGGCTGGGCAAAGACTATAGCGAATTTGCATGTGTAGACTTGAATGTGGGCGTGGGCATGGGCATAGTCAATAATCGCTGCTTGTACAAAGGCTCAGGCGACTACGCCGGAGAAATAGGCCATATCATAATAGAGCCCGGCGGCAGAAAGTGTGGCTGCGGCAATCACGGTTGTCTGGAGACATATATTTCAAGAACCGCCATTCTGAATGAGATAAATGCGGCTCTTGGAAAAAGCTTTTTGAAACTTGAAGAGATACAAGAAACCAATCCTGAGGTTGAAAAAATCATTAAAAAAGCTGGCCACAGGCTTGGAATAGCCTTGGGCTCAGTCATTAATATCCTCAGTCCCAAGGTTGTAATATTGAATGGTGTTCTAGCCAACAAGCACAAAGAGATTTTTATGGACGCAGCTATATCCTCCGCCAAAGAATACACAATTCCAAAATCTTTCGCACGAACTAAAATACTTGCTTCACAACTTGAAAATGCAAATGTCCTCGGAGCCGCATCTCTGGCCCTCTCGGAAATTTTTGAGGTGGAAGGCTACTTCCACATTTAATCCGTTTTTTTCTGATAAGGCACAACCAAAGCCTGTTTAGAAAAAGAAGCTATATTAAAGTTAGATAAATCCCATGGAGCTAAAAAACGCCAAAGAACTGAAAAAAACTAACACCTCACTCATTGATTAAATGTCAAAATAGGACATGCAAAAGAGGGGGAATGAGACGGAGAATGGAGCAGAGAGGAATGAAAGCTTTCCAGTATTCTATCACCCTTGGGAAGATCATAAATAAAATAGGATATTCGATATGAAATATTTTTTGCCGCTCATATTATTATTTGTCAACATTTCGTTTTGTTTTGCTGGCATGATTAGTTTTAATGTGACTGATTTTAAATATATAAAAAAAGAAGCTGAAAAAGGGAATCCGTATTATCAAGGAGTTCTAGCTAATGTTTACTTAAGAGGAAATTTATGCCAAAAAAGAGATGGTCAATTGGCATATAAATGGGCGACTTTAGCCGCAGAAAAAAATAATCCTATTGGTATGTCTGTCCTTTATTCTATATATAAAGTAGGCATGCCTGGGGTTCCAGCAGATATAAAAAAAGCAGAAAATCTTTCAGTTGGTGCATTTAAACAGATACCCAAGCTTGCAGAAGAAGGCTGTCCTATTGCTCAATATCACTATAGCAATAAGTTTTATTCTGAAAAGAAATACGATGAATCTCTAAAATGGCTTCGCAAGTCTGCCATAGACGGCAACTATAGCATTGCGCAAGACTTCTTGGCTCATTCCTATCTGATTGGGACTCGTAGTGGCATCAAAAAAGATAAAAAACTCGGATTGGAGCTTTATCTAAAAGCAGCTAAGCAAGGATATATTGAATCCGAGTTAAATCTTGCAGTACTATATTACAGTGGTTCCTATGGGATACAAAAAAATCTTAGAAAAGCAATGAAGTGGTTTCAAGCTGCTGAAAAACGGGCTCCAGAAATTGCAGGGCCAATGGTCAAAAAATTAAAAGGAAAATATGGACAGGAAAGCAGAAGGTAGAGTTATAGTCGATATTGACTCTATTAAATGGATGCCTCCTGGAAAATATAAACTCATTTTAAATATTACTTCAATAAGTAAAGAATTCAGCATTAAATGCGATTTATTATTAAGAAAACACATTCCATTTTGCGAGTTTTCAGGAGCGATTGCCATTAATAAATTTATGAGTATCTTTTTCTTCTTCTTAGGAGGGATTCTTGCGATTCTGATGTTGCGCCCTCTGAAACTGGAAACATAGATTTGAGCTATCAACCCATTTCATAAGAATATTGATGAGGGCGTTTGACTTGTCGGAGCCGCCAAAAGTTCTGAAAAATAAAAAAGCCGACGGAGTCGGAATAAAAACTGGACTTTGTTCGGGCGCCACCTAGCGGCGGAATCGCTGGTAGCCGAAGGCGAAAGTTGTTGGCATATAAGAATTTAGGCGACAGCATGCATGGCGCATTTAAAGCCTGCGGCTTGTTGGGTCGCGAAGCGACAACAAGCTTTATTTCGTTGCAGCGCCAGCTCTCGAACTTTTGGCGGGGCCGTCTGACTTAACAGCATTCTTTATATTTATAGAAAAAAGCTAAAAAAACTTGATTTCTCTATTTTTTGCCTATGTTAACTCCTGAACAATAAAACTTTATCAGGATTGACTGTTATGGCAATAAAAGCAAATAAAATTGAAGTCCCAACTATCGCAATAGTCGGTCGCCCAAACGTAGGCAAATCATCACTCTTTAATTCGATTGTCGGACGCAGGCTGGCTATTGTCCATGAAGAAAGCGGCGTGACCCGTGACCGGATAATGGCTCCGGTGGTCCACAAAGGCAAACACTTTCAGATAGTTGACACAGGCGGCCTTGGCGTATTTTCCAATCAAACAAAAAACGTGGGCCACTGGGATATGGAAATAAGAAGCCAAGTTGACGCTGCCATCGCGGACGCGGATATTCTGCTTTTTGTCACTGACATACAGGAAGGCCTTTCCCCGCTTGATGAGGGAATAGCAATAAAACTGCGCGAATGCGGCAAAAAAACAGTGATGGTCCCAAACAAAGCCGATAATCTCAAGCTGGAAAAGCAAGCCGATGAGTTTGGCGCGCTTGGGTTTAACGATATTTGCCCTATTTCCACGCTCCACAGACGCGGCATCGGCATTATGCTGGACATTGCTCTCGAAGGAATAAAATCATACGAAGACATTGAATCAAAAGCTCCTTTTTCCATCGCGGTTGTGGGACGCCCTAATGTGGGCAAGTCCTCAATGGTTAACCGCCTTCTTGGCGAAGATAGAGTAATGGTCAGCGAGATAGCCGGAACCACTCGCGACTCTGTCGATGTCGAATTTGAACTGGAATACAAAGGCGAAAAACTTCCCGCAACTCTAATCGACACAGCCGGACTCAGAAAAAAATCAAAAGTCGATTCTGCCGTTGAATTATTCAGTGGAATGCGTGCGCAAAGCGCCATTAAACGCGCAAGAATGGTTCTATTTCTAGTGGAAGCAGGGCCCGACGGGCTAACCTCGCAGGACAAACATATTGCGCAAATCATAGCAGACTGCGGCAAGGGATGCGTCATCGTAGCCAACAAATGGGATACTTGCACAGACTTGAAGCAGAAGCACGCGCTTGAGGAAATACGCCGCACCCTTCCGCGCATGACATACGCCCCAGTAGTGTTCACTTCGACTCTGGATGGATACAATTTCGACCTCATGATGGACTGCGTTGCCGAGATTATGGAACAAATGGAAGTGCACGTGCCGACATCAACCCTTAACAAAACGCTTAACGACGCGTTTGAATTCACAACTCCGCCAGCCGCTGGAAGAAGTTCTCTGAGGCTTTACTATGCGACAATGATTGGCAACGAGCCTCCGCGCTTTATGCTCTTTGTCAACGATCCCAAGCACTGCCCCGCTCACTATCTGGGATATCTAAACAATTATCTGAGGCGTTGTTTCGGTCTGACGGGCCTGCCCATTGTCATTGACTTGCGTGCGCGCAAGCGCGGTGAATTTATCATAGCCAAGCCTAAAACAAAAAGGCCGGCGGCAAAACTAAAGCCAGATTCCAAAAAGAAACTGCCGCCAAAAAGCAAGCGCCCTGGCGACAAGAAAAAAGAAAAACCTGGCGACAAGAAAAAAGTTTACGCCAAGAAAAAAGCAACAACAAAAAAATCAAGCTCAAGGAACAAAGCAACCAAAAAGAGAAAATAATCTAGCCTCAAAATGGCCAACGGCTTTTCGGATAAAAAACGCTTGATGGTTCCCATGCCGCCAAATGGCTGAATATTTATGCCATTTTAGTTTGAGATAATCAAAAGATTTTTCCACGTCGTCTCTGCGGCAATAATCGCCAATGAGCCGCTGTTTGGCAATGCCTTTGCTTTTTAGCATGACTGCATGATTTCTACTCTATGTAAATCAGGAA
>CAZYVR010000233.1:0-9373 GCA_964651145.1 uncultured Victivallales bacterium | reverse complement strand
GGCATTGGCGAACAGTCGCGGTGTGCAAAATTTTTTTCTGATTTTTTGTCGCTGTAAATTGTGATCGCCTGCTGGACAAAGCGTTTAAATGCGGATATAATTAACATCTTGCAATCGAGCATTTGCTGTTTTAAAAAAAGTGAGAATTAAAGAGTATGGATATAGTGGAAGAGTCAATAAAAATTCATGACAAACACCAATTTGAATTTAAATTTACATACCCGGTGGATCCTTCAGCAAAAAACGCCGAATATTTTGTGGAAACTTATTTTTTCATTCCCAACAACCTGGGAGTGGACTACAAGACCTACACCAAGGAAGAGTTTTATAACGACACACAGAAATATATCCGCTTGAAAACTCCGGCGGTCCTCTTGAAAAACATCCTCGCTGAAGCTTTGAACAGCCCATTTAAGCCTCTGGAAAAAAGCATGAAGGAGCTTGTGAACAATCCGAAAAACGAGGGCTGCGTCTACAATTACAAATATCACCTTAAAATGTTCTGCTCCATTTTCAAAAGCGCTGCGCGCGACGAGGAAACGTTCATTGAGGACCTGACAAACCAAGAAGAGATATCCTTGTTTATTGACAATTTCCTGGCGAACACTGACAGAATAATCAGAAAATTCCGAGCCCTTAAAAATATAGTCCATGTCCCTTCTCTGGAGCAAAAACATTACGCTCTTTTTCTTTTTGCCGACGAATATCTCAGCCTTATGCTCGACAAATACAAATATAAACTCCTGTTTTTCCTGAAACGCATTGAAATTAAAGACAAAAAAAGATTGAACGCCGAAGTATTGAAAAGAATTCACGATGAAATAGTCTATCGGAAATCTCAAAGCTATCCTTCCATCCCCGACGAGAACTCTGACAACGAAGCCCTTATATACCGAATGAGCACTCTGAAAAAAATAATGGGCAGCATATTGTTTCTGAAAACCCGCACCAGCCGGGAAGGCAAATTTCTGGAGCAATGGTCGATGGGACTGGGAGCCGGAGTGGCAATGGCGTTCGCCACGGGAGTGGCCTTCCTGTCCCGATGGCAATTAAATGATTTCACTCTGACCTTTTTTATTTCGCTTGTAATCGCCTACATATTCAAGGACAGAATAAAGGAACTGACGCGCTCATACATATACAACAAGGTTCAAAAATATATTTACGACCACAAAACCACCATATTCAGCAATCCGGGCAAAAAAATAGGATTCTGCAGAGAAAGCTTTTCATTTATACAAGAAAAAAATTTGCCGGAAAACATAAAGAAACTTAGAAATAAAGACTATATAACCGAGCTCGACAACGGATATGTGGGAGAAAATATAATGTATTCCAAAAGACATATTAAAATCTATTGCGGCAAATGCAAAACATTGTTTAACGACTTCAACGTCGATGGCATAAACGACATCATTCGATTCAATATAAGACATTTTCTCAATAAAATGGATAACCCGGAAAAAAGACTTTTTATGCCAGACAGCAATGACGCCATAAAAAGAATTCGCGGAGCAAGAGTATACCACCTGAACCTTGTGCTGAAATACGTCCTGCCAGACAACTCAGACGCGTTCAGGCACTTCAGGATTATTCTGAACCGCGACGGCATAAAAAGAATCAATGAAGCAAAAACCACAACTATTTAAAAAAGAACACCCTTAAATCATGACCAAAAAGACAGACCAAGCGGACATACAAACAGACATCTGGCAACGCAAATACCGATACGGCGGGGACAAAAAGAGCCTTCCCGCTGACAAATCCATAAAAGACACCATGCTGCGCGTCGCCAAAGCATGCGCCTCCAAAGAAAAAAATAAAACTGCATGGGAAAGCAAGTTTGCAGAAATACTTACAGACATGCGCTTTCTCCCCGGCGGAAGAATAATCGCAAACGCAGGAACGGCGCGCGTTGACGTGACAATGTTCAACTGCTACGTAATGAACACAATAGATGACTCCATAGAAGGAATATTTGACACAGTAAAGGATTCCGCGTTGACCCAGAAACAAGGCGGGGGCGTGGGCTTCGACTTTTCAACCCTGCGTCCAGGCGGAACTCCCATCAAAGGCTGCGAAGCCGAATCGTCAGGCCCCCTCAGCTTTATGCAAGTGCTGGACTCCACATGCCGCACAATTATGAGCGCAGGCCAAAGACGCGGAGCACAGATGGGTGTCATGCGCTGCGACCATCCAGACATTGAAAAATTCATTACAGCCAAACGCAAAAACGACGTATTGCAAATGTTCAATCTTTCAGTAGCCATCACCGAAGACTTTATAAAAGCGGTTAAAAACAACAGCGACTGGAAACTTGTATTCGGCGGAAAAGTCTATAAAACAGTCCATGCCGGAGAGCTGTGGAACCTGATAATGAAATCAACATACGACTTTGCGGAGCCAGGCTTTATACTCATCGACAAAGTCAACGAGATGAACAACCTTTATTACTGCGAAGAAATACGCGCAACCAATCCATGCGGCGAACAACCACTGCCCCCATATGGAGCATGCCTGCTAGGCTCGCTTAACCTGACAAAATTCGTAAAAAATCCCTTCACCTCCGACGCCAAAGTCGATTTTGATGGCATCAAGGAGACAACTGCGGTGGCGGCGCGACTCCTTGACAATGTGATAGACCTGAGCAATTATCCCCTTGAGCAGCAACGCCAGGAAGCCTTCTCTAAACGCAGAATGGGAATAGGCGTCACAGGGCTGGCCGACCTTTTTATCTTCATGGGAATCAAATACGGCTCGGCGCAATCCGTAAAGCTCGCGGAAAAAATAATGAAAACCATAACCTGCTCTGCCTACACAGCCAGCATCGAACTGGCCAAAGAAAAAGGAGCATTTCCGCTTTGCGACAAGGATAAATATTCCAAAGGCAAATTTGTGGCGACATTGCCCGTTGCCATCAAGCGCGACATAAAAAAATACGGCATTAGAAATTCGCATCTGACCTCCATCGCTCCTACAGGAACAATCAGCCTGCTAGCCGGCAATGTGTCCAGCGGCCTCGAGCCAGTGTTCGCTTTCAGCTACACAAGAAAAATAAGAAACACATCCGAGAACGACACTACAACAGTCCAGATTATGGATTATGCTCTCAAAAAATACAAAGAACTTGACAAAAAATCATCAAAAGACAAGACGCTCCCGGAATATTTTGTCACATCAAGCGACATCAAGCCGGAAGAGCATCTGGACATCCAGGCGGCTCTGCAAAAATATGTGGACAGCTCAATATCCAAGACCATAAACATACCGACCGACTACCCGTTCGAGGACTTTAAAAACATCTACATGAAGGCATATGAAAGAGGCCTTAAAGGATGCACTACTTTCAGGCCGTCCGAACATATAACCGGAATCCTTGTAAAGGACGAAGACAAGAAAAAAGAGAAAGAAAAAGCTCCGGAAGCGGTTTCCCCGGAAATAAAAAAACGCCCCACAGAGCTAGAGGGAACCACCTATAAAATAAAAACCCCGCTTTCACCCGACGCGCTGTATGTGACCATCAACGACATGATTCAGGAAAACGGAAAAAGACGACCTTACGAGATTTTCATAAACACAAAAAACCTCCAGCACTTCAGTTGGATAGTGGCGATGACGCGCCTTATATCATCCGTGTTCAGACACGACCCGGCGCCAATCTTTCTGGTGGACGAGTTAAAAAGCATATATGACCCCAGCGGCGGATATTTCAGCGAAGGAACGTACATTCCGTCCCTAGCCGCGGACATCGGCAGAATCATTGAAAAACACCTGCTCAAGATAGGCTTGAAAAGGACAGTGGAAAAAACAGGGAAAACCAAAATTGTAGATGCTCCCGCAAACGGCTTTGACAACTCGTCGCTTATGTTCTGCTCGCAATGCAATGAAAAGGCTTTGGTGTCTCAGGAAAACTGCCTGAAATGCCTGAATTGCGGATACAGCAAATGCTCATAAGAACTTAGATTTGCGAAAATAACGCCTAAGAAATCACTTTGACGGGACGAGCTCTTTTGAGAGGACCCAGCCAGTCAAAGTCATTTCTGGCAGAGCTTTTCCGTCATGTTGAGCCATCTTGCCGCTTTTGATTTTTATTTGATTTACTTTAAGGTTTGTTTTTTTGCCTTCAAATGATCCTGGAACGGTCTTTGACTTCAATATCTGGACTTTCTCGCCCTTGGCAAGGAAGATCTGTTTGGCTCCTTCAAGGACTTTGCCTTCATTTGCCCACGCAAGGCCTTTCAACATAGGCGTGCGCTTGAAAGACTGATAAATGAACATTTGCGCCTTGTCGTTTTTTATCACGGCAAATTTCATTGAAGCAATTTTGGCTTTCATTTTCGACATTTGAATCTGCTTGCCTGCCGCGTAAATCTTTGGATATTTTTTCAAGATGGTCTTGCGGGCTTTATACATTTCCGCTATGGCTTTTTTTATTTGAAGCCTATTTTTTTCTCCGTCCGGGTTGGGAGCCTGATTTAAATCTATGCGGTCTTTGAGCCTTATTTGTTCTTTGTAGTTAATATAGCCTTCAGCAGCATCGTATTTAAATTTGGCAGACTTGAGCCGGGCTATAAGCTTGGCCAGCTCATAGTATTTTTCTTTTGTCAGAGATTTGCGCCAGCGGGCCTCGTACATTTTTATTCTTTTGTCCCTTTTAGCCTTGTCCTGCGCTGACATAATTAAAACAATTTCGTCTATTTGAGAGCGGTCTGCTTCTGAAATCAGCTTTGCCATCCCACCCGTTAAGAATTCCAGAAAATAATAGGAGTCGTTTGCATAGATTTGATGGTCGCCCAAAGGCTTTCCGTCGCTTCCTATGGTTTTCCCGTCAGATTCCCCGCCCCATGTCCCCCGAGGAACGAAGTTAGGGTCCGTCACTATTGTCGCCTTGGGAGCCTTAAAAAATTTTGTGGAGCTCTGAGATTGAGCTTGATTAATCAGTAAGATGAATGAGATGAGAAAAATGCCGCCGAATAATATTGCCCCTGACTTCTTCATTTCCTGCCCCCTTTGTCATAATGTATTGCCTGAGAAGTTGTTTACAAGACGCTCTGAAAGCAACTTGGCCATTTACATTGGGCAAACGCAATGCAACAGAGCCGCCGGAACAGGAACCGAACTTTATCCGGCTTAGGGCAACAGGGAACGCGCTGATTGCCCAAGGCCAAAGCTATTGGCATATAAGTAATAATGCGACAGCGCATTGGATTTTTGCCGGAGCGATTTTGCTATCTGAGGCCCACAGCCTTGCGCACCTGCTGCATGGTTTCTTCGGCAACGGCTCTGGCTTTTTCGGCGCCTTTTTTCAAAACGCTTTCAATATAGCCAGGATCGTCAATAAGCTCTTTGCGCTTCTTGCTCATATCTGCAAAATAATCGCAAAAAATCTCAAAGAGAGCCTGTTTCGCGTGTCCGTAGCCGTAATTGCCCGCGCGATAATTGTTTTCCATTTCCTTCAGCTGGTTTTCATCAGCGAAAAGCTTGTAAAGGGCAAACACATTGCATGTTTCCGGCTCTTTGGAGTCTTCAAGCTCCTTGGAATCCGTGACTATGCTCATTATTCTTTTTCTGGCGGCTTTGTCATTGTCAAAAAACATGGGGATAGTGTTGTTGTAGCTTTTTGACATTTTTTGCCCGTCCACTCCAGGCACAACCGCCACACTCTCGCGAATCTGCTCTTGCGGAATGACAAAAATATCGCCATAGACATTGTTGAAGCGCAAAGCCAAGTCGCGGGTTATTTCCACGTGCTGCTTTTGATCTTTGCCGACAGGCACCACGTTGGATTTGTATATAAGAATATCCGCAGCCATAAGCACAGGATATGAAAACAAGCCATTGTTCGGAACGAATCCTTTTGCCACTTTGTCCTTGTAGCTATGCGCGCGCTCAAGCAGTCCCACCGAAGCGCAACTGTTAAGAATCCATGTCAATTCCGTAACCTGAGGAACATCTGACTGTCTGAAAAAAACAGTTTTTTCTGGATCCAGTCCACAAGCCAGAAAATCCACGGCAATCTCTTTCGTGTAATTTCTCAGCTCTTCCGGAGGCGGCGATGTTGTCAGCGCGTGATAATCAGCGATAAACAAAAAAGCTTCACCTTGTTCTTGCAGTTCCACGGCCGGTTTCATCATTCCAAAATAGTTGCCTATATGCGGCAAGCCGGATGGTTGTATTCCTGATAATATTCTCATTTTATTGGTACATCGATTTCAGTGATTCTATTCTTCTTACTCTATCTCTGGCCTCTTTAATATATTCGGCCGCTTTCTCATCATCATTGAACTTTACAACATAGTTCTGCAACAGCTTAATGTCTATGTCCATCTCTGAAATGTTTGTATGAGCTTTCTTCAGAGTTTTGCACAGTTTTTTATATGCAATTTTTGCTTCGCTGTCCGGCTCTGGCGGCGGTGGCGGCGGCAACTGAACTTTTTTCTTCACAACCTTCTCAACTAAAACCGGTTGAATCTTGCGTCCATTGCTTTTTCCATTAACCACTTTATTCAACTGGAGAGCTCCAAAGAAAATGCCTACTATGACCAGAATCAAAATTACAGCAATAATGACATATATTTTTGTTTTCTTTTTCTTTTGAAGTCTCATTATATTTGTGTGAGTCAGATGATCCGGCACATGCGCAGGCCTTGGACCTCTTGCCCCAGGGGTCTTTTTGCCGTCTGATTTTTTGGCTTGGTCTTTTTTATCTTTGCCGTTAGAATCAGAATCTGCTTCTTTTTTATCATCGTCCTTCTTTAGCGCCTTTTTCTTGCCAGGCAATGGCGCAAGTCCGCCCTTTTTCTGCTTGTTGCCAGGCAAAGGAGGCAAACCTTTCTTTACATTCCTCTTGCCAGTTTTCCCATTGGAAACCTCTTGTTTTGACTTCTTGTCATCAAACTTCTTGTCATCATCTTTCTTGTCGTCAGACTTCTTGTCGTCAGACTTCTTGTCGTCAAACTTCTTGTCATCATCTTTCTTGTCGTCAAACTTCTTGTCATCATCTTTCTTGTCGTCAAACTTCTTGTCATCATCTTTCTTGTCGTCAAACTTCTTGTCGTCAGACTTTTTGTCATCGGACTTTTTGTCATCAGACTTTTTATCGTCGAACTTTTTATCGTCAGACTTTTTGTCATCAGACTTTTTATCGTCGAACTTTTTATCGTCAGGCTTTTTGTCGTCGAACTTTTTGTCATCGGACTTTTTGTCATCAGACTTTTTATCGTCGAACTTTTTATCATCAGACTTTTTATCATCAGACTTCTTGTCCCAAATGCCCTTAGGCATATCTATGCTTTTTTCGCTTTCAATAGTCTTCTTAATGCGTTCGGCTCTTTCTTCTGTTTGCTTTTTGAGCTCCTCGCGTTTTTTCTCATCTTCAGCTTCTTCTTTATGAGATTTTTCTTCCTGCTTTTCTATATTGTCCTTTTTCTTCTCTAATTCCACGCGTTCTTTGCGCAACTTCTCTTTCTCAAAGAACTCTTTCTGCTTGCGTTCAGCCTCCTGCAATTCTCTGCGTTGCCCTTCAAGCTCTTCACGTTCTTTGCGCAATTTTGCTTCTTCGTCCTCGCGCATTTTTCTTCTTTGCTCAATAGCTTCAAGCTCTTTTCGCTGTCTTAACAATTCTTCGCGTTCCATTCTAAGCTTGAGAATCTCTTCATCCTCTTTCTGCTTCTCTTGCAATTCTTTTAATTCTCTGCGTTGCGCTTCAAGCTCTTCGCGTTCTTTGCGCAATTTTGCTTCCGCTTCTTTTCGCGCTTCTTTTCGCTCTTCCTCTGCGCGTTTTTTTCTATCCGCCTCTTCTTTTTCTTTCTTTACTCGCGCTTCTTCTGCGCGTTTTCTTCTTTCCGCCTCTTCTTTTTCTTTCTTTGCTCGCGCTTCTTCTGCGCGTTTTTTCATCTCAAATTCTTCGCGCTCCTTGCGAAGTCGCTCATATTCTATCCTTTGCTTCTCAAGCTCTTCGCGCTCTTTCTTGAGTTTTTCTTCCTCAAGTTTTTTTCTTTCAAACTCTTCGCGCTCTCTTCTGAGTCTTTCGCCTTCAAGTCTTTGTCTTTCGTTCTCGCGCTCTCTGTGAAGATTTTCTTCGGCAGCCTGTCTAGCCTGCACCTCAGCCTGGCGCCTCGCTTCCGCTTCTTCGCGTTCTTTGCGGAGGGTTTCTTCTGCGCGTTTTTCAGCATTCTGCCTTCTTGCAATTTCTTCCTGCTCTCTCACCAGGGCGCGCTGTTCAAGCTCCTGCGTTCTTGCGGCGGCGTTAAAAACAGGACGGGAGCTTTTTGTTGAAACCGGTATGCCCACTGAACTTGACCCTGTGGAAAACATTCCCACATCAACAGGCTTAGCCACTTTGATATTTCTCTTATATTCAGATATCTGGTCGCGCGAGATGGCAATAGTTGGCGTATTTTCTTCTTCGTCAAACAGCAGATCAGACACGTCTGTTTTGCGCGTCTGAGTTTCATCCATTGCCTTCTCTTCCGGAGTCTTTGCCAAGCTTGGCTTTGGGGCTGGCAACATCTGTCCGCTGCATTGAGGGCACTCGAATTCATCCATGGCCTCTTCCAATTCACCGACAATCCCGCAATTGCTGCATTTCATGTAAAATATTTCCGGCTCAAATGCTTGAGGAGGAGAGACAGGAATGCCCTGAGTCACAGACGGAGAGACAGGAATGCCCTGAGTCACAGACGGAGAGACAGGAATGCCCTGAGTCACAGACGGAGAGACAGGAATGCCCTGAGCTACGGCTTGACGAGGAGGAGGCGGAGTGATAGGAATGCCCTGAGCAGCCTGCTCAGGCGGCTGCATCATTTGAGTCTGACTGACAGATGCCTTTTTGCCGGAAGAAAATAGTCCTTTCGGCTTAATGGGGGTTTTCATTATTTTGGTGGCTTTGCCGACTGTCTTCTTCCCCCCACCTTTTTTTATAAACTTGGCCATGATATTTCCTCAACAAAAATTATATTTATTTAATTGCTTTTCTCAGTGAGACAAGGCATTCAACTCCATTGATTTCAATCTCAACAGCATTGCCATCAACGCTTTCCTTAAGTACAACGCAAAGTGTTTCATTGCAAATATATTCTGAAAAATTTTTCAGAGCCACCGACAAATCGCTGTCCATAGAGTAACCGATCTCTATTCGGTCTGACACCTTATAATCCAAGTCCCGTCTCATATTCTGGATGCGGCTGACAAATTCTCTAGCGAAGCCCTCTTCCACCAAAGCTTTGTCAAGCGTTGTGTCGAGAGCCACTGTTATGCCCTGATCTGTCGCTACGGTCATGCCTTCTTTTTCTTCTCTTTGAATTGTCAAATCATCAGCGGTCAAATCCAAAACTGTTCCCGAGTCAAGTTTTATTTCAACTTTCTCCCTATT
>CAZYVR010000232.1:0-9399 GCA_964651145.1 uncultured Victivallales bacterium | reverse complement strand
ATTCTTTCAAATTGATAAGCCGTATCCGGCTTTGCGTTTGCCATGCATGACTCCAGGCGGCATAATTTCACTGTTTCAAGCGAGTCGCTATTCAAGAAATCTTTAAAATCTTCGCCTTCCTTGCACTTTGCGGGATTTTCCGTGGAGAACAGCCTGTCATATAGCCTTACTTCCGCCCCTATGGAATGTTCAGCGGAAACCCAGTGGATAGTGCCTTTCACTTTGCGTCCGTCAGGCGAATTGCCTCCGCGTGTGGCTGGGTCGTACGTGCAGCGCAGTTCAACAACTTCGCCACTTTCGTCTTTTACAAAATCTGTGCAAGTTATGAAATAGCCATATCTCAAGCGCACTTCGCGTCCTAGGGACAGCCTAATATTTTTTAGGCGCGTCTTCGAGAAAATCATTTTTCTCTATGTACAGGGTTCTTGAAAAAGAAACTTTTCTGCTTCCTGCTGTCGAATCTTCAGGATTGTTTATAGCGTCAAGCTCTTCTGTTTGTCCTTCCGGATAATTTTCAATCACCACTTTCAGTGGATTCATAACGCCCATCACGCGCAGAGCCTGTTTATTCAGGTCTTCGCGCACGCAATGTTCAAACATGGCGATGTCTGTAAGGCTGTTGTATTTAGTCACGCCCAGTCTTGAGCAGAATGTTCTGATTGATTGCGCAGAAAATCCTCTTCTTCTCATTCCGGCGATAGTGGGCATTCTCGGGTCGTCCCATCCTGAGACGTATTTCCCGGTGACAAGTTCCAGCAGTTTGCGCTTGCTCATTATTGTGTAGCTTAAATTCAATCTGGCAAATTCAATTTGCTGCGGATGATGCACGTCCAGCTCATCAAGAATCCAGTCATAAAGCGGGCGATGTATTTCAAATTCAAGAGTGCATATTGAATGCGTTATGCCTTCGATGGAGTCGGAGAGGCAATGCGCAAAGTCGTACATAGGATATATGCGCCATTCGTTTCCGGTCCGGTGGTGTTTCGCGCGGAGGATTCTGTATATGATTGGATCGCGCATATGCACATTGGGGGACGCCATGTCGATTTTGGCCCTGAGGGAACGCGCGCCATCTTCAAATTCTCCGGTCCGCATCCTTTCAAACAGGTCAAGATTTTCTTCAACTGTCCGATTGCGATGGGGGCTTTCTTTTCCTGGCTCAATAATGCTTCCCCTGAATTCTCTGATTTCGTCAACACTCAAATCGCAAACGTATGCTTTGCCTTTTTCTATCAGCTCAACTGCGTATTGATATAACTTCTCAAAGTAATCCGAAGTATAATATATGCGGTCTTCCCAGTCAAACCCCAGCCAGCTCAAATCTTTTTTTATTGACTCCACGTACTCGACTTCTTCTTTTGACGGATTTGTGTCGTCAAATCTGAGATTGCATTTCCCGCCATTCTCCGCGGCAATCCCGAAATTCAAGCATATGGACTTGGCGTGTCCGATGTGCAAGCATCCGTTTGGCTCAGGCGGAAAACGCGTATGGACGCGACCGGCGTATTTGCCGGATAGATTGTCTTCTTTTATTATGTTCCTGACAAAGTCCAGAGGTGGCGCATTTTTTTCTGTATCATCAACTTCGCTCATAAGCGTGCCTTTCAAATTTAGCAAATAAATAACAATCTCAAAATTTAGGGTTTCGGAGAGCATAAATCAAGAGGTTTAAAAAAAAACTTGCAATTGACCTTATAAGACATCCGAATCATAGTCAGGCGCGTCAAGCTTTTTTGAAAAAGTCAGCACATTTCCTTTTGAATTATAAGACGGATGGTAGCCGTATGCTTTCATCAGCATAATTCCCCGCCCGGAAGGTTTGTCGCAATCCTGAATGGCTTTCCGCATTGCTTCTCCCCAGTCAAAGCCGTCTCCCGAGTCTGTTATTGCGATGAAAAGGTCGCCATCGCAAAGTTTAAATTCAAAAACGACATTAAGGTTTATGTCCGACTTATTGCCGTGATTTACCGCGTTCGACAGCCCCTCGTAGAGGGCCAGCCTGAAAGCGAAAAAATCAAGCTCTATATCTTTAGATTTGACAAATGCCACAGCTTCAGCCACAATGTCTTCCAAAAAAGCGAGGCAGGACGGAAAAGTTATAATAAATCCATTGTCTTTTTTTATTTTTTTATAAGAGCTCATTTTTTCACACCTCAATGCCTAAAATTACAATGTCATCCTCAGGCGGCTTGTCATTCGGGAAAAAATAATCATATATACTCTTCACAGACTCGCTCAAATCAGCGTCTTTTATATCATTCGCGCAATCAGTCAATGCTTCAAGGTTGCTAGACCAGACAGTTCTGTCCTTCTGGCTTTCAATCAGGCCGTCTGAATATATGAACAATCTGTCTCCGGCATTGACTTTAAAAGAATATTCAGATAGCACCACGTCATGGAACGCGCCAAGCACGTCGCTTTCCTTTTCTAGCAGTTTAGGCTTTTTGCCAAAAGGCTGATAGATAATTGGCGGATGGCCCATGTTTACCATTGAGACCCTGTTTGTTTTCCGGTTGATCACCAGATAACAGGCCGTCAGGTATTTGTCTTCCGGAAGCACCCCCATAAGCACTTCGTTTATTATTTTCATTGTTTCAGCCGGGGAATAGATATGAGAACAATTTTGCTGAAGAAGAGCTTTCATTGAAGCGGTTATGAAGCCTGAGGCAATATCGTGTCCTGAAACATCCGCCACAAAGTAGCAGCATGAGTAATCGTTGATTTTAATGACTTCATAAAAATCTCCTCCCGCTTCATGCAGTGAAGAATAATATGCGGCAAATTTTGCCTCCGGCAATTCTTCCGGCTGAATGAGCATGGCTCTTTGGGCTGTTTTTATTTGCTTGAGTTTATCCTTCTGGCTTTCAATAAGCGCGTTGGTGGCTATGCTCAACTTTATATGCAGCCCTGTTCTGGCCCGAATTTCCTGTGGATGGAAAGGCTTTGTTATATAATCCACAGCTCCCAAATCAAAGCCTTTTATTTTTGAAGCCACGTCAGACAGCGCGGTCAAAAATATCACCGGAATGGATGCGGTTGCCGGCGATGCCTTCAACTTTGATATTGTTTCAAACCCATCCTCGTCAGGCATCATTATGTCCAAGAGGATCAAGTCGGGCTTGAATTCATCGGCCAATTGGCGTCCAGCAACCCCGCTCTCTGCAGTGATGACCCTATAACCTGAATTGTTAAGAGTCTTTTTAAGAATCAACACATTCGTAGGCGTGTCGTCTACAATTAAAACAGTAAAATTGCCTTGCTTAACGGCATGGCTGTCAATATTGCCTTTGAGCATTGCTGTCGTCCTCTATTTTTTTCTGCAGAAAAGCCCGATTCGTCTAAAATGGGGCTTTTTCAACTTAAAGCTTTTTTGATGGCATCCCCCAATGAACGATCATCAAATGGCTTTCTTAAAATCATGTCAACGCCGGCATTTTGGGCCGCGTCATCGTCTTGAACTTCGTTTTGAGTTGTGACCATAATAATTGGCAACTCTTTGCTTGAGTAATGCTTCCTCACTTCTCTCGCCAAATCGACTCCAGTTATGTCAGGCATATTTAAGTCCGTCAACAAGATGTCCGGCTTGTTTTTTTTCAACGCTTCAATGGCCGTTGCCGGAAATTCAAAAAGTTCAGATTCGTATCCCAGCTTATGCAGGATTGTGCGGTATACGCTGAGAATCATTCTGGAATCATCAACCGCAAAAACTTTCTTAGCGACAGCTCCCTTCTTCGGAGCACTTTCAGACAGTTTTCCGGCCAGTTCCGAAAAGCCTTTCTTCATCAATAAATTCTGAAAGTGAGACCTTACATCATTGTGCGCCTTGTTTTTCAGGTAAACAAGCACATATTTCTGATATAGCTTGCCTTCTATTATGTCAAGAAAAATATTGTCTGCCTCTGAATCAATAACCACTCTTATGATTATGTGAAAATCGGACGCTTTGTCACTGAGCAAATTTTTTATGCCTGCGGAAAGAATGGCATTGTAATTTTTATTTATGGCCTTTGCGGCGGCCATTCTCACATTGTCAACAGGGTCCGCCAGGCCTGAAGCCAACACATACGCTTCCCTGTCAAGTGGCAGCATCCCCAATGCTTCATAGGCTGCGAATCTAACGTTCGGATTTTTGGGTTCGTTGAACAAGAGTTTCCTTATAGGGGCAATTGCGCTTTTGTCGCCTATCAAAGACAGAACATTGAGTGAGTGAATCAACAGATCAGGGTCGTCCTGGACCAGATTGTGGATTAGGGTCGGAACGGATTTTTCTCCTATTTCTATCAGCTTGCTCTTTCCGTAATTGCGAATGGACGCATTGTGTGAAATTAAAGTGTTATTCAGCTTTTCCAGCGCGGTCTGAGTTTGCAGATGCGCGAACACATCAATGATCAAGAAGTCAAAGCGCGCATCGGTTCCCATTCTTTCGGCAAGCCTCTGCACTGCGGTCGGGGTCGCAATTTTTCTTAACGCTTCAATTGCGGCTTGGATTATTTTTCTGTCTCTGGAGTAAAGGTGGTCAGTTATTATATTGGTCGTGTCGGACGAGGCGATAAGACCGAGAGCGTTGATGATGACAACTATTAAATGTTTGTCGGATTCATTTTTCAATATGTCAATGAGTGGCTGAACAGCCTTGTCGCATTGTATTTCTCCGGCTATTTCGATGAACACTTTTTTGTCGAAGCGCTTCCCCGAATCAGTCAAAATGGCTATAAGAGATTCTGGATTGTCAAGAAATTTTGCCAGCAATATTTGTTTAAGTTCGGGCATATCCGAGGCCGCCATTTTGACGTTTGACGCGAGCTCCACAAGCAAGGGCACTGAGTAAGAGTCGTCGCATCGGCTTAGTTCAAACAGCAAACGCCGCTTTGTTTCAATATCCACATGCTCAATGTAATCCAGAAGGACTTTTGCTTTTATCATGTCTTTTTTTCTGATGCAAAAAAGCAGTTCGTCAATGTAATCTTGTCTGTCTACACCCATGGCAGACCCCTTATTAAAGTTGCCTTTTCTTGTAGTATACCATGCCTCTGAATTCAGTTTTTACAAACCTGTCAGTAATGTTCAAAAGCGATTCTGTCGAGCCTATGACCAATGCCCCATCCGGGTTCAACATTGACCCCAGGCAGTTAAACACCTTTGCCTTATCTTCCATCGAAAAATAAATTGCAACATTCCTGCAAAAAATAATGTCAAAACGCCCCAGGCGAGTCAGCTCGAGCGGATCCAGCAGGTTTGCCTTCTTAAATATTGCCATAGCCCTTATTTCATCTTTAATAGTCCATTCATTTCCGCTTTCAGTAAAATATTTGTGGAGCTTTGACGCATCCATGCCTCTGCCCAGCTCAAACTTGGTATACCTTCCGCGGCTGGCTTTAGCTATTACAGTGTCCGAAATGTCCGTGGCCAAAAAGCGCATATTGAATCTGGGCATGGAAATGCCCGCGTCTTTCAATTGCATGATTACGCTGTAGACCTCCTGCCCGGTGGAAGCCGCGGCGCTCCAAAACCTCAATGTGCCGGCTGGATTTTTTTCGTAAAAATCCGGGACCAATTTCTGGACTGCTAGCAAAAATGGAGATTTGTCGCGGAAAAATGAAGTTTCATTAGTGGTGACGGCATCTATTATTCTAGTGTTCAATTTGCCTGTATAGTCTCTTTTGGCCAGGGCGTAAAGTCCGGCATAGTTTTCGCAGTTCAGCTCTTCCACAAGCGGGCTCAGCCTGCTTTCAAAAAGATATGCCTTGCTTTCGTCAAGGACAATTCCGGATTTCTCCTTGATAAATTTGCCGAGGACATTTATCTCTTCAACTGTGATTTTTATACGCATGACTTGCCTCTGAAATCGTTTATTTTACGGACGCCATTATTTCATCGGCAATATTGTCCAGTGGAGCCACTATATCCACTACACCCGCTTTTATTGCTTCCATTGGCATTCCAAACACTGTGCAGGATTGTTCATCCTGAGCTATGACCTTTGCGCCAAGCTTTTTCATTACAAGCAAGCCTTTTGTGCCGTCAGAGCCCATTCCGGTCATAATAACCCCTAGAGAGTTTTTTCTGTAACATTGAGCCACTGACCTGAAAAGATAGTCGGCCGCAGGCTTGCAGTTGTTTTCTGGAGGAGCATCAGTTATTATTATAACGGTATTGCCTCCTCCGGCATCTTCTATTTTCATCATCTTTCCGCCCGGAGCAATATAAGCAGTAGCCGATTCCAGAAGCATTCCGTCCTGGGCCTCCACCACAGTGATTGAGCTTTTTTTGTTGAGAGAATCCGCAAGGGCTCCTGTGAAAACTGGCGGCATATGCTGGACAATAACTATAGGAACTTTGAAATTGGCAGGCAAGCGCGGAAGAACATGAGTCAATGCGCTTGGTCCTCCTGTGGATATTCCCAGCGCCACAATGTCAACTTTTCCGGCATGCTGGATAATGGAGCGGCCTTTGCCGGAAATGGCAGACATGCGCGTCGCAACAGAAGAGCTGCTTGGAATGCGTTCCGGCACAGGGCGGGGTTTCAAAGCTGAAGGCTTAACGGCCAAGCCGTTAAGTCTTTTCTTAATTAACATAATATTTATAATCGGCTTTAACTGCTGAGCCAGTATCCTTTTATTTTCCGCCAGATTATTAGAGGAAGGTTTGGCTATGAAATCGAAAGCTCCCTCTTCCAAGGCTTGCATCGTGACTTGCGCGCCGGCCTGAGTATGCGCGCTGACCATTACAGCTTTTGTTTCAGGAGCTATTTTTTTGAGCTCTTTCAGCGTCTCAATTCCATTCATGTCCGGCATTTCAAAGTCGAGAGTGACAAAATCGGGAGGATTCAACCTGATTTTGCTCAAAGCCAGTTTGCCTGTCGGGGCAGCCCCAACAACTTCCACTTCGGAAAAGCCGCTAAGGATGTCGCTCAAGATTTTTCTATACAATACGGAGTCGTCAACGACTAAAACTTTCAACTTTTCCATAAATTCACAGTCTTTCTGTTGTGAATGGCGGTGCAGGTGGGCGGACTTAATCCTCAACCGCCAGAATTTCTCCAATATTAAGTATAGCCACAAGCGCGTTGTCTTTTTTATAAATTCCACTAAAATATGTGCCGCGAATCCCTTGAAGATTTGACGGGGGAGGATCAATGGAATCTGTATTGGCCAAAAGTATGTCGTCAACACTGTCCACTAGAAGGCCGATGCTTTCATCTCCCATTTTTACTACAACAATCTGCGTGTTTTTAATATCTCTAAGCGAGTAGGAGTTGAATTTTTTGGGCAGACTGATTATTGTGACAATCTGCCCTCTGAGGTTTATAACGCCTTCAACGTAAGCGGGAGAATGATGAACTGGAGTTATTTCCTGATTTTTAATTATTTCCTGGATTTCTATGCTTTTTAACGCGCAGGTTATTTCCGCAACATGAAATATGGCGAGCTCGACAATTGCATGCTTTTCCACGTGATGAATATTTGTTGTTTGTTTCATTCCTTGCTCCTATGCATAATGACTGGAAATTATCTTTCCAGACGCGAAAGACTTAAAAATTTTTATTGCGGCCATGCTTGAGATAATAGTTGCATTTCTCGATAATTTCATCTCTGTCAAGTTTTATCAAATACTCATCCAAGCCGACCTCCATGCTTCGTTGTTCCGCGGCGGAACCGGCTATTGAGGTTACGGCCAATATGGGAAGGTTGCCAAAACGATTGTCTTTTCTTACTTTTTCAGTAAATTCAAAGCCGTCCATATTGGGCATTTCTATATCGGTCAGGACTATGTTAATTTCATCCGGATGATCCATTAAAGTGTTGAACGCAATCAATCCGTCTTCCGCAGTCAGCACATCATAGCCCGACTCCTCCATAAAGCCCTTTATTTGCGACATGAAAAATTTTGAGTCTTCTGCAATTAAAGCTGTCGGTTTCCCGCCTTCTTCGCTGATTTTTTGAATTTCTTCGAGCCGCTCATTAGACCATTGCGGCAAAAGCGTGTCCACCATTCCATAAAGATCTATAAGCAGAGTGATTCTGTCATTTATTATCGTAGAGCCAAAGATGCCGGTCTGCTTATAGGTTATGTCGTCTATATTAGCGTCTGTTTCCACAACATCAATGATTTCAGAAAGTATCAAGCCGACTTCGCGTCCGCCGACTCTGAACACCACGACCACATAAGAAGAAGAGTCTTCCAACGGAGAAACCATTGCGGCGTCTTCCAGGCGAATCAATGGCAAAGTTCCGCCACGATATTTTATCGCTTTTCTCCCTCCGGTCTCTTCTATTTCTCCGGATTTTATTTTCTCTATACGCGCCACCAGACCAAGCGGAATGCCGAACGGCTCTTGAGCTCCGTTGTGCACAATAAGCAGGGTTTGCTGGTCTGTTTCTTCCTTGCTTATCTTCTTTGAAGTCTCTTTTATGAGCTCTTCCTCTTTCTGCTCGCCCGAGTCAATTTCCGTCAATTTCATCATTTCGCTAATTCCTATCAGATCCAGAATCAACGCCACGTGTCCATCTCCCAGAATTGTGGCTCCTGCGAAAGCGCGGCATTTCTTAAGATGATTGCCCAGAGGCTTTACCACTATTTCCGAGGAATCAAGCAAGTTGTCAACAATCAAGCCATACTGGAAGCTGCCTGCCATTACAACCGCTATGTTTATTTCTTTAAGCTCATTTTTCACCTCAGAAATAGAAGCTGTCTTTTCTTCCATTGATCTGTCATCTATGACATCGCTTAACTTGACGAGCGGCAACAGCCTGTCGCGCAATCTGATAACCATAGCTTTTCCGACTTTTTCTATCTTTGCGTCCACCTCCGACTTAGGAACTCTGACCAGCTCAACGAGATTTACCTGAGGAATGGAATATCTTTCTTTTCCCACAGACAGCAACAAACTCGGTATGATCGCCAGCGTCAAAGGCAGTTTAACTCTCACCCTTGTGCCGAATCCAGGCGGCGATTCAATTTCTATGGTTCCATTCAATTTTGTCAGGTTTGTGTGCACCACATCCATCCCTACGCCTCTGCCGGAAATATCCGTAACCTTTTCGGCGGTTGAGAATCCCGGACGGAATATCAGCTTTATCAATTCTTTTTCGCTCATGGCATCAAGCTGATCTTGATTGCAAATGCCGGAAGACAATGCTTTTTGCTTTACTCTTGAAAGATTTATTCCCGCTCCGTCATCGGCTATTGTTATAACCACATGTCCAGCCTCGTGATGCGCGCCAATCTTCAACGTGCCCATGCGAGGTTTGCCGGCGGCTTCGCGGTCACGAGGCACTTCAAGGCCATGATCAAGCGAATTTCTGACCAGATGAGTAAGCGGATCGCCTATTGATTCAAGAATCGATTTGTCCAGCTCCACATCTTCGCCTTCGATGATCAGCTTTACTTTTTTTCCCA